>CADBEF010000325.1 GCA_902793555.1 uncultured bacterium | reverse complement strand
GAGGAGCCCCTTGTAGCCGGAGACGTAGCAGATGATCTGGATCTTCGGATCGACCTTCGTGTACTCCTCGACGAGGGCGGCGATGGCGGTGGAGAGGCACGGGGCGAGGCCGCCTGCGGTGAGGATGGCGACTTTGCGGACTTTCTTGGTCTTCATGTCAGTGGGGTTGGGGTTGCTTGGAATGGCGGCGGAGTATACGCCCTTCCGCGCGCGAAAGCAAGCGCGGGCGCGGCTCCGGTTTCGTGTGGACTCGCGCGGCGGGGTGTGCTATCCTTTGCCGGCGTTCCCCCAAACCGGACGCTTTCACACAGGAGCCCACCATGCCCGACCTCAAGCAAGCCTACAAGACCATCATGGACGACCATTTCACGCCCGCGATGGAAATTTCCTTCATCGACGGCGACTCGCGCCAGACCCTCCGCTACGAGAAGGTCGGCTGGGTCGTGGACGGCGTCCGCAAGGGCCTCCGCTACGGCGAGAACCCCGGCCAGGAGGCCGCCGTCTACAAGCTCGTGAACGGCAACCTCGCGCTCGGCGACGTGCGCTCGATCGACCCGGGCAACCCGCTCGCCTCGGAGCCGGAGCTGTTGCAGACCGGCAAGCACCCGGGCAAGACCAACCTCACCGACGCGGACAACGCGCTCAACATCCTGCGCTACCTGCAGGACAAGCCCTGCGCGATCATCGTCAAGCACAACAACCCCTGCGGCGTCGCGCTCGGCTCCACGCTCGCCGAGGCCTACTTCCGCGCGAACAAGGCCGACCGCCTCGCCGCGTTCGGCGGCTGCATCGCGCTCAACCGCGAGTGCGACCTGGAGACCGCGAAGCTCATCGCCGAGAACTACGCCGAGGTCGTCGTCGCGCCCGAGTTCGCGCCCGGCGTGATGGACGTCTTCGCCGAGAAGAAGAACCTGCGCGTGATGCGCATCGGCAACATGGCGCGCCTCGCGGAATACGCCGCCAAGCGCTTCGTCGACTTCAAGTCGCTCATCGACGGCGGCCTCGTCGCGCAGTGGTCCTTCTCGCCGCTCGCGCGCAAGGGCGCGGACTTCCTCCCCGCGGAAGTGACGCGCAAGGACGGCTCCGTCCACAAGATCGCGCGCCAGCCCACGGCGAAGGAGATGGACGATCTCGTGTTCGGCTGGCTCGTCGAGGCCGGCGTCACCTCCAACTCCGTCCTGTACGTCAAGGACGGCTGCACGGTCGGCATCGGCACCGGCGAACAGGACCGCGTCGGCGTCGCGGAGATCGCGCGCGACAAGGCCTACCGCAAGCTCGCGGACTGGTTCGCGTGGGAGAAATGGCAGACCCCCTACAACGAGCTGCGCGGCAAGTTCGGCGAGGAGGACGGCAAGAAGAAAGAGGCCGAGGTCGACGAGATGTCGAAGGCCGAGCACGGCGGCATCGCGGGCTCCGCGATGCGACGCGTTCTTCCCGTTCCGCGACGGCGCCGAGGTCGGCATCCGCGAGGGCGTGACGGCGATCGTCCAGCCCGGCGGCGCGCTGCGCGACTGGGACGTCATCGACTGCTGCAACGAGCACGACGTCGCGATGGTCTTCACCGGCCAGCGCTCGTTCAAGCACTGATTATCCCCCCGACGCCGCGGCCGCGGCGCCGGGCGGGCATGAAGCGACGGAGGCTCCACGATGTCCTGTCTTTCCATGACCGGCTTCGGCCGGGGCGCCGCCGCCGAAGGCGGATTCCGCGCGGAGGCGGAGCTTTCGTCCGTCAACCGCAAGCAGTTCGACTGCGCCGTGGCGCTGCCGGCGGGGCTGGCGGCGCTCGAGGAGCGCTGCCGGCGCCTCGTGCACGAAGGCTTCACGCGGGGCCACGCCCAGCTCTCGGTCCGCGTGTCCGCGGAGGGCGGAGCGGCCGCGGTGGATACCGCGGCCGTGCGCGACGGGAAGGGTAGTGTGGTACACTCCGTCTTCACCTTTACCTATCACGTGCCCCGCGAGACCGTCGAGGCCTATCTGCTGGAAGGTGCAGCCCGTACGGAGACGATAGAGAAGGATCCG
>CADBEF010000324.1 GCA_902793555.1 uncultured bacterium | reverse complement strand
AGGTACTTGCCGTTGCCCTCGAGCGAGTGGCCGGGGTCGATGGCGAAGAACTTGCCGCCCACGAAGCCCTTGTTCTGACCGCGCTTGCCGATGCCGTCGCGGTCGGCCGTGACGAGGAAGAACGCCTTGTACTTGCCGAGGCTCTCCATCTGGAGGGACTTCGGCGCGCCCTTGGGCTTCACGACGCGGCCGTCCTTGAGCATCCCGGCCTCGAGGTCCTTGTAGCCGTCGGCGAACTTCGCGGCGAGCATGATCTTGGGGTGTCCGTCGGAATACTGCCCGCGGACGATCTCGAGCTCCTGCGAGGGGACGCCCGCGATGCGCGTGAGGTCGTTCGCGAGCGCCTCGGTGACCGCGCCGGCGGAGATCGTGTCGGCGGACTGGCGGGAGGTGAAGCGGTAGAGCTGGCCCATCTTGCGGCCGACCGCGACGCGCTCCGGGCGCATGAACGTGCCGGCGCTCGCGGTGTCGCCGCTGGAGAACTTGGCGCTCTCGTTGTAGTCGAGCTTGACGATCGCGCGGTCGGAGAAGTGCTTGAAGATGGGGGAGAAGGAGTGGAAGTCGTCGCCGGGTCGGACGTTCATCACCGCGTCGCGGATCTCGGTGAAGAGCTCCGTCTTCGCCTCCTGGAGGATCGCCTTGTTCTTCGGGTCGGACACGGCGCCGTCGAGCCGCTGCAGGTCCTGCGGCGCGAAGTAGTTCTGGAGCGCCTTCGCGAGGTCGGCGAACGGGTGGTTCTTCATGCGATCCGGCTGCAGCGCCAGCCGCACCGCCTCCTCCAGCACGAACTCCGCCGCCGCGGCCATCCCGGCCGGATGCGCCCGGCCCGCGAGCATGATCTGCTCGCGCAGGCCCTTGCCCTCGCATCGGGCCGCCAGGTCGGGATTCTTCGCCTTGAGCTCGTCCAGCGCCTTCCGGCTCTCCGGGGAGTTGATGTCGGCCATGAAGCCGTTCGTGTCGTCCTTGGACCAGTCGTTGCGGAAGATGAAGCCCGGCTCGACGCCGTTGGTCTTGAGCTTGTCGAGAAGCACCGGGTTCGTGTCCGAGCGGTTCACGCGCATGCCGGAGCCGAGCACCCCCCTCTTGATCCGGTCCTCGACGGACGTTTCCTTGTCGTCGAAGACTCTCTTGAGGTTGCGCAGGCCGGTGGGCTGGCGGGACCCGGCCTCCTGCTCGACCTTCTTGCGGCCGTCGAGCGTGATGTCCTCGCCACGTTCGCCCGTGCGCTTGTCGTGGTGCGGATCTTCTGGCGCAGCTCGGGCGAGAGCATGCGGAACTTGGGGTTCGTGTCGAGCTGGCGGTTCAGCTCGCCGGCGAAGCGCATCTGCTTCACGGTGTCGAGCTTCGAGAGCGTGGCCCTCACGTCGCACGCGCGCAAGGACTTGTGCAACTGGCTGCGCGCGCCGAGGACCGTATCGAACGCGTGCGTGCCGAAGACGCCGTATTCCTTCTCCAGCGCGGCCTTGAAGGCGGCCATCGTGGCGTCGTTGGCCTTCTTCCCGGCGGAGAAGACATAGGCGCCGAGACGGGCGGTGGCGTTCGCCCCCTTGCCGTGGATTTCGATGTCGCGGCTTGTGAAAACCGCGTTGTTGGCGACGTTGCGGAAGGTGTCGAGGGAAACGGGGGGCATGGCTGTGGTCCTTTCGGAGAGACTACACGCAAGGCGGGCGGAAGGTTACAACGCCTTCTCCGCGCCTCTGCGTTGAAAACAACCAGGGCATGGGGCGGATCAGGCGTTGATGCGAAAGGCGTGGATGTCCGCGGGCTCGTCGCCGGAAGAGGAGCCGCCGTCGCCGCCGGGGCCCTTGATGCGCTCGGCCCAGAGGTCGCAGAGCTGGAGGATCTTCTCGATCGTGGAGACGAACTCCTCGGGGTCCTCGGCGGCGCGGTCGCCGTCGAAGAAGTAGTTGTAGACCACGGTCTCCGTGTCGGGTTCGAGGGCGAAGTAGCCGCCGGCGGTCTCCTTGCCGAAGAGGCCGCCGGCGAGGAGGGTCCGGTAGACGTCCTTCGGCGTGTCGGGCGGCAGCTGCGCCACCTCGACGAAGCAGAGGATCTTGCCCGTCGCCTCGACGAACTGGAGGTTCACGTTGTAGGCGTCGTCGATGCGGACGCTCACGAGGCCGGCGTCGTCGGGACGGAGGGTCTCGATGCCGGTCAGTGCGCGGACTTCGGCGAGGAACTTGGCGTAGTCTTCGAGGGTCGTCATTTCGTGTCTTTTTCGTGATGCCGGACGCTCCGGGCGAAAACGGCCGGGAAAGTCACACCTGGAGGAAGGAACCGGTTCCGACGGCGGCGCCGTCCTCTGCGGCGAGCCCCTCCACGTCGTGGCGCGTGGCGAAGTCGGAAATGAGCTCGTTGAAGTCCATGGCGATGATCCGGAGGATGGTTTGATTTTCGGGAGAATGATCCGGCGTTCGGACGAAACGCGGGGCGGGGGAGGCCGCGGCATGCGCGACGGAGAAGGATTCTACACGAAAACGGCCCGACTCGTCACGCAAAATCGCACGCCCGCCGCCGGGCTGGATGGCGTTGATGTCGACGAAGTCGGCTGCTGGAGGGAGCGGCTGACGGTGGCGAGGTTGACGGGAAGCGCGGCTGGGCCCTGTTGGCGATGGATGATGGATGACGACCGTCACCGCCAGGCGGCGGCGGTCTTCACGAGGTCGCCGACGGCCTCGAGGAGGGCGTCGGGCTCGGCGGCCTGGAGGGGGATCGAACGGATCGCGGCGAAGGCCTTCGTCTCCGGGTCCTGGCAGAGGATCGCGCCCGGCTTTTCGCGCAGGGCGGCGTTCGCCGCCAGCATGTCGCGGGCGACGGCG
>CADBEF010000323.1 GCA_902793555.1 uncultured bacterium | reverse complement strand
CTCGCGCCGGAGGCAGGCGCGGACCGAATTCTTCACGAGCGCCGTGATGCTCTTCCCGGCGATCGCCTTGGCCGAGGCCGAGGCGATCTTGTCCGCGTTGGCGACGGCGAAGCGGCTCGCGATGCCGGCGAGCGAACCGCCCGAGGCCGAGAACAACCAGTTGTGGTTGCCCTCGTACTCCTCGATCGCGGCCGTGAGCGCGGCGTTGTCCGACTCGCCCGACGCCTTCAGCAGCGCGACCTTCACCCCGTCCACGAGCTTCTGCACCTTGTCGCGTCCGTCCCCGACGCCGAAGAAGCACTTGAACTTCTGCCACGCGCCGGCCTCCTTGATCTGGCCGGTGGAGTTGGCGAGGTAGTAGGTCTTGTNTCTGGCCGGTGGAGTTGGCGAGGTAGTAGGTCTTGTTCGCGTCGAGCGAACGGATGGTGTCAAGAGTGATGTTGGACATGGTGGTCAGTGGCTAGTGGTTAGTGGTCAGTGGTTAGTGGCTAGTGGCGTCATTGGGCGTCAGCCTTCGCGTCCATGACGATGTCGCAGAAGACGCTGTAGTCCTTGGCGGTGTATCGGTCGTTCTTCACCTTGTCCGGATCGATGTACTGGAAGTCGATTCCAAGCATCCGGTCCAGCACGTTTTTGAACGAATCGAGGAGGGTGACCAGAATCCGGGACCGTTTCGAGATCTGGTTCTCCGCGCCGGCCCAAGGCGGGGTCGGCCAGTCCTCATCGGGGTAGAACTCCATCGTCGAGAACTTGTTGTAGTCGCGCACAAGGGCGGCCGCCCCATTCGATCCCAGCGTCGTGTTGATGCAATACAGCACGTTGGGCGGGAAGCGGCCCAGCAGGAAGGCGATGATGATGCCGCGGTACTGCATGCGGTTTTCCCCTTCTGCCACGTTGTCGAAGCCCGTCTCGCGGAAGATGTGCCGGACCGCCGTGTACATCTGCTTCGCGGCCTTGTGGATGTCGTTGGCGTCGGAGGTCGACGGGTTGAGTTTTTCGACGAGACTGAGGTCGGCCGCCTTCGCGAGCTGGGCGATCTGCGAGATCTTGCCGGGCGGCATCGGCTTGCCGTGGAATCCACGCAGCATCGCCATTCCAACCTGGATGACGCTCTTGGAGCCGTTCGCGGCCTCGCGAAGCTCGTTGAAGTTGGCGCGGATGCCGGCGAGCGTCGCCTCGACCTCTTCCTTCGGGCGCATCTTCCCGTTGCTTCTGAAGACGTACAGATGGACGTGGTCAAGGAAATAGGTGAGCACGTCCGGGTCGTCGGCGTATTTCTCGAGCAGGGGCTTGACGATGTTCATGTATTCCCGGTACACTTCGGGCTGCGTCTTCTCGCTCGGACCGGCATGGCGCGCCCTTTCGAGGCGGAAGTCGAGCGCGGGCTGGAGGTCGTCGATCGTCTTGTCGTTGCGGACGCCGTTCCCGTCGTAGAGAGTCTTGAAGACATGGTCGAGGTATTTCATGTCGAAACGCGGGCAGCCGAGGCGTTCCGACTTGGCGATATGGACGAGGTCGGTCGAGGCGTCGCGGTAGAGGGCATCTCCCAGCCTCGCGGCGAGCGCATCCTCGTCGAGGACCTGCCGTCCGTCCGCGAGCTCCTTCATCGGCGGATGGTCCACGATTGGCTTCGCGGCGCGCTCGAGGTAGGCGATGAAGTCGGGCCTGCTCCCCTGTTGCGACGGCGGAAGGCTCGGCATGACCGAGTCCTTCAGGAGCGACTGGATGTACTTGGCGCAGATCGCCTTGGCCGCCTTCGAGGCGAGCTTTTCCGCGTTGGCCGCGGCGAAGCGGTTCGCGATCTCGGCAAGCGAACGCCCCGAGGCCGACAAGTCGATGTAGCGGTCGTCGTCGTAGCTCTTGATGTCGGCCGTGAGCTTGGCGTTGTCCGACTCGCCGGACGCCTTGTTCTGGCGTGCGTCCCCGATGCCGAAGAAGCACTTGAACTTCTGCCACGCGCCGGCCTCCTTGATCTGGCCGGTGGAGTTGGCGAGGTAGTAGGTCTTGCTCGCGTCGAGCGAGCGGATGGCGTCGATGTCCAGAGGCATGCTCGTTTGTCCTTTCGGGATCGTTTGGTCTGTCTACCCGCGGTCCGCCGAAAGGTTACACGCCATCGGCGGCCGATCGTTCCCCTCGGCGCGGACCAGTCTAGCAGACCCCATCGCTGAAGTCACGCGAATCTCGCCACGGCGCGGCGGCCTCCCGGCTTTTCGGGATTCCGGCGCAAGCAGGCCCTGCGGGCGCGGCTCTGCCGTGCCCGCAGGGCCTGCAAGAGGGGCGCTATTTGAGGTCGGCGACGAGGCCGGGAACGGTGTCGAACCGGAGGCGGAACGGCTCCGGGATGGCGAAGTAGGCCGTCGCGTGCTTGTTGTCCGGCTTCTGGACG
>CADBEF010000322.1 GCA_902793555.1 uncultured bacterium | reverse complement strand
GGCGTCCGGCGCGACGCCCTTCCAGCGCCTGCTCGCCGCGCAGGGGCGGGCGCTCGTCGATCCCTCCGGCGAAACCGCCGCCGCCTTCCGCGCCGCCGCGGACGCCTGGCGCGCGACGCTCGACCCCGCGATCCCCGCGGGCGAAGTCGACGCGCTGCTCGCCGGGCTCGGCTGGTCGGCGGACGCCCCGCCCGACGCGGCGAAGCTCTTCGCGCTCCTGCCGGAAACGAAGGGCCAGATCACGCTGTGGTCGAACGGATACAGAGACCTTGCGGACGCGACCGCCCGCGCCGAAAAGGGCGACGCCCGGGCGCAGGGCTGGCTCGCGGAGTTCTACGGGACGGGCGAATACGGCGTGGAGAAGAACCCCGAAGAAGCGCGCAAGTGGCTTCTCCGCGCGGCCGAAGGCGGCGACCAGTGGGCGAAGGATTTCCTGGCGCGCCTGAAGAAAGGATCCTCCGCGGAGCCCGAGGAGGATGTCCGGCCGTAACCGTGCGAGGACGGAAGCCCCGTGGCGGGGCGTGGCGGCGGGCTAGCGGAGGAGTTCGGCGGGATCGAGGGCAAGGAATTCGGCAAGGGGCATGCCCGCGGGGCCGACGATCAGCGAGGCGGCGGGGCGGAACCGGCGGCGGAACTCCGCGAGGCCGTCGGTCGAAGCTTCGGCGTTGGTTTTCACCTCGATCGCGGCGAGCCGTTCGCCGCGGCGCAGGACGTAGTCCACCTCGAGTCCGCCGTCGCGCCAGTAGAGGACCTCGAAGCCCTTGGCGAAGGACTGCGAAAGGAGATGGGCGCCCGCGGCGGATTCGACGCACCGCCCCCACTCCTCCGGGTCGGCCGCGATGTCGGCGAGGGTCCGGCCGGAGGCGTAGTTGCGCAGGGCGCTGTTGTGGACCTGCATCTTCGGGACGCTCGCGCGGCGGCGGGCGGCGTCGTTCGCGCATTTGCGGAGCCCGGCCAGGAGACCGCTCGCGTCGAGGAGCCCGAGATAGCCCGAGAGCGTCGTCGTGTTGCCGGAGTCCTGCAGCGAGCCCATCATCTTGGTGAGCGAGAGCTCGCGCCCGGAATACGCGGCGCCGAGCTCGAGCGTCTGGCGCAGGAGCGCGGGCTTGGAGACCGGGGCGTCGACGAGGACGTCCTTGTTGATTGTCGCGTCGACGATCGACCCGCCGACGTACTGCGCCCAGCGCTCGGGGTCGTCCGCGAGGGCCGCCGCGCCCGGATACGCGCCGAACCAGACGTGCCGCTCGGGCGTCCACCCGAAGGCGTCGCGCATTTCGGGGAAGGTCCAGTGCGGCACGCGGATCTGCTCGAAGCGGCCCGCCATCGAGTCGGCGAGCCCGCGTTCGAGCAGCACGCGCGAGGAGCCGCAGAGAACGACCTTGAGCGGAACGTCCGCGAACGAGTCCGCGTCCCATTCCTTCTTGACCGCCTCGCTCCAGCCGCGGATCTTCTGGATTTCGTCGATCACGAGCGTGAACGACGCGTGGCCGCCCGCGCGCAGTTGCGTCCGCGCCGACTCCCACGCGGTCCCGATCCATTCCAGGCCGCGGCCCGCGACGGCGTCCGCGCTATGGTAGGCGAACGGAACGCCCGCCGCCGCGAGGGCCTGCTTGAGCATCGTGGTCTTCCCGACCTGCCGCGGCCCCATCACGACTTGGACGAACCGGCGCGGCTCCTTCAGCCGCGCCACAATCTGTCGGACGAGCGGTCTCTCGTACATCGGAACTCCTTGATTTTGCGCAAGATGATTGTTTTACTCAATCTGTCGCGCAATTTTACTCAATAACAAAAGCAAGTCAAGCGAAAAAGGAGGGGTTGGATTCGAAAAGGACGCTCCCGGGCGGGCGGGTCAGGGAGCCGGTTCGGAGCGCGCCGAGGGGATCGGGAGGTAGACGGGCTGGCCGGCGCGGACGAGGTCGGGGTCCGCGATCTGCGGGTTGGCGGCGAGGAGTTCGGCCAGGGTGATTCCGCGCGAGCGGGCCAGGTTCGAGAGCGTCTTGTCCTCCGCCGCCATCGTGTGGATTTCAAAGCCGTCCTTCTGCGGGAGCGTCGCGCGGGGCGAGGAGCTGCCGGCGGTCGCTGGAACGGGCGCCGCCGCCGCTCGCTTCGATGCCCGCGCCGCCGCTGCGGGCGCGGGTGCGGGCTTCGGCGCGGCGGCAGGTTGGGGCGGGGGCTCGGACGGCGGTTCGGCCGCGGCGTCGATCGTCGGCCCGACCGGCGGCGGTTCGGCTACGGGCGGCGGCGGTTCGGCTACGGGAGGCGATGGCTCCTCGGGGCGGGGCCGCGGAACGAGGAGCGTGGCGACGAGGATGACGCCGAGCGTGCCGGCGCTCCACCGCAGGGCCTGGAGGAACGGACGCACGGCGGGGCGGTCGCCCGCGTTCCAGCGGTAGCCGCGGCCCCAGACCCGAGCTTGCGCCGCAGCCGCGAGACCGTCGAGTCGACCACGCGCGGCAGGACGCTCCCCGCCGCGTCGCCGTGGATCTCTCGGAGCAGCGCCGCGCGCGAGACGGTGCGGCCCGGCGCCCGCGAAAGGACCTCGAACACGGCTCGCTCGAGCGTCGTGAGGTCGACCGAACGTCCGTCGATCTCGACCTCGCCCGCACCGCCGGCCGGCGCCGCCGCTCCCGTCCGCTCCGCGAACGCATCGCAGCCCGGCGGCAGCGCGCGCCGCACCGCGTCCGCGCACCCCGGAGGGCAGAGCACGAACGCAGGGGCCGAATCCGTTTTGCCGGTGTCGCCTTGCATGCCGCGCAGTCTAGCAGAAGCGCCGCCCCGGTTCAACGCCCCCGCGCATTTTGCACACTTTTCGCATACTTTTCCGGCCCGGCGCGTGGTAGAATCCGGCGCCATGAAACGACTCACCGTTCATCTTCTCGCCCTCCTCGTCCTCGCGCCAATCCTCGCGGCGCGGGCGATGGTGAGGATCGACGGGCGCATTAACCAGACCGAGATTCCTTCACCCACCGCGCTCCGCGCGCTCGAGCTGGGCCGCGGGTTCTTTGGCGACAAAGCGGACCGTTTCGCGTGCCGGCAGCTGACGTCTTGGAACCGGGCGCACGGCGGCGGCTGGCTTCTGTGGTTCCAGGACACCGTGACCGGTGCGCAGCGGTGCGTCCGCGTGACCGCGGACGAAAACGTGTCCGAACCGCCCGAACGGGGCTATTACCGTATCAAGAGATGGCCGGCCCAGGACGTCGCCGGGGCGATCGCCCGCGTCCTTGAAACGCAGCATGGCGTCCCGACGGATCTTCGGATTCCCTGCCCGCGGGACGACGAGCCGGCGCGCTGGAACGTCGTGATGCTGGACGGGGGGACCGTCACGAGCCTGCGGATCGAATCGGACGGCCGCGTCGAACCCGCCAACCCGTGGCTGGAACTCCACGCGCCGCCCTGCCGCTACGAAATCGGTTCCGGCGACGACGGCGGGACGCTCTCCG
>CADBEF010000321.1 GCA_902793555.1 uncultured bacterium | reverse complement strand
GCGGGTTGCGCGCCGCCGTTTTCGGCGGCGTCCGCCGCCTCGGGCGCGGGGGAAACCGCCGCGGGCGCCGCGGCGACGGGCGCGGACACCGTGGTGGTCGCCGCCGGCGTGGCGGTCTGCACGACGACGCCCGCCCGCTGCGCGGCGGTGTCCATCGGGACCGTGTAGTAGACCGGTGGCTGAACGACAACCGGCTGCACGGGCTGCGGCACGTAGACCGGCTGCTGCCGGACCACGACGGGCGCGGGATCCGTCAGCGCATCGTAAATGATCGCGGAACCGACCGCCAGACCGAGACTGCCCCAGAACCAGCCGGAACCGCCATGGTGGTGGTGGTGATGGTGATACGCGGGGGCCGGTCGGCCCCACGGACCATGGCGGGGCGGCCGCGCGTTGGCGGCGGCGGGGACAAGCGCGGCGGCGAGGGCGAGCGCGCAGACGAGGTGGCGGGCGGTACGGTTCATGGTCGGGCTCCTGGTTGGGGGTTCTGTCCGTTGGACGGATTTCCCTGAACGGATATTCACGGAAATCTTCATCCCCTCCCCCGCCGCGGCAGCGGCGCGTAGTCCGGGAAGCTCCCGGCGCTCGCGCGGAGCGCCGCGCCGTCCCCGCCGTAGTAGACCTGCCAGAGCGTGAGCCCGCACGCCGGCGCGCTCTCGACGCGCGCGGTGCGGACGCGCGAATCGAGCACTTCGCGAACCGCCTCCGGCCGCTCCTTGCCGGTCCCGACCGCGAGCAGGAAGCCCGCGATCGAACGCACCATCTTGTAGAGGAAGCCGTTGCCCGTCACGCGGATCTCGACCGCCGGGCCCTCGCCCTCGACCTCGACGGCGTAGACGTGGCGGACGGTCGTCTCGACCGGGCGGTCGGGGTTGGCGGTGAAGGCGGCGAAGTCGTGCTCCCCGACGAACAGCGCCGCGGCGCGGCGCATGGCCGGCAGGTCGAGCGCCCGCGAGACATGGTGGCGGAAGCGGCGTTCCGACGGGTCCATGACCTCGGCGTTCCAGACGCGGTAGCGGTACTGCTTGGAATGGGCGCTGCGGCGCGCGTCGAAGTCCGGCGCGGCGACCTCGGCGGCGAGCACGCGCACGTCGGGCGCGAGCCGCGTGTTGACCGCCCGGCGCAGCGCGACGGGGTCCATCTCGCGCGCCAAATCGAAATGCGCGACCTGCCCGCGCGCGTGGACGCCCGCGTCGGTTCGCCCGCTGCCGTAGACCGCGACGAAAGAGCCGTCCGGCGAAAGCGGCCGGATCGCCTCCTCCAGGTCCTGCTGCACGCTGCGCTGCTCCGGCTGGCGCTGCCAGCCGAAGAAATCGGTGCCGTCGTAGGCGACGATGATCCGGTATCGCGGCATGGCCCGGCATTCTACCACACCCCCTCCCCCACGTGCAACGCCTCTCGCCCATCGCCTCCCCGTCTCCGTCAACCCGAAATTGTCCGACCGTAGTTGATCGAACGGTCCGGCAGTCCGATCACGCCTGCGGCGATTCCCCCACCGCGTTCTGCGGCTATCCCGTCCGCCGCCATTCGCGCCGCGCCAGCGCCGCGCGCAGGTCCTTCATCGTCCGCCCCGCTCCCGCTGCGAGCAGGGCCTTGGCGTCCCTCCGCGCGGCTTCGAACCGGGCTCGGACCGGCCGGGGGAAGACCTTCGGGGCGTCGTCGTCCAGCAGGATCGACGCCGGATGCGGGTCGCGTAGCCCGTGTGCTTCCCGGAACGCCTGCGCCAGCCGCCGGTACTGCATCAGCGAGGCGTAGTGCTTGAGCAGGTTCGGAAGGTTGTCGCCGATCCACCCGCGCAAGCCGGGCTTGCGCCCGACGATCTCGCCGGTCTCGGTCCGCACGAGCGAACTGTCGACCGATGCCTCCAGGTCCAGCAGCAGCGAACCGCATCGGAGCTTTTCCTCCACGCGGCCGCGGCCGCGCGCGGCCTCGAACGCCGCCGCGAGGACCGCGGGCGAGGGCGCGGGATTGATGGAACGCTTGCAAAGCCGCCGGATCGGCGCGCCGGCGCGGCGCCGCGCGCCCGGCGCG
>CADBEF010000320.1 GCA_902793555.1 uncultured bacterium | reverse complement strand
GGCTGGCGGTCGGCGGGAAGCGGGGAGGTGGCGCGGCGCAGGAGTGGTCGCCAGAGGCGCGGCGGCCGCCCGCCGAAGCAGCGCAGCGCGAGCATGCCGAGCGCGTAGACGTCCGCGGCGGGGGTGAGGTCGCCGCCCGAGAACTGCTCGGGGGCGGCGTAGCCGGGCGTTCCGTGGCCGACGGCATGGCCGTCGACGATGGACAGGTTCGCCGAGGGGACGGGCGGGGCCGCGTCCGCGTCCCGCGCCGTCCCTTCGGCCCGCTTGACGAGTCCGAGGTCGATCAGGACGGGGGCGCCGTCGGCGCGGCGGAGGATGTTGGAGGGCTTGACGTCGCGGTGGACGAAACCGAGGCAATGCAGGTGCGCGAGCCCTTCGCAGAGGGCAAGCAGGAAGCTCGCGACGTCGCGCGGCGCGTGCGGCAGGTCGCCGGGGAAGAGTTCCTCGAGCGCGATCCACGGATGGCCGTCCGTCTCGCCGGCGTCGACGAGGCGCGGGAGGGCCGGGTGCGGATGCTCCGCGAGCAGGGCCGCCTCGCGGCGGAGCCGTTCGCGCGAAGCGTCGTCGTCGCGGCGGCACACCTTGAGGGCGACCACGGCGCCGTCCGCCTCGCGGCGCGCGCGGTAGACCTCCGCGCTCGCGCCGCGTCCGAGCAGGCCGAGGACGCGGAACGGGCCGAGCGCCGCGCCGTCCGGAAGGACGCGCGCCTCGAGGCAGCCGCGTCCGCATTGGCGCAGCCAGTCGTCGATCTGGGAGGGCGTGATGCTCATGGGGAAACGTCACCACGATACTGGCGCGGAGGAGGGAGCGTCTTACGCGCCGGGGGCGGCGTCGAGCGCGGCGACGAGGTCCCGGAGGCGGCGCGTCATGCGGCTCTTCATCTGGTCGACGGCGTTTCGTTCGATGCCGAAGGCCTCCGCGACGGCGGCGGGGTCTTCGCCTTCCACGGCGACGCGGACGAAGACCTGTTTGGTCCGCTCCTGGACCGACTCGTCGGCGAGTATCTGGCGCAGGGCGAGCTGGAGCACGGCGTCGCGCCACGCGGCCTCGTCGCGCGCGGAGGCCTCCTCGTCTGCGCGCGCCGGCGGCGCGGCGGGTTCGGCGGCCGCCCGCGCGTCGCGGGCGGCCTCGGCCTCGCGGCGGCGCAGGAGCGCTGCGGTCTTGTTGCGGAGGATGCCGGTGAGGTAGTTGTGGAAGCAGCTCTGCTCGCCCGGGACGTAGCGGTAGTCCGGAAGCGCGCGCAGGAGCGCGACGAGCGTCTCCTGCACGAGGTCGTCCGCATCGGCGGCGAGACCGGGGAAACGGGCGGCGAGGAACGATTCCATCATCGGGCGGTAGCGGGCGACGAACTCCGCCCAGCGCGGCGACCGGGCGTCGGCGCCGAGGTCGCGGAGAAGCGTCGCTGAGGTCGTTGGAACTTTCATCGGGCTGGCCGGGCGCGTCGCCGCGGAAACTCAGGGCGCGGACGCGTCGGCGGGGTTGTCCTCGAATTCGTAGAGTTGCTTGAAGGTCTTGCCGTCGCGCTCGATTTCGAGCACGAACATCGTGCCCTGGCCGGTGGCGAACGAGGCGATCATGTCCTCGGCGCGGCGGCGGTTGGTCATGAGCATGGAGTTGACGCTCTTGACGACGTCGCCCTCCTGCAGGCCGGCCGCGAGGAACAGTTCCGGCTCGGCCTGGACCTGGAGGCGGTAGCCGTCGATGCGGCGCTCGCCGTCGAGGTCCTCGACCCAGACCGGCTCCATCGAATCGAACACGCCGAGCGCACGGCCGAGCGTCGGCTCGGACATGAGCTCGTTGTAGTAGTCGAGAACCTTGGCGCGGTCGTAGGTCCAGCGGCCGGGGAACGTCTCGCGGCCGCCGAAGCGGGCGGCGGCCTCTTCGCGCGTCTTCGGCGCGAGCGCGGGCGCGGACGCCGCGGGGGCGGCCGGCTTCGCCGCGGAAGCGGAAGCGCCGGCGGCGCGCTGCTCGAGGCGGAGCGTCTCCTCGCCGTCGGGCCCGGAGAGCGTCGCGGTGCCGTCCCCGACCGCTATCCGGTGTTCTCCG
>CADBEF010000319.1 GCA_902793555.1 uncultured bacterium | reverse complement strand
TCGCTCGGCTTCGCGCCGGATGCCGCCGCACGCGCGCTCGAAGCCGCCGCCTCGCTGCCCGCGCGCCGCTTCGAGCGCGTCGGCGCGCCGGCGGGCTTCGAGGTCGTTTCCGATTACTCGCACCATCCGAGCGAAATCCGTGCGCTCGTCGAGACCGCGCGCGGCGTGCCGCACAAGCGGCTCGTCGGCGTCTTCCAGCCGCACCGCTACACGCGCACGAAGACGTTCCTCGCGGACTTCCCGCCGGCGTTCGCGGGGCTGGACGCGCTCGTCCTGTGCCCCGTCTACGCCGCGTCCGAACCGCCGCTCGCCGGCGGCTCGACGGCCGACCTCTACGCGGCGTTCCGCGCCGCTGCCGGCGTGCCCGTCCCGGTCTACGCGCGCTCGCTCGACGAAGCGGCGGACTGGTTCCGCTTCAACCTGCGCGAGGGCGACCTCGTGCTCGTGGTCGGCGCAGGGGACGTCGAATCGCTCGCGCCCCGCATCGCGGCGATGCGGCCGGCGGACGCGCCGCCGCCGGAGCCGCGCCTCTCCGGCTACGGCACGGCGGCGCCCGTGGCGCGGCTCGTCGAAGTCGATTCGTGGGACGAACTGCGCGACATCCTGCGGGCCGCCCGCGCGGCGGGCGAAACGCCCGCGGTCGTCGGCGCCGGAACGAACACGCTCGTCGCCGCGACGGGCTGCGCGCGGACCGTCGTCCGCCTGCGTCCGCTGGAACGGACGGCGAAGCCGCCCGTCGATTTCCGGGAAGACGGCGGTGCCGTCCTCGTCGACGCCGACGCCGCGATGCCCGGCGCGGCGCTGCTGGCCGAATGCCGCAAGCGCGGCTGGTCGGGGCTGGAGGCGCTCGCCGGCATCCCCGGGACGGTCGGCGGCTGGCTCGCGATGAACGCGGGGACGCGCTTCGGGTCGTTCTGCGACCGCGTCACGACGGTGGTCGCGATGGACGCGGACGGCGAGATCGCGGTTTTGCCGCGCGAGGCGCTTTGCGCGGCCTACCGCACGTGCCCGGGCCTCGCCGGGCGGATCGCCCTGGCGGTGCGCCTTCGGCTGGACCCCGCCACGCCGGAGGCGGTCGCCGCGCGCATGGCGGAGCTGGCCGCGAAGCGTTTCGACTTCCGCGGGCTGCGCACGTGCGGGAGCGTGTTCCGAAACCCGCCGCCACCCGCGCCGCCGGCGGGCAAGCTCGCGGACGACGCGGGCTGCAAGGGCCTGCGCGTCGGCGGCGCGCACGTGAGCGACCGCCACGCGAACGTCATCGCCGCGGACCCGGACGCGACCGCGTCGGACGTCCTCGCGCTCGTCGACCTCGTCCGCTCGCGCGTCCTGGCCGCCTCGGGCGTGGAGCTCGTCCCCGAGCTGCGCGTGTTGCGCTAGCCGGATTCCCTTTTCGCGCGCATTCTGGTAGAATCGGAGCCATGAACGAAACGACTCCCGACAACGAAAGCCTGTTCGACGACGCGCCCGCCGGCGCCGGGCGGCCGGCGGACCCCTGGATGGAAGGGTTCGCCGAAGGGCGGCGCTCCATGGCGCGCTCGATCGCGCTGAAGCTCCGCGGCTCGATGCCGGACGAGGAGCTCGCGTCGCTCGTCGGGCTCGCGCCCGCCGACCTGGAGAACCTCCTCGCCCCTCCGCCCGAACCGCACCCCGAAGCGCCGGCGGCCGCATCCGCCGCGCCCGCGTTCATCCGCGGGCTCGCGCTCGTCGAGCCGAACTTCGTCCGCGTCGTCCGGACGGCCCGCGGCCTCACGCAGGCCGAGCTGGCCAAACGCCTCGGCGTGAACGAACGCACCGTCTGCGAATGGGAGACCTCCGACGGTCCCGTCCGGATCAAGACGTCCTCCTACAAGCGCCTCGCCGCGCTCGCCGCGCGATGACCGCGACCCTCCGGCTCGGCCCCGGCGCGCTCGCCGGCGAAGTCGCCGTCCCGCCCTCGAAGAGCCTCCTGCACCGCGCGATGGTCTGCGCGGCGCTCGCGGGAACCCCCGGCGCGTGCCGCGTCCCGGACGATCCCTCCGAGGACGTCGACGCGACGCGACGCGCCCTGGCGGCGCTCCTCGCGCCGGCGACGCCCGGC
>CADBEF010000318.1 GCA_902793555.1 uncultured bacterium | reverse complement strand
TCGATGTTGCTGGACGCGGAGGCGTCGGTGGACAGTTCGCTGGTACGGGACGACAACGGCGAGATCGTCGGCCGCCGGGCGGGGCTCCGCGGATGGATCTCCGACAACTGCCCGGCGCTGATGAAGCACTACGCGGCGCTGATGGGCTACCGGCGGCTGGCGGCGGAGTTCCGGGACGCACATGACTTGGCCGACCCGTGCCCCGCGGCGCTCTTGCTCGAAGAGGAGCCGGAAACGGAGAAGAAATTGCCGCCGAAGCAGCGGGCGGCGCTGCCGGCGGCGCGGCGGCGGGCGCGGGAGCGGTTGAAGGAACCGGAGGCGGCCACGGTCAAGGCGTTCGCGGAGAAGCTGAAACGATCGTGGGCCGAACCGCGGGACCGGATGCGACGGCTCGCGTAGGACGAAGAATGCGGGGAGAAAAACCGGAGGATGAACATGGAAACGACAAATTCACGCACGGTGCGATTGAAGGAAAACGGGGTTGAAAAGGCAAGAACGACCAGGACGACGGCCCGGACAACGGCGGAAAAGGAAGCGGGAGAACGGGCGGTGGCGGAAAAGGCAGCGGGTGAACGGGCGGTGGCGGAAAAGGAAGCGGGAGAACGGGCGGTGACGGGGCGGTGGCTGTGGCTCGACGCGGAGCTGCATCCCGAGCTACAGCGTTGCGAGGCGAGGCGGATCGCCGGAGGCGGGAAGCCCGACGGACAGGCCGGGTTCGCGGTCGTCGAGTTCCGCGGCGAGGTCGCGCTGCCAGCGGATTTGGCCGGACCGCTGCGCCTGACGGTCTCCGCGGACACGAGCTACCGGCTCTCGCTGGACGGCGTCCCGCTCGCGGCCGGACCGGCGCCCTCGCCCGGCGACTGGCTGCCTCTGCCCCGCCTCGCGTGCTGGTACGCCGATGAAATCGTCGCTTCAGCTCCGCCCGGCGGCACCGCGGTCCTGTCCGCGACGGTCCGCCTCGGCGAGGCCCGCCTCTGCGAAACGTCCGCCGGACGCGGCGGATTCCTCCTCGAGGGCGAGGCGTCGCGCGCAGATGGTTCGGCCTTCCGCTTCGCCGCCGACGAAACGTGGCGCGTCCGCGTCCTTCCCGCGTGGCGGGGTCCGGAGGAGTTCGACGGCACGCTCCCGCCCGGGCCGTGGGAACGACCCGTCGCAATCGAGGACATATGGCACGCCCGGGTCGCGGCGATCCCCGTCCGGGCGGAACGCCTCGCGGAGACCGCCCCGCTCGACGCCCCCGCCGGCGGCGCGGCGCGGACGACCGCGGACTGGCCGAGCGTCCGCGCGGGCTACGTCCGCCTCCGCGCGGACGGACCGTGCGAAGCCGAGGCCGCGCCGTTCGAGACCGACCCCTCCAAGCCGCACGCCCGCTTCCGCGCGCGCTTCGGCGACGGCGGCGGCGAGGCCCTTTCGCCGCTCTTCTCGGTCGGCGGTCTCGCGCTCTCGCTCCGCGCTGGCGCGCGGCCAGTGCGCCTGCAAGCGGACCTGGTCGAGACGCACCTGCCGGAAGACCCCGCCACGGCGGGTTCGTTCCGCTGCTCCGATCCGGGACTCACCCGGGTCTGGAACATCGCGCGCGACACGCTCCGCGCCTGCCGCCAGAACCTCCACCTCGACAGCCCGCGGCACCAGGAAATGCTCGCGTGCGCCGGCGACTACCACGTCGAGTCGCTGATGGAGCAGGCCTGCTTCGGCGACCTGCGCCTGGCCGCCCACGACCTGCGCGGCGTCGCGCGCATGCTCGAGGCGGCGGACGGCCGCCTCTTCCACACGAGCTACGGGCTGATCTGGGCGCTGTGGCTGCGCGATGTCTGGCGGCTCACGGGCGACCGGGCGCTCGTCCGCGACTGCCTGCCCGCGCTCGACCGGCTGCTGCGGCGCTTCGCCGGCTACATCGGCCCGTCCGGCATCCTCGAGGACCCGCCCGACTGGATGTTCCTCGACTGGCTCGTCGTGGAGGGCTTCTCGCTGCACCACCCGCCCCGCGCGCTCGGGCAGACCGCGCTCAACGCCTGGTACGCCGGCGCGCTCGGCGCCGCAGCGGAGCTGCGCGGCGCGGCCGGGCCGGACGGAGCCCGCCCGGCAGGGCTCGCCGCCCTGAA
>CADBEF010000317.1 GCA_902793555.1 uncultured bacterium | reverse complement strand
CGCACCGAGGACATGTACGCGGGCTCGAACCTCTCGCTCGTCCGCAAGGACGGCGCCTGGAACAACCTCTACATCCCGGACGTCTTCTGCGCCCCGAAGGACTCCGCCGGCGCCTGGCAGATCATGGTGAAGGCCTTCTCGACCGATCCGGACAACAAGGACGTCCAGGTGCAGCCCGTCGCCAGGGGCAAGAACGGCACCGCGCTCTACGACCACGTCCGCCTCACCGTCCGCGACGGCTCCGACTGGGCCGCCGAGGCCTACAAGACCGCCAAGCCCAAGACGATCGACGGCGACCTCTCCGATTGGGACTTCGCCGACCCGCTGCCGCTCCTGGGCGGCAACCAGATCGCCTCCGAGGGCGGCTACCGGTGGACGCCCGAGAACCTCTCCGGCGTCGCGCAGCTCGCGTGGGACGCCGACTCGCTCTACCTCGCCGTGCACGTGCGCGACGACGTCCACACGGCGCAGACCGGCGAGAAGACGCTCGACGGCGACGCGCTGCAGATCGGGCTGCACCCGGCCAACCGCATCCCGGGCACCGACGCCCGCGCCATCGAGTGGCACGTCTCCGCCGCGAGCCCGGGCAGCGGCTCCGGCAAGCACACCGTCTTCCGCCCCGCCGCGCACGCCGCCGGCCTCGCGAGCGGCCAACTCGCCAAGGACTCCTCGACCTACGAGATCGCCGTGAAGCGCGCCGGCAAGGACACCTGCTACGAGCTTCGCATCCCGTGGACCGAGGCGGGCGGCGTGCGCCCGCAGCCCGGCGTGCGCCTCGGCCTCTCGCTGCGCCTCCTCGACGCCGACAGCGGCGCCGCCCGCGGCGCCGCCGCCTGGGGCCGCGGTCTCGCGCCCTCGTGGAGCCCGAGCGCGTTCGGATCATTGGTCCTGTTGCCGTAGGTCTGAATCGACCATCCCAACCATCCCGACCACGATGACCTCCGTCCGCATCCTCGATATCGCCGCCGAAGCCGGCGTCTCCCGCTCGCTCGTGTCCAAGGTCCTCAGCGGCCGCATGGGCACGAGCACCGTGCGGCCCGAGCTGGCCTCCCGCATCCGGACGATCGCCCAGGCGCGAGGGTTCGTCCCGAACGCCGCCGCGCGCTCGCTGCACTCCGGGCGGCAGGACGCGGTGGCGGTGTTCCTCTCCCGCCACGGCACGGAGGGCAGCGCGCTGGTGGAGCGCTTCCTCGACGGCGCCGCGCGCGAGCTCTCGCGCACCGGCCGCCGCATGGGGCTCCAGTTCTTCCACGACGAGGACGAGTTCCGCCGGGAGTGCCTGCCGCTGGCGTTCCGCGCCCGCGTGGACGGCGTCCTCGTCGGCGGCATGCCCTACTTCGACATCGCGCCCGCGCTCCTCGAGGTCGCCGGCCGCGGCCTGCCCGTCGCGACCGTTTTCGGCGATCCCGTCGCGCCGGCGATCCCGAACGCCGGCGTCTCGCAGGAGGCGGTTGGCGAAGTCGCCGCCAGGCACCTGCTCGCGCGCGACTGCCGCCGGCCGCTCGCCCTCACGTCGCCGGGCTTCTCCGCGAGGATCGGCGAGCGCCGCCTCGCGGGCTTCCGCGCCGCGATGGAGGCCGCCGGCGCGCCGGTTCCGGAGGAGCGCGTCGTCGCCATCCGCCGCACCTACGCGCCTGGTCAGGACGTGCTCGAGCGGATCGTCGCCGCCGCGCGCCGCCGCGAGATCGACGCCGTCTTCTGCGAATCGGACCGCGGCGCGGCCTTGGTGCTCAACGCGCTGGTCGCGGCGGGCGTCCGCGTGCCGGGGCGGGTGAAGGTCCTCGGCGTGGACGACTCGCCCTACTGCACTTTCGCGGCGGTCCCGATTTCGTCCGTGTCCACCCGTGAGAAAGAGCGCGCCGCCGCGGGCGTGCGCCAGCTCGACGAGGCGATCGCGGGCGGCGCCCCCGACTCGCTCCTGCAGCGGCCGACGGTCGTCGCCCGGGAATCCACGCGGTAGCGCGGGGCGTCCGCCGCGCGGCGCGGAGCCGGTAATGGGTCAGGAAATGGGGGGGCATGCGACCGCGGCGATTTGAGCCCTTCGGGCAAGGGCGGTCGGGGCGCCCGCGCGGCGGTCTCGCGGCGCTCGTCGGTGCGGCGGCGTGTAGGCCGCCTGCACCTCCTCCCGCTCGCGATCCCATCCGCGCGTGAATCCCCTCCGGTTCGCGGATTCACGGGGCGGTCGAGGCGCGTGCCGCGCCCTCGCCGCCCCGTATCGTCCGTATCTCGCGGCTCAGCCGTCCGGCAAACGAAAATCAACTACGGTCGGAATTCAATGTTTGCAGGCCTTTCCGAGCGGCGAAGCCGCGAGCGAACGGCCGCTGCGTGGCGGGGTGCGAAGCAACCCGCCACTGCAAGGCCGCGAGTCCGGCCCACACCG
>CADBEF010000316.1 GCA_902793555.1 uncultured bacterium | reverse complement strand
GACCACCATGTCCAACATCACTCTTGACACCATCCGTTCGCTCGACGCGAACAAGACCTACTACCTCGCCAACTCCACCGGCCAGATCAAGGAGGCCGGGCTGTGGCAGAAATTCAAGTGCTTCTTCGGCGTCGGCGACGGTGGAAAGAAGGTTCAGAAGCTCATCGACGCGGTAAAGGTCTCGCTTCTCGCGGCCTCGGGCGAGACGGACAACGCCTCACTCTCGGCCGACATCTCGAACTACGAGGACGACCACAACTGGAGCTTCTCGGCCTCGGGACGCTCGCTTGCCCAGATCGCGAACAACGCGGACAAGATCGCCTCGGCCTCGGCCAAGGCGATCGCCGGGAAGAGCATCACGGCGCTCGTGAAGAATTCGGTCCGCGCCTGCCTCCGGCGCGAGGACTGGCCGGCGGACGCCGTCCGCTACCTCGAGCGCGCGGCGAAGCCGCTCGTCGACCATCCGCCGATGAGGGATGCCGGCGGCGACCGCCGCGTCCTCGACGAGGCCGCCTTCGAGACGCAGCTCAAGGCCCTGCTCGACGGCGCCTCGAACGACCTCGTCCACGTCGCCACCTCCGCCCGCCTCGGCATGCCGTGCTTCGACAAGGTCTACCTCGATCATGTGTTCGCCACGTTCTACGACGAGAACGGCGTCCGCAACGAGAGGACCGAGGCCGACCTCCGGCCCGCCGTCGACGTCCGCCTCGAAAAGTGGATCGAGGCGGCGGGCGAGCGCCCGAACACCAGCGACGAAAGGCAGTATTCCGCCCTCGTGCACGTCGCGCTCATGGCGTGCGGCAAGGACGCGGACGCGCTCGACCGGGTCTTCAAGTACCTCCGGCGCATCCTCATCGGCGACGGCGGCCAGGCCCGCTCTCCGGTGGCCGTCCGCGGGTACGTCGAGGGCATCAAGAAAAACTTCGAGGAGCTGCGCAAGGCCGCGCCGGCGAGCAAGGCCGCGCTCCGCGCCGCGCTCGCCGGACTGGGCGCGCTGCCGAGCAAGCCGATGCCGGCTGGAACAATCGCCAAGATCGCCGAACTCGCGCGCACGATCGATCTGGGGCCTGTTGTCGACAAGCTCGGCCCCGGAAGCGGGAGCCGGGACATTCACGCGGCCGTGTACCAGTACTACAGGGCGATCGACCGCATCACCCACGAAGTGGGGGCGGACATGATCTGGGACGGACAGGACGACCTGGCCCAGGGACGCCAGCTCATCGGCGCGTTCCTGCTGGAGCGCTTCCCGCCCGAGATTCTCCGCAACATCGACGCGGCGCTGGAGACGCCGCTGGCCGCAGGCCTCCAGCAGACCTACTTCGACCTCTCGATGGACGCGGACGGCGTTCCCGAGGCGGGGGACTTGCCGTTGGACCTCTTGCAAATGACCTCCAAGGTGGCGGGGACCGCGAGCACCTTCATCAATTCGTTCAAGGCGACGGTGGACGCGATGCTCGCGCTGCCTCGCAGTCCCATTCAAGCCAACAAGGCGAATCAGGTGGACGCCGAAGACATCGACGCCCGCCGGATCTTCCACGAATTCCGGAAGGACGCAGAGGACTACGCTCGGGAATCTCGCAGGAACTACCTCGCCAAGATGGCCGTGCACGGCAATGGCCCCGCGGCCGCCCCCGTGCGCGAACTCCTCTCGGCCCACCTAGAGGAGTTTCCCGCCGGTCCACGCGCCATCATGCGCACGCGCTTCACGAGCGTCGTCCGTCCGCTGCACTCCCTGGCCGCGCTCTCCGACGCAAAGAAGGTTGCGAAGGGGGAGCTCAAGGACACGGGCTTCGCCCAAGCGATCGCGGACGGCAGGCTCGAGGTCGAGTTCGAGAACGGCGGCAAACTCTCCTCCGATCCGGACGAGGCGCTCGACCAGCTCGCGCGCCTGGTCGCCGGCCGCGAGGACGCGGCCTTCGCGGCGCTCGATCCGACGGTCCGGCGCAAGGTCGCCCTCATCGCGGGCCTCCTCGGCGACAAGGCGATGAAGGCGATTTCCGACGGCGTCGGCCTCGCGCTCGACCCCGCGGGCGGCAAGCCCGCCCTCGCGATCGCCGGCGGCGGCGAAAAGCGCCGCGTGAAGATCGAGTGCCCGAGGGGAACGTACCTCCGCATGAATATCGAAACGGAACGCACGGGCGCCAATGTCCGGATGGGCAGCTCGTCCTATCTCCTCGGCCCCGGCAGCGTGGTCAAGACCCACTACGGCTTCTTGATCGGCATCGGCAGAATGAAAAAGTTCGAGGAAGGCCTCGATTTGGACACTTTCGACGGCACGAAGGCGGAAGAAGTCGCATCCAACCCCAGAAATGTCCCCGACCGCGCCGAGCGTGTCAAGGAGATCATCGGCGCTGACTATGTGCTCGGTGAGAACGTGGACGCCGTCGACGTCGAATTCACCCTCAACTGAACCTG
>CADBEF010000315.1 GCA_902793555.1 uncultured bacterium | reverse complement strand
GTCCTTCGAAAGCCCCTCCTCCGAGGCGGCCGTGAGATGGATGTCTTGCATGCGATGGAGTCTAGCACACTCCTCGCCCCGGGGCAACGCCCCGCGGCGGGGAGTGTGCAGCGACGTGGCGGGGTGTACACCCCTCCACGGGACCGTCAGCCGAGGACGAACTTTTCGATCGCGGCGGCGACGCCGTCCTCGTCGTTGGAGAGCGTCACGTGCTTCGCGGCGGCGAGGACCTCCGGCGCGGCGTTGGCCATCGCGACGCCGAGGCCGGCGTCGCGCACCATCGTGAGGTCGTTGAGGCCGTCGCCGAAGGCCATGCACGCCGGAAGGCCGAAGCCGAGCGCCTCCGCGAGCCGGCGCATCGCCTCGCCCTTGTGCGCGAGCGCGTGGTTGATCTCGATGTTGTTCCGCGTCGACTGCGTGAGGCGCGTCGACTGCGTGAGGACGAGCTCCGGGAAGCGCGCGGCGAGCGCCGCGCGGATCGCGGGCAGGTCCGCCGCGTCGCGCGCGAAGAGCATCACCTTCTGCACGTCGGAGCCCTTCGCGGCGAGGTGCGCCTTGAGCTCGGGCACCGGACGGCGGAACTCGCGGATCATCTTGAGGTAGTGCGCGTCGGGCGCGTAGCGCTCGGCCTTGCGCTGCATCGCCTCGGTCATCCAGCCCCAGCTCTCCTGGTAGCAGTCGTAGATGCAGTCGAAGCCGTCGAGCACCTCCATCGCCGCGATCGCGGTCGCGACCGGAATCTCGGCGCGGGCGAGCGCGGAATCGGTCTCCCGGTCGTAGACCTGCGCGCCGTTCACCGTGATCGCGTAGCGGACGAACGGCAGCGTCCGGATCGCCTCGGGCATCATCCCGAAAAACCGGCCGGTCGTCGGCACGATGTGCAGCCCCTTCGCCGCAGCCCTCTCGAGCGCGGCGCGGTTGCGCTCCGACAGCCGCTTCTCCGAATCGAGAAGCGTGCCGTCCAAATCCAGCGCGATCAGCCGGATGTCAGGCATTGTACGTGCTCGCCGAGGTCTTCCCGCCGAGTCCCGTCCAGTCCGTGTGGAAGAACTGGCCGCGCGGGGCGTCGAGCCGCTCGTAGGTGTGCGCGCCGAAGTAGTCGCGCTGCGCCTGCAGGAGGTTCGCGGGGAGACGCTCGGAGGTGTAGCCGTCGAAGTAGGCGAGGGCCGAGGACATCGCCGGCGCCGGGACGCCCGCGAGCGCCGCCTGCGCCACGACCTTGCGCCACGCCGGGACGAGCCCCTCGACCGTCTTCTTGAAGTAGGGGTCGAGAAGCAGGTTCGGGAGCGCCGGGTCCTTGTCGTAGGCCTCCTTGATCTTGCCGAGGAAGACGCTGCGGATGATGCACCCGCCGCGCCACATCAGCGCGATGCCGCCGTAGTTGAGGTTCCAGCCGTAGGTCTTCGCGGCGGTGCGCATGAGCGTGTAGCCCTGCGCGTAGGAGACGATCTTGCTCGCGAAGAGCGCCTGGCGGATCGCTTCGACGAAGGCCTTCTTGTCGCCCTCGAACGCGGGGATCGTGCGCCCGTATTCCTTCGCGGCGGCGACGCGGTCCGCCTTCATCGCGGAGAGGCAGCGCGCGAAGACCGCCTCGCCGATGAGCGTGAGCGGCACGCCCTCGTCGAGCGCGGCGATGCCGGTCCACTTGCCGGTGCCCTTCTGGCCGGCCGTGTCGAGGATCTTCTCGACGAGCGGCGAGCCGTCGGCGTCCTTGTGCGCGAGGATGTCGCGCGTGATCTCGATGAGATACGAATCGAGCTCGGTCCTGTTCCACGCGGCGAAGACCTTGTGCATCTCGTCCGCCGACATCCCGAGCAGGTCGCGCATGAGCTGGTAGCTTTCGCAGATGAGCTGCATGTCGCCGTATTCGATGCCGTTGTGGACCATCTTCACGAAGTGGCCCGCGCCGTTCTCGCCGACCCAGTCGCAGCAGGGGGAGCCGTCCTCGACCTTGGCGCAGATCGCCTGGAAGATCGGCTTCACGATCGGCCACGCGGCGGGCGAGCCGCCGGGCATCATGCTCGGGCCCTTGAGCGCGCCCTCCTCGCCGCCGGAGACGCCCGTGCCGACGTAGAGCAGGCCCTTCTCCTCCACGAGCTTCGTGCGGCGGATCGTGTCGGGGAAGTGCGAGTTGCCGCCGTCGATGATGACGTCGCCCGGCTCGAGGATGCCGAGGAGCTTCCCGATCATGTCGTCCACGGCCGCGCCGGCCTTGACCATCAGGAACACCTTGCGCGGGCGCTCCAGGTTCGCGGCGAGCTCCTCGAGCGAGTGCGCGGGGATGAAGTTCTTCCCGGCGCCGCGGCCGTTCACGAACGCGTCGACCTTCTCCACGGTGCGGTTGTAGACCGCCACGGTGAAGCCCTTCGACTCCATGTTCATCACGAGGTTCTCGCCCATCACGGCGAGACCGACGAGTCCGATGTCTGCTTTGGTTTTCATGTGCGTGTTTGTTGGGTTGAGGGTGGTTCGGAGCGCGCGGGCGGCGATGCCGCCCGCGCGCTCCGGCGTTGTGGAAGCTACGGCCATTCGCTTGAACCGGCGATGTGCCCTTCGAGCGCGTCGCGGAGCGTGGAGAAGAAACTGCCGGAAGCGCCCCAGTC
>CADBEF010000314.1 GCA_902793555.1 uncultured bacterium | reverse complement strand
GGCGGCCTGGTCGACGCCGCCGGAGCGGCGCGTCGCGCGGTCGACCTCCTGCAGGGCGGCGACGTCGGGCGCGAGCGCGCGGATCGCCGCGGCCTGGCGCTCGAGCGCCGGGGAGAGGTCCATCCCGCGCCCCGCGCGGATGTTGTAGGTGAGGATTCTCATGGCACGCATTCTACACTTTTCCGCCCTCCCCGCCAGATCTTGGCGGAGACCGGTTCCGCCCGTATGATGGGCTACCCGGCGCGGCCGGCGCCGGCGAGGGCGAGTACGCCGAAGGGCGGCAGCTCCACCGTGCCGGAGACGGTCGCGCCGCCGTCGAGCAGGCTCTTGCGCGGAGCGGGGCCGAGGTCGACGGCGCGGGGCTCGCTCGCGAAGTTCGTCACGAAGACGAAGCGCTCGCCCGCGTCGTTCTCGCGCACGTTCGCGCAGACGCCCTCCGGCAGGTCCGCCTCGAACGGTCGCCTCAGGCCGCGGCGGGCGGCGAGCGCGGCGTGGAAGGCATCGAGGAACGCGTCGTCGCCCCAGGTCGCCAGATACCACGCCTCGCCCTTGCCGAAGCGGTTCACGGTGAGCGCGGGGGAGCCGGCGTAGAAGTCGCGCCCGTAGGTCGCGGCGACGGCCGCGCCTTCGGGGTGGACGACCTCGCAGACGGTGCCCGTCCCGAAGGATCCTTGCAGTCCGAGCGCGTTGCCGGCGGCGCTCTCGATCGAGTTGCACTCGTCGTCGTAGAGGTAGTCCGTCTCCTCGGCCCAGACGCCGAGCACCTTGCGCAGCGGTCCGGGGAAGCCGCCGCGGAAGCAGAGATTGGTGGGGCCGACGACGCCCGTGAGCCACGTGGCGACGAAGGTGCCGCCCTTCTCGACGAAGCGCTCGACGCGCTCCGCGAAGCCGTCGCGGAGCATGAAGAGATTCGGAGCGATCACGAGGTCGTAGCCGTCGAGGGACGCGTCGCCGTTCAGGACGTCCACCGGGATGCCGCGCTTCCAGTAGGGGCGGTAGTGGCGGATGGCGGTGTCGAAGTAGTGCTGCTTCACGGCGTCGCACGGGCCGGCGGACGCCTTCTGAGCCCAGTCGCTCTCGCGGTCGAAGAGGAACGCGACCCGGGACGGGACGAGCGAGCCGAGGACGGGCCTCAGCGCCTCGAGGTCGCGGCCGACCTGGGCGACCTCCCGGAACATGCGCGTCCTCTCGGTGCCCTCGTGGTCGATGACGGCGCCGTGGAACTTCTCGGCGCCGCCGCGCCCCTTGCGGATCTGGAAGTACTGCACGGAGTCGGAGCCGTGGGCGACGGCCTGGAGCGACTTCATGCGGTGCTGGCCGGGGCGCAGGAGGCGGTTGTGGTGGAACCAGTTGGTGGGGCCGGGGCACGACTCCATCATGAGGAACGGCCTGCCGGGCTTGAGCGAGCGCATGTAGTCGTGCGCGAAGCCGCACTGCGCGGCGAGCGTCTCGGTCTCGCCGGGGCGCTCGTGGTACTGCGGGTAGGCGTCCCACGAGACGAGGTCGATCTCGCGGGCGATGCGCGCGTAGTCGAGGCCGTCGTAGAAGGCCATGAGGTTCGTCGTGATCGGCGCGTCCGGCGAGTGCGGGCGGATGGACTCGGCCTCCCAGCGGACGAAGTCGGCGGTGATGTCGGAGACGAAGCGCTTCCAGTCGAGGACGAGGCCGTCGAGGCACGGGTCGATGCGCTCGATCTGGTCCCAGTCCGTGTAGCCGTGCGCCCAGAAGCCGGTCCACCAGGCGTGGTTGAGCTCGTCGAGCGAGCCGTACTTCTTGCGGAGCCAGTCGCGGAACGCGGCCATGCAGCGCGGGCAGCGGCACTCGCCGGAGTATTCGTTGGAGAGGTGCCAGAACGCGAGCGCGGGGTGCCTGCCGTAGCGCTCGGCGAGCGCGCCGTCGATCTGGCGGACCTTCTCGCGGTAGACGGGCGACGTGGGGCAGTGGTTGTGGCGGCCGCTCCAGAGGTTGCGCTGCGGCGCGACCGACTCCGGCCAGTTCATGCGGAGGACCTCCGGATACTTCTGCGCCATCCACGCGGGGCGGGCGCCGGAGGGCGTGGCGATGGCGCAGCGGTCCATCACGTCGTCGAGCCAGCCGAACTCGTAGCGGCCCTCCTCGGGCTCGAGCGCGGTCCAGGAGAAGATGCCGACGGAGACCGAGTTCACGCCGGCGAGCGGGAAGAGGCGGAAGTCCTCGTCGAGGACGCCGGGCACGTGGCGCCACTGGTCGGGGTTGTAGTCGCCGCCGTGGAGGAAGAAGGGGAACCGGGGATTGAGGGGTGCGTTCATGGGAAAGATTCTACCGCACCCCCGCCTTTCGTCAAGTAAAAAAGACACCGAGCGCGGGAGGGGGCGTTGGTGAGCCGTCCCCCCTTTCGTCAAATGCGTGGACACCGAGCGCTTCCCCGT
>CADBEF010000313.1 GCA_902793555.1 uncultured bacterium | reverse complement strand
CGGCGCGGGCTCCATCGGCGCGGGGGCCGCGGCGCCGTCCGGGCCGGCCGCGCGGCCGAGGACGCCGCGCAGCTCGGCGACGGCGGCCCAGTCGATCGAGGCGACCTGGTCGAGCAGGCGCGATCGGGCGGATCCGTCGAGCCGGTCCCAGAACGCGAGGACGTGCGGCTGGCCGGCGTCGGCGAGAAGGCGTTGGGCTTCGGGAAAGGTCATGCCAGTTCGAACGTCGCGCAGACGGGATAGTGGTCGGAGGGGAAGCGCCCGTTGGGGCGCAACGTTCGGTCGATCTCGGACGCGACGGGGCGGACGCCGCCGCCCGCGTAGAGGACGTAGTCGATGCGGTTGTCGTTCGTCCAGCCCTGCCAGGCGTGGTAGGTGCGCGCGTCGCGCTCGCCGGGATGGACCTCGCGCCAGGCGTCGCGCAGCGGCAGCGGCGCCGCGGGGAGGGCGGCCAGATACGGGACCGGCTCGCCCACGAGGTGCAGGATCGGCCACGAGCGCTCGTAGGCGTTGAAGTCTCCCGTGAGGAAGACCGGTTCGCCGGGCTTCGCGCGCTCCGCGAGGAGGCGGTCCGCGACCGCCGCCTGCATCAGCATCGTGTGCTCGTAGATGTGGTCGAAGTGCGTGTTGGCGAAGAGGACCGTGCGGCCCGTGCGCGCGCCGCCGGCCAGTTCGTGGAAACGGGCCCACGTCATCGCCCGCGTGCACTGCGAATCCCACGACTTGGAGTCCGGGACCTCCGGCGTCTCGGAGAGCCAGAGCGTGCCCTGCGCGTCCGCGTCGGGTTCCCAGCGGTCGCGGCGGTAGAAGACCGGCGCGCCCTCGCCGACGTCCGGCTTCGCCTCGCGCGAGCGGCCGAGCATGCCGTAGGCGGGGGCGAGGCCGCGCGCGAGGTCGCCGGCCTGGTCGCAGTCGGGCTCCTCGGGGCGCCACTGAACCTCCTGCGCGCCGATGAAGTCGTAGCCGCCGCCGGCCATGAGCGCGATGCAGTCGCCGCGGCGTTCCTTCCAGGCGTCGGGGGTGCCGCGTTCGCACGTCCCCGTGCGGAGATTGAAGGTGAGAATGCGGAGTTCGGAGGGAGCATGCGTTTGCATGGGAGAAGACTCTACCCCTTTTCCGCTTCCGCCGCAAGCGCATTCGACGGGAGGAACGGGCGGTTCAGGAAATTCCTCGTTCGGCCTTGATCGCGTCGTAGGCGGCGGCAACGGCCTGGAACTTCTCCGTCGCGCTCCGTTTCACGTCCTCGCCCAGCGTCGCGACGCGGTCCGGATGGTACTTCATCGCCATCTTGCGGTAGGCCTTCTTGATTTCCTCGTCCGTCGCCGAACGGTCGACCTCGAGCACCTTGTAGGCCCAGTCCGGGTCGGACGACGCGTGCGGCGAACCGGCGCGCGAGCGCCGCGACGAGCCGCCCGCTCCAGCGCCGCCGGTCTCCCCTGCGCGCTCGCGGAAGGCCTGCGCCGCGGCCGCGCAGATCGAGACGTAGTCCGCGGCCGACACGCCGAGCATCCGTGCGATGCGGAACGTGAGGTTGCGCTCCGAGCCGGCGAACTCGCCGTCCGCCACCGAGATCCGTACGAGCAGGCTGACGAGCTCCAACCGCCCCGCGTGCGGCATGTTCCAGCGGATCTGCTCGCACACCGGGCCGAGCGCGATGTCCTTTTCGAGCAGCTCCTTGAGCAGCGAAAGCGCCTTCTGCGCCTCGGCCGCCGCGAAGTGCGCCAGGAGAAAGCGCTTGACCTCCTCCAGCTCCGACTTCACCACGCGCCCGTCCGCCTTCATCGTCGCCGCCACGAGCACGAGCAGCGAGACGAGGAAGTCCGTTCCGCCGTCGGCGCCGCCCGCGTGGGCCCCGCCGGACGACGCGGCGCCGTGCGCCGTCCCGCCGTACATCGCGCGGCGCGCCTCCTCCTCCTCGGCCTTCTTGTCGAAGTGTCGCCCGATCGCGTAGCCGACGAGCGCCCCGATCGGCCCGCCCGTGAGGGCCCAGCCGATTGCGCCGCCGATCCACCGCCGCGCCCCGCTCATCGCGCGCCTCCTTCCGGCTCCGGGGCGAGCAGCGCGGCGGGGCGCAGCGGGAAGGTGCGCCCGAGCATCGGCGTGTTGCGCGACTTCGACGCAAGATCCTCCGCCCGCACCGTCCACGGCGCGAGGCGCAGCAGCGCGACGCGCGCCGCCGAGCCCGGCGCGAGCGACGGCGCGGGCAGC
>CADBEF010000312.1 GCA_902793555.1 uncultured bacterium | reverse complement strand
CGGCGGGTTTTCCGCAAAGCCCGGCACGTCCAGCTCCTCCGAGTCGATCACGACGTGGCGCACGCCTTCGGCGCGGCAGAAGTCGGCGGCTTCGTCAAGCTCGCGCTTCGGGAACGAACGGGAGCGCGCGGTGACCGCCACGACGCGATCGCCGAGCTCCTCGTGCGCCACGTGCAGGAGGAAGGTCGAGTCCACGCCCGCGGAGAACGCGACGAGGGCGAAGCCGACGTCCCTCCGCCTCGCCGCGCGGCGGAGACGGTCGCGGGGATGTGATTGGCGGCCGGACCGTCTTCCGCGAAGTCAGACGCGCGCCACGCCCGCCCCGCAACGGCGCTTGCCCTCGCGCGCGAGCCGATTGAAAACTGAAATCCATTGCACGAAATACGATATTTCCTGATTTGGTGCAAAGAATATTCAAACAGAATCATTGCACGAATTTCGGAAATACGATTTTTCGTGCAAAATGTCCGGAAGTATGATAGACTTGGCCTCCGTTCACCAACGGAAAGGATCCACGATGTTCTTCGGACGTGAAAAGCAGATGGAAGACCTGATGGCTCTGCTGAAAAAGCAGACGGCATCACTGGTCACGTGCCGCGGACGTCGGCGAATCGGCAAGAGTACCCTGATTGAAACGTTCGCCGAAAGGGCAAAGTGCCGTTTCATCAAGATCGAGGGGGAAAAGCCGCGGAAAGGGTTCACCGACGCGACGCAGCTCAAATCCTTTGCCGAGCAGCTTTCTGCGCAGACTGGATCGGACCCCACGCCGGCCGCCAACTGGCTGAACGCGTTCATACGGCTGAACGACAAGATCTCGGACCACGAACGGACCGTCATCCTGCTGGACGAGATCTCGTGGCTAGGCCACTACGACGAGGATTTCGCCGAAACGATCAAGATCGTCTGGGACAACCACTGGAAGAAGCATCCGCGGCTGATCCTGGTCCTGTGCGGAAGCGTGTCGAGCTGGATCCGGGACAACATCGTGGACAACGGCGCCTTCGTGGGGCGGCGTTCGCTGGACATCATCGTCGAGGAACTGCCGCTGCGCGAGTGCGCCAAATTCTGGGGCAAGGCCGCCGGACGGGTCGCGGCGAGGGATATGCTCGACGTGCTGTCCGTCACGGGCGGCGTTCCCCGCTATCTTGAGGAAATCGACCCGTCGCTCGACGCGAACGGGAACATCGCCCGCCTCGCCTTTCGTCCTCACGGAATCCTGCGCGACGACTTCGACGACATGTTCGATGACGTGATCACCAGGCTGCCGGCTCTCTCCGGTCGCGTCCTGCGGACGCTCGTGGACGGCGCAAAGACCGTCTCGGACATTGCCGCCGCGCTTTCGATGCCCCGCAGCGGCAGCATTTCCTCCGTCCTGGAATGCCTCGCCGAGGCGGGCCTCGTCCGGAGGGACGACGGCCGCAACCCGGAAACCGGCGAGGCGTGCCGCCTGGCGAAATTCCGCCTCAAGGACAACTATGCCCGGTTCTACCTGAAATACGTCGAACCGGTCGCGGCGGTGATCGACGACGGTTCGTTCGAATTCGTCTCCATGTCCGCCATGCCGGGCTGGGAAACGATTCTCGGGCTTGCGTTCGAGAACCTCGTCGTGAACAACTACCGGGAACTGCTCCCGCACCTGCATCTCGAAGGCACGCTGATCACCTCCGCCGCGCCGTATTCGCGCAAGCCCTCGCGAGACCGGCCGGGCTGCCAGGTCGATCTGCTGCTGCAAAGCAGGCGCTCGCTCTATTTCGTCGAAATCAAGCGCAAGGCGCAGATCGGCCGGGAAGCGATCGAGCAGGTCGACTCGCAGGTGCGGGCGATCGGGCGCAGGAACGGCGTGTCGGCACGAACGGCACTTGTCTACGAAGGTGAACTTTCCCCCGTCGTCGGCGCCGACGGATACTTCGACGCCATCGTCCCATTTGCGGATCTGCTGGGCGCCCGGGATCGCTGACAGGCGACCGCCCTACAGCGCCGCATAGTCGGTGAAGAAGAGGCGGAAGTCGTCGGGCGACTGGACGTAGAGGCGGCCGAGGGAGGGCGCGGCGAAGGCGCGGAGGGGGATTCTACAACTTGAAGCCGGTCCCGACGAACTGGGCAATGTCGCGGCCGGTGTCGTCGGCGACATCGACATTGACGACGCAGGAGCTGCGGCCGTCCTTGCGCCAGCGGGCGGTGGCGACGAGCCGCGAGCCCTTGGGCGCGGCGAGGAAGCTGACCGAGACC
>CADBEF010000311.1 GCA_902793555.1 uncultured bacterium | reverse complement strand
GGCCGCCCGCGAGCGGCGCGACGCGGTCGCGCCACGCGTCCGGAAGCGGCAGGACCGCCGCGCCGAACCGGAAGGCCGGCGCGCCGCCCGGGGCGAGCTCGACGCGGCCCTCGAAGAAGTTCATCGGCGGCGTGCCGATGAACCCCGCCACGAAGCGGTTCGCCGGGTGCTCGTAGACCTCCAGCGGCGCGCCCGCCTGGCGGATCAGGCCGCCCTCCATCACGACGATGCGGTCGCCCATCGTCATCGCTTCGATCTGGTCGTGCGTGACGTAGATCATCGTCGCGCCCAGCTTCGCGTGCAGGCGCTTGATTTCGACGCGCATCTGCGTGCGCATCTTCGCGTCGAGGTTGGAGAGCGGCTCGTCGAAGAGGAACACCGCGGGGTTGCGCACGATCGCGCGGCCGACGGCGACGCGCTGGCGCTGGCCGCCGGAGAGCGCCTTCGGGCGGCGGTCCAGGTAGGGCTCGATGCCCAGGATGGCGGCCGCCTCCGCGATGCGGCGCTCGATCTCGTCCTTCGGGACCTTGCGGAGCTTCAGGCCGAAGGCGAGGTTCTCGCGCACCGTCATGTGCGGGTAGAGCGCGTAGTTCTGGAAGACCATCGCGATGTCGCGGTCTTTCGGCAGGACGTCGTTCACGACGCGCCCGCCGATCGAAATCTCGCCCGAGGTGATTTCCTCGAGCCCCGCGACCATCCGGAGCGTGGTGGACTTGCCGCAGCCCGACGGGCCGACGAGGACGACGAACTCGCCGTCCCGGATCTCGAGGTCGACGCCGCCGACGCCGACGGCGCCGCCGGGGTACACTTTGCGAACATTGCGGAGGGAAACCGATGCCATTTGGGATGCGTGTCTAGGGGTGGATGGAGAGAGGGTTTTGAACGCGAAGGTCGCTATCCTTGGCCCGGATGCGGGTGCCTGCGACCCCCGCGCGGCTGCGCCGCGCGGGGCCGGCACACCGCCTCCGGGCCGGGCTTTCAAGAGCAAAAGACCCCAGGCGCGAATGCGTTCTGCCGGCCGAGCCGGTCCGCTGCGCGAAGCGCCAGGACCGGCGAGGATCGGAGGCAGACGCATTCGCGTCCGGACTCGCGTCCTTCGCGTTCCATGTATGCGTGCGGGATGTGTTCATTTTTCGGTCGGCACCACGATGCCGCGGATGATGACGTTCTGGCAGAGGGCGAAGACGAGGAAGGTCGGGACGGCGGCGATGACGAGCGAGGCGTAGACGACGGCGCCGTGCGCGCCCGCCTGCAGCTGCGAGATCCACACCATGAGCGTCCACATCGATTCGTCCGGGATGATGACGAGCGCCATCATGAACGCGCCGTAGGCGCCCGTGAACGCGCCCAGCGCGATGACCGCCAGGATCGGCTTGGAGAGGTTCATCGCGAGGTGCCAGAACTTCGTCCACTCGCCCGCGCCGTCCAGCTCCGCCGCCTCGAAGAGCTCGCGCGGGAGCGAGTCGAAGAAGCCCTTCAGCAGGAAGATGAAGTAGCCGTTCGCGGCGCCCGGCAGCACGAGCGCGGCGAAGGTGTTGAGCAGGCTCGTCGTCGCGCGCGACGGCCCGAGCGCCCAGGCGGAGAGCCCGCCCGCGGCGCACGCCGCGAGGAGCGCGAAGAGCCCGCGGAAGCCGGGCGGCAGGCGCCGGCGCGGGTCGCGCGGGAAGCGCGAGGCGAGGATCCACGCGACGACCATCGCGGCGACCGCCGCGCCGAGCGGCAGCAACGGGAAGCGCTTCAGGAGCAGGAACGACGGGATCATCGAGACCTCGCCCGGGAAGGCCATCGTCGCCATGCAGAAGAGCAGGATCTGGTAGGTCCCGGGCAGCTTGAAGCGGCTCAGCGCGTAGGCGGCCAGCGGGTTCACCAGCAGCGCGACGAGGACCGCGAGCCCGCAGTACACCGCGGTGTTGCGCAGGCCGTTGCCGTGCGCGGCGACGAACTGCAGCACCTGCTTGTAGTTGCGCGTCGTGAACTCCCGCCGCAGCGCGCCCTTCGCCGCCATGCAGTCCTCCCAGTCGGCGCGCGCCGCGAGTGCGCCCTGCGGCGGCGTGGCGGCGACCTCGGCGGGCGCGCGCCCCTGCACGGCGCGCCAGTCCAGGAAGCGTTCGTAGGGGCCGTAAAGCTCGATCCACTCGGGACGGCACGCCTCCGAGCGCAGGAACGCCTCCCAGTCGGTCCGCAGCTCCGGCGCGTCGGCGAGCAGGCGCGGGAAGGCCGCGCCGTCCGCGGCGGCG
>CADBEF010000310.1 GCA_902793555.1 uncultured bacterium | reverse complement strand
GGAGCGGAGGAAGAGCTCGGGCTCGAACGGCGCGCCGGGGAGGAACGCGGTCCATTCGCCGCCGCCGATCATGTCGGGGCAGATGAACGGGCAGCCGACCAGCCCCGCGGCGAGCATGTCGGGGATCAGGCGGCGGAGGGCGTCCCACGTGTGCGGCTTGTCGTGCAGGCGCATGATCACGGGCTTTCCCGCGAAGCCGAAGCCGTTGCGGTATTCGCTGCCCTTGTACTTCAGTGCAAACGCGCCATAGAGCGCGCTCTGCGCGGCCGGCGAGGCGGACGGATCGTGGGCGAACGTCTTCGGGGACGAGCCCTCCGTCCCGACGCAGCCGGCGTAGAAGTGGACGCCGCCGCCGTCGAACTTGAAGCCGTCCGCGCCGTAGTCGCCCGCGAGCCGGTCGAGCTGCTCCGTGAACCACGCCACGGCGTTGGGGTGCGTGAAGTCGAGCAGCGCGCTCTTGCCGTTCCACCATTCGACGGCCGCCGGCGGCGGGACGCCGCCCCAGCCGGGCGTCCGGGACGAGACGAGGAAGCCGCCCTTCGCCGGGTAGCCCCGCACGTCGTCCGGGTTCGTGCCGAACGCGATCCGGCGGTAGCCGGGCGAGTCCATGGAGACGAACGGGCACATCCACAGGAGGACCTTGTATCCCATCGCATGGAGGGCGTCCATCATCCCCTTCGGGTCGGAGAAGCGGCGCCGGTCGAAGTCCCACTCGCCGTAGGCGTGCTGCCAGGTGTCGTCGATCATGAAGATCCCGGGCGGCACGCCGTGCCCGACCATCGACCGCGCGTAGGCGAGGATGTCCTTTTCGTTCTGGCGGTAGGTGAGCTCGATCCACGTGTTGAGCTGCGGCGCGGCGAAGTAGAGCAACTCCGGTTCCCCGCCGGTCGGCGGGAACCACGTCCGCGAGGCGAAACGGAACGCCTCCGCGAGCGTGCGCCCGGCGTTCTCCACGAGCGAGATCCCGCCCGCGTCCGCCTCCAGCGCGATTTCGCCGCCGGCGATCCTCGCGCCGACCGGCTCCGGGCACCAGATCGCCCGGCCGCGGTCCGAGCAGAGCAGCGAGAGCGACTGGTGCGCGTAGTTCTCGAGCCGCAGGTCGCATTCGAACGCCGTCGCCTCTGTGAACGGCATCTCGCGCCCGAAGGCGTTGCACAGCCCCCACCACTTCTCGCCGGGGAGAATCTTCACGCGGAGCGTTCCGGATGTCGTGTCCTTCATGGCGCGCAATGGTACCAAATCGCCGACCGCGTCGCAACGCCGCTTGACCGATGGCGGATTCATCGGCTAAAAATGCAACGCAGTGCGCGAATCCCGTCGCGACGAACGTCGGGAGCTTCGACGTCGGATCGCGCCATCCGGCATGTGGAGCCGATTGTGGAAGGGTCGTGCTCTGCCCCGGCGTCTGATGTTTGACCGTGAGTCGCTACGGCCGGACGTCGTAGGGAATGGCGACGGACGGGACCGGCGTGGCGGGGTCGGCCGTCACGCGGCTGAAGACGTCCAGGACCGCGGCGGCGAAGGCGCGTTCGTCCACCTGCGCGACGGCGGCGGGCGCGCCGTCCACGTCGAGCGGCTTCTCGGCGAAGGTCGCGAGGAACCAGTCGCGCCCGTGGCGCCGGCCCGCGGCCCGCGCGGCGGCGAGGACCGCGTCCAGGATCGGCCCGGTCGCGTAGACGAGGACGGCGGGCCTGCGCCGCGGGTCGGCGAAGAGCGCGCGGTAGGGCTCGGCCGAGGCGACGCCCGTGCGGCGGTCGAGGCGCGCGACGACGACCTGCGGCCGGATCCCGGCCGCCCGCGCCGCCGCCTCGAAGCCCGCGCGGCGGTCGGCGAAGCTGTAGTGCGAGCGCCCGGGATCGGCCGCGAAGACCAGGTCGGTCCGCCCCTCCGCGAGGAAGCGCCGCGTCAGCGCCTCGGTGCCCGCGCGGTCGTCGGGGTAGACGGCGCACGCGGGGCGCTTCGTGTTGATCCACACCGCCGGCACGCGGAGCTTCTCGAGCAGCCGCGGGAACGCGCGGGGGACGCGGGAGTTGTAGGCGACGAGGAGGCCGTCGGCGTAGAGGCGCGAGAGGAGCGCGCCCGCGACGGCGTTTTCGTCCGTGAGGAACGCGTCGTCCAGGCAGGAGAGGCTCAGGTTCATCCCCGCGGCGCCGAAGGCGCGCAGCAGCGCGTCGAGGCGGCCGGCCCCCACGTAGCTGTCGACGGGGTTGCTCCCGAAGACCATGCCGGCCGCGCCGTAGCGGCCGGTGCTCGTGGCGCGCGCGGCGGCGTTGAGGCGGTAGCCGAGGCGCGCCGCGGCCTCGCGGACGCGCTTGCGCGTGGCCGCCGAGACGCCGATGCGGCTCGTTCCGCCGTTGAGCGCGACGCTCGCCGCGCCGGGCGACACGCCCGCCGCGCGCGCGATGTCGCGCACCGTCGCCCGCCGGCGCGGGGAGCCGTTCTCAGCCGTTGTCCTCATGGCGCGGATTCTAGCACATCAGGATTCCTTGAGAAAGAGCTCGACGACGGGGATCTCGACGTCGGGCTTGCGGACGGGATTACGGGTTGGCGGGCGCGTTGCGGAGGCGGACGGTCACGGACTGGACGGTGTGCGGGGCGATTTCGACCGTCAGGGTCGAGGCGGCGGGCTTCAGGCCCTCGTTGGGCGACATCGGAATCACGGCGAAGCCGGACTGGGTGTCCTCCCAGCTCAGTTGCGTCCAGGGATGGCCGTCGCCGGGCACGGCGCGGCAGTCGAGAAACTTCTCCGGGCAGCTCAGCGTGCGGTAGGTGGGCGCGGCGAACTCCTTGGCCCGGACCTCGCCCCGGTCCTTGCCGCGCGCCGTGAGCGTCACCTTCGCCGGCTCGGACCTGGTGTTCACCATCAGGAGGCACAGCTCCTCGCGGCGGGCGTCGGCGAGCGCGACCCATTCGACCTCGCCCTCGACCGCCGGGACCTTCCGCCCGGTCCTGCCCTCCTTGAGCGCGCGGCGGCGGGCGTAGACCTGGTCCATGACGCGGGCCGACGTGAAGAACGCGTCCTCGGTGTCCGCCTCCTTCGACGTGCCGTGGCGCAGGACGAGCGGATGGTCCTTGATCGCCTCGGCGAGGATGCGGTACATGACGCCGCACGCGCCGACCTCGAGCCGCGGCTCGCCCATCGGCGCGCGCCAGTCCGTGTATTCGGGCCCCGCGTCGCGCCACTGGATGCGCCAGCTCTTCCCGTCGGACTGGTAGATGCCGCCGGAAATGGCGTAGATCTGGTGGTGGTTGAAGCCGTCCATCTCCGGCTGGCAGATCGCCATGAGCGAGTAGTGCGCCATCACGAGCGCCTCGCGGAAGATGCGCTGGCAGTAGTTGTCCTCGTCGGAGCGCGGGCGTACCTCGCTGAGCCACATCCGCTTGCCCTGGAGCTCGGGGAAGGCCTTGAGGAAGTTGCGGAAGCGCTGGAAGCCGTGGTAGGAGCAACTGTAGGGCGTCTCCGCGCCGTAGGCGTGGTAGATGACGTGCGTGATCTGGTCGAGCGAGTTCGACATCGCGGTCACGAACTGCGCCGTGTAGCGGTTGAAGTCGGCCGCCGCGAAGTAGGTGTCGCGCTGGATCTCGCCCGCCGCGAGCATGCGACTCCGCACCTGCGCGATGTCGGGATTGAGCTCGAAGAGCTCGGCGAGGTTGATGCCGAGGTTCACCTTCGGCATGCGCTTGCGTATCTCCGGGATGATCTCCTGCCAGACCGGCGCGAGCGAGGCGTAGTCCTTCGAGTAGTAGGTCTCGTTGCCGAGCTCGAAGCCGGCGACGACGTCCTCGTAGTGGTTGTCGGCGATGTAGTCGACCAGCTCGGCGATCTCGCGCTTCGACCGCTCGCCGCGCCAGGCCTCGAGCGTGAAGAGCACCTTGAAGCCGTTCGCCTTCCAGAACGCGAACGCGGCGTCGGGGTCGGAGCGGTCGTAGCGGCGGTATTTCTTGGCCCAGGTCTCGTCGTCGATGCCCCACTTCGCGCGGAACTCCTCGGCGGGGAGCCGGCGCGCGAACCACTCGCCCGCGTCCCACATGCGCTGGAACCACGCGCCCGCCTCGCGCATCGCGCGGGAGGTGTCCGCCGCGCGCGTCGGGAAGGTGCAGCCGGCATAGCCCACCTCGGGCCCGCAGGTCGAGGTGCGGACGTCCTTGATGGGATCGGCGGCCATGTCGACCTCGATGGCGAAGTCCGGCCGCGCGGCGGCCGTAGTCGCCGCGCACACGAGCGCGGCGGCGATCAGAATGCTCTTCTCTCGTTTCATTTCGTGTTTTACCCTTTCAACCTCTTCAACCCTTCAACCTTTTCAACCTCTTACCTCTCACCTTACTTCTTCACTCCCACGACAACCGTCTGGATGCTGTACGGCGGGAGCCGGACGGTGAAGGACGTCTTCCCCGCGACGTTCTCCTTCGTGACCGATTCGGTCCAGAGGTGCGGCGTGCCCGGAACCTGGCATTCGAAGAGGTGCGCCTTCTCGACGGACGCCGAGCGGATCACCGCCTCGCCCGCGAACGACGTCCCGTTCACGAGCGTCACCGGGATCTCGTCCTCGTAGGGATGCGAGTTGACCAGGAGAAGCGCCGCGGAGTCGCGCTTCGCGCTCAGGGCGACGACGCACTCCCACAGCGACTGGATCTCCGGCCACTGGTCCGGCGGCGTCCCGGCGTCGGCCGCCTTCTGCGCGCGCAGGCCGGATTCGTAGAAGAGCGTCCCGCCCCAGATTCCGTGCCACTGCCCGTGCGTTCCCTTGCCGTGGACGATTTCGCCGGGCTGCCCGCCGGGCACGACGTGCTCGACGACGATTGGATGCTCCATCAGCGCTTCCGTGAACAGCCGGAACACGGGCCCCGCCGCGCCGACCTCCATGACGGGGTCCTTCGAGGCGCCGACATAGGGATACTCGCGGTCGTTCGCATCGCGCTGGACGCACCACGTCCCCTTGTCGGTCGTCACGTAGAGCCCGCCCGAGAGCGTCGCGAGGTTGTGCAGCGAGATGCCGTCGATCTCCGGCTGCATGAGCACGCCCAGCATGTAGTGGCCCTTCCAAAGGGTCGAGAAGAAACGCTGGTGGCAGCGCAGGTCCTCGTCGGCCCGTTCGCGCCATTCGGTGATCCAGACGCGCTTGTCGGCGATCTCCGGGAAGACCTTGGCGAAGTTGTGGATGCGGTTGTATCCGGACTGGCTGCACCCGTAGGCCCGGTCGGCGCCGTAGAAGTGGTAGATCACGTGCGTGATGTCGTCCAGCACCGGCTTCATCGCGACGATGAAGCGCCCGGACCACTGGTTGAGCTTCGAGAACGAGAACTCCCCGCCTCCCTGCACCCAATCCAGCCCCGTCGCGCGGGCGCGGACCGCGGCGATGTCGGGGTCGCCCGCGCGGTATTCGGCGAGCGGCATGCCGATCTTCGCCTCGGGGAAGATCCTCTTGATTTCGGGGACGATCGCCACCCAGCGCGCCGCGTAGCCCTCGGGGTCGCTGCCCCAGTAGGGCTCGTTTCCGAGCTCGAAGCCGCCCACCACGTCCTGGTAGCCGTTGTCGACGATCCAGCGCACGTAGTCGAGGATCGTCCGCTTGACCGTCTCGAGGTCGCCCGTCTTCTTCGTGCACGCCGCGTCCTCGAAGACCTTGTGGTGCTCGAGCGTGAGGAGGACCTTCACGCCGTGCTTCTTCCAGAAGTCGAAGCACCACTTCGGATTCGGGTTTCCGGCCTTGGACTCGTGGAGTCCCTTCTGCCATGTCATCACCGAGTCCCACTGCTTGAGGACGTGCGCGCCGGCCTCCCGGAAGAGCTTCCACGTCGCGTCCGCGTGCGCGGGGTCGTAGAACCACGCGCAGTCGCCGTAGCCCTCCGTGAGCGCGCCCGCGTAGCCGAGGTCGGGCGCGGTCGACGACTGCCGCTGGTCCTTCACGGGCGCGCCGGCCAGGTCGACGACGAGCGCGTTGGTCACGAAGTGCCGGCCGTAGGGCGCGGCGGCGGGCGCGGCGGAATCGGCCCAGGCGGGCGTGGACGCCGCCGCGACCGCGGCGAGCAGAGGAAGGAAGGCGGAGCGTCTCATGGTCGGGATGGTCTCGATGGTCTTGATGATCCTGAGGATCCAGATGGTCTTGATGGTCCTGATGGGCGCACGGCGGGCGCTGTGCGCGTGTTGGATAATCCGGTTTATATCAAAGCCGCCCTCCAATGTCAAGGCGGATGACGGACTGGACATTCCCCACTTTTTCGCGGATGCGGATGGAGCCCTTCGGGCAAGGGAGGCGGAGCCGAAAATCCCGGGCCCGTGCGGTCGGGGCGCCCGCGCGGCGGTCTCGCGGCGCTCGTCGGTGCGGCGGCGTG
>CADBEF010000309.1 GCA_902793555.1 uncultured bacterium | reverse complement strand
CCATCGTCCCCAAGGACTGCTCCTCGGCCTGCAAGCGGCTCTGCCTGTTCCTCCGCTGGATGGTCCGCGACGGCTCCCCGGTCGACTACGGGCTGTGGAGCGACTGGTTCGACAAGTCGACCCTCATCGTTCCGCTGGACGTTCACGTCCTGCGGCAAGCCCGGAACCTCGGACTCGTCAGGACGAACGCTGCGACGATGCGCACGGCGCTCGAAATCACCGCGCGCCTGGCCGAGGCGTTCCCCGGCGACCCGTGCCGGGGAGACTTCGCCCTCTACGGGCTCGGGATCGACGAAGAGGCGGAGGCATGACCTCATCCTGGGAACAACTCCGCGAACGCCTCGCCCGGTCGCGGTTCCGCTCGCGTTTCGGACTCGCCGACGCCGACCGGGCCTATGTCGCGCGCATCGGGTGGGAGTCGCTGCGTGCGCAGGCGGAGAAAATCGTCCGGGAGCGGCTCACGCCGGCGGCGCCGAGGAACGACGGACGCCAGACCCCGATGCGAGGGCATCCCGTGTTCATCGCGCAGCACGCCACGGCGTCGTGCTGCCGCGGCTGCCTCGCCAGGTGGCATGGCATCCCGGCCGGGCGGCTGCTCTCCGACGCGGAGGTCGAACACGTCGTGTCGTGCCTCCTCGCCTGGATTCGCGAGAAGGCCGGCGACCTCACGGGCTTTCCGGCGCAGCCGACGCTGCTCTGAACCGCGCTCACCCGTGGCAATGGCCGCCGCAATGGTGTCCGTCCGCGTGATGGTCGCCGCAGGAATGTCCATCCCCGTGGTCGTGGTGGCCGCACCGGAAGTCGGCGCGCGGGGTCAGGGTGCCGGCGAGAAACGCATCGACGGCCTCGCGGGCGTTCCCGGAGACGCCGCCGACCACTTTCACGCCGGCCTTGGCCAGCGCGGCAAGAGCGCCGCCGCCGATCCCGCCGCAAATGAGCAGGTCGATCTTGTTCTCTCCGAGCAGCCCCGCCAGGGCGCCGTGGCCGATTCCGCCGCTAGACACGATTTCGGAAGCCGAGACGCTTCCGTCCTCGATCTCGCAGACGAGGAACTCGGGTGTGTGGCCGAAATGCTGGAAGACTTCGCCATTCTCTTGGCAGACTGCGATTTTCATGGTGGATTCCCGTCAGTTGAAGCAATATTCCTCGCCATCGTCCGGCATCAGGACGCGATCGGCCAGACCACGCCGTTCGAGCGCGGCGCGAAGCGTCTTGCGCGTGAGCGTCGCGTGGGCGACGGTATCCATGTGACTCACGATGACGGTCGCGTCCGGCGCGGCGCGGCAGACTGCCTCGACGTCGGCATCATCCATGATGAGACGTCCGAATGTCCGAAACTGCGCGGCGCAGGCGTTGAGAACGATCGTGTCCGGACGAAGCGTGGCGAGGGCCGCTTCGACTTCGGGGTACCAGACCGTGTCGCCGGCGATCCACAGCGTTTTCGTTTCGTCCGGCGAAGAGAAGAACACGCCCGACGCCGGTCCGCAAGGCGTTTTTGTGCCATGCCGGCCGGGTGTGCGGCGGAGCGTCACGCCACGAAAGATCGAACCGCCGTCCTCGAGCCGTCTCACGTCGGAGAAGCCGGACCGCCGCATGGCCTCCGCATCGTCGCCGTTCTGGACGAAAACCGGGAGCGCATGGTCGAGCGGAGCGCCGACGGTCCCGTCGGGTGCCATGTCGATGTGGTCAGGATGGACGTGGGTGACGACCACGGCGTCCACGCCGGCAAGGACCTCGGCGCGCGTCAGGGGCAACTCGCAGCGGGGCATGACGACGTCCAGCGTGGCGGGGTCGACGACCTCCCCCTCGAGGCCGCTCTTGCGGAAGGTGATACCTTCCGACATCGATGCGAGCCAGGGGTCGACGAGAAATTCGGAGCCGCCGAAGCGGATCCGGAGCGTGGCATTTCGAATCTGGTGGATTTGCATGGGCCCGAGTCTAGCACAGAACCGTTTTTGGAGAAAGCGCCGTTTGCGCTGGATTTGCGAATGTCATCGTTCCCATGCCGTCGGAGAAAGCCCGGTTTTGCGCGCGAGGGGACGTTCTGGTAGAATCGCCGCCATGAAACTCACCCTTTCCCGCGCCAAGGAACTGCTCGCCGCCACGACGAGCGACCCGCACCTGGTCGTCCACGCCACGAACGTCCGGGGCTGCATGGAGGCGTTCGCGCGCCACTTCGGCCAGCCGCCGGATGAGGTCGAGCACTGGGGCGCCGTCGGATTCCTCCACGACTACGACTACGAGCGC
>CADBEF010000308.1 GCA_902793555.1 uncultured bacterium | reverse complement strand
GCGCCCGGGCCGGCGACCCCGCCGGGGCCGCCGCGGCCGACGCGCACGACGAGGCGCTCGACCCGAAGGTCGTGTCCGAGCGCGGCCGCGTGTGGGACCTGGCGCTCCCGGTCGTCGTCCTCGTCGTCTCCGGCATCGCGCTCATGCTCTACCTCGGCGGCTACTGGTCCGTCGCGGAGGACGGCTCGAAGCCCGTCACCGTCTTCGCGGCGATCGGCGACACGCAGGCCGCGCTCGCGTTCGCGACGGCCTGCCTCCTCGGCCTCGCCGTCGCGTTCGTCCTCATGATTCCGCGCCGCGTCCTCTCCTACAAGGCGTTCTTCGCGTGCATCCCCGCGGGCATCCGCATGATGGTCTCGGCGCTGATCATCCTCGCGCTGGCGTGGACGCTCTCCGCGATCTGCAACAAGCTGCTCGGCATCGACGACTTCATCGCCGGCGAGGTCGACCGCGCCGCCAAGTCGGGCGTTCTGCCGCTCTCGCTGCTCCCGGCGGCGCTCTTCCTGCTCGCGTCCGTGATCGCCTTCTCGACCGGCACCTCGTGGGGCACGTTCGGCATCCTCATCCCGATCGCGGTCGCGGTGTGCAACAGGGTGGACCCCTCGCTCAACGCGCTCGTCCTTTCCTCGATCCTCTCCGGCTCCGTGATGGGCGACCACTGCTCGCCCATTTCGGACACGACGATCCTCTCCTCGACGGGCTCGCAGTGCCGCCACATCGACCACGTGCGGACGCAGCTGCCGTACGCGCTCGCCGTCGGCGCCGTGAGCGCCGCCGGCTACGTCGTCGCGGGCCTCACGCGGTCGCTCGCCTACGGCGTCTCGGCGGGCGTCACGCTCGCCGTCTCCGCGGCGCTCCTCGTCGCCGCGCTGCTCGTCCTGCCGCGGCTCTTCCCGGGCAAACGGACCGCGGCGAAGGCCGCCTAGCGCGCGCCGCCGCCCTGCGCGGCGAGGACGGCCCGCAACGCGCGGACGCGCTCGCGGACCGTTTCGTCGGCCGCCGGAAGGGCCGGCTCGAGCGCCTTCAGGACGCCCGCGAGCTCCTCGTAGAGCCCGTTCTCGGACAGCGCCTCCGCGAGGTCCAGCCGGATCGCGGGCGCGTCGCCGCCGGGCAACGCCGCGGCGCGTCGCAGGACGTCGAGCGCCTCGCCGATCTCGCCGGCGTGCAGCAGCGCCATGCCGAGCGTGTCCTGCACGGCGGCCTGCCCCGCGCCGCCGCCCGCGACGGCCTGCCGCGCGAACACCACCGCCGGCCCGGTCGCGCCCCGCGCGTCGAGCGACGCGGCGAAGTCGTTCAGCACGAACCAGACGGCGCGCTCCGCGAGGCTCGCCTGGAAGTGGAAGTCCGCCCGCCCCGCGGCCCCCGCCGCCTGCGCCGCGAGCGCGGAGACGTAATGCCCGAGGAAGTCGTGTCCGCCGCGCGCCTCCAGCAGCGCCGTCGCGGCCTCGGCCGCGGCCGCCATGTCGCCCGTCTGCAGCGCGAAGAACGCGCGCAGGCGCAGCGGCGCCCAGCTCGGGAGGAAGTTCGGCGGTTGCGCGGCGGCCGCCGCCTCGACGGCCTCGGCGAGGGTCGCGTTCGCGGCGTCCGCGGCTCCCTCGCCGAACGCGAGGATCGCGGCGGCGCACTTCGCGGCCCAGGCCGCGCAAACGCCGTTCTCCTTGGCCAGCGCGAGCAGGCGCGGGCGCGCCGCCGCGAGGTCGAGCGCCTCGACGGACGCCTCCGCGAGGCCGCGCAGGTAGAGCTCGCGGTCGGAGACGTCCAGATCCTTCATCGGCGCGGACTTCGAGCCCTTGAGCGCCGTCGTCAGGACGGCGGACGCCGCGGCCGCGTCGCCGCCCGTCGCGAGCAGCCGCGCCCGGGCGAGGACGACCGTCGCGCGTTCGGCGGGCGCCTTGAAGGACGCCTTGCCGAGCAGCCGGTCGGCGCGCAGGCGTTCGCCGCGGTAAAACAGCGACTCCGCCGCGCCGACGAGGTCGCCGGCGGCGGGATTCTCCCCGGCCACGGGCATGCTCCCGAGCGCCGCGGCCAGCGGGCGGATGGCCTGCCCCATGCGCGCGGCGGCCTGCTTGCCGCCGTCGCCAGGCATCGCGTCGAGCGCCTTCTTGAGCCGCTCGGCCGAGTCCGTGGCGAACGGCGAGAGGCCCGAGGCGGCCCAGTACCAGCCCGCCTCGAAGAAGTCCTCGGGCGCGAAGACCGGCCCGCCCTCCGCGTAGAGCGACCAGCGCTCGCCGCCGCGCGCGAGGGCGTCGAGGCGG
>CADBEF010000307.1 GCA_902793555.1 uncultured bacterium | reverse complement strand
GTACCAGGCGGCGCCCTTGCGCAGGATGACGGGGATCGAGGCGTAGGTCTCGACGTTGTTCACGTTGGTGGAGCAGCCCCAGTAGCCGCCGCCGATGTTGGCGGGGAAGGGCGGCTTCGTCGTGGGCTCGCCGCGCTGGCCCTCCATCGAGTGGATGAGGGCCGTCTCCTCGCCGCAGACGAACGCGCCGGCGCCGAGCTTGATCTCGATGTCGAAGCAGAAGTCCGTGCCGAGGATGTTCTTGCCGAGGAGGCCGCACGCGCGCGCCTGGTCGATCGCCATCTGGAGGCGGGAGACCGCGAGCGGGTATTCCGCGCGGATGTAGACGAGGCCCTTCTGGGCGCCGATCGCGTATTGAGGCCCGTCGGGAAGCCCGCGCCGCCGCGCCCGCAGATGCCCGAGTCGAGCACCTCCTGCACGACGTCCATCGGCTTCATCTCCGTGAGCGCCTTGGCGAGGCCCTGGTAGCCTTCGTTCGCGATGTACTCCTCGAGGTTCTCCGCCTCGATGAGGCCGCAGTTGCGCAGCGCGATGCGCTCCTGCTTGGCGTAGAACGGCATCTTGGCGTAGTCGTGGATCTTCTCCTTGAGCGTCGGCTCCACGTAGAGCAGGCGCTCGACGACCTCGTGGCCGACGACGTGCTTCGCGACGATCTCCGCGGCGTCCTCGGGCTTGACCTGGACGTAGAAGACGTTGTCGGGCATGACCTTCACGATCGGGCCCTGGGCGCAGAAGCCGAAGCAGCCCGACTGGATGACCCGGACGTCGGCCTCGAGACCGGCCTTCTTGATCTCCTCGCGGAGGTTGGCCATGAGCTCCTGGCTGCTGGACGCGTGGCAGCCGGTGCCGCCGCAGCAGATGATGTCCTTCTTCTTCGAATCGATCGAGCCGGCGGCGAGGCGGAGGGCGAGCTTGCCCTTGGCGGCCTCGTAGGCGGCCATCAGATCGGCCTTGGTCTTGATGGGATTCATGCCTGGGCCTCCTTGGCCTTGATTTCCTCGACGACCTTGACGGCGCCGGCGGGGGTGATCTTTCCGTAGACCTTGTCGTCCACGAGCATGACGGGCGCGAGGCCGCAGGCGCCGACGCAGCGCAGCGAGCCGAGCGAGAAGAGCCCGTCGGCCGTCGGGGTCGTGTCCGCCTCGATGCCGAGCACGCGCTCGAGCTCGCGGAGGACCCCCTCGGAGCCCTTCACGTAGCACGCGGTGCCGAGGCAGACGTTGATGACGTGCTTGCCCTTCGGCTTCGTGGTGAAGTAGTTGTAGAACGAAACGACGCCGGAGACCGCGCTCTCGGGGATGCGCATCTTCTCGGCGACGTGCTGCTGCACCTCGCGCGGAAGGTAGCCGAAGATGTGCTGCGCGCGGTGGAGGATCTGGATCAGGCGGCCGCGACGGCGCTCGTCGGCGGGATCCAGGCCGAGCGAGTCGATGAACGCATCGAGCTCGGCGAACTTCGCTTCCGCGGCCGAGGAGAACTTCTTGCAGCCGCAGCAGGCGGCGCCGTTCCCTTCGGGGGCGGGGGTGTTGGTTTCGCTCACGGGAGGTTTTCCTTCGTTGGTTGCGTGTTCGGCGCGGCCGGCTCCATGTGAGCGGAACCGGACGCAAGACGTTCCCCGCGCACGTGTGGCGGGGTGCGTTGAAAACTAACAAATCCGGGCGATTCTAGTCAACGCTAACATTCTCCGGCGGACGGCCGTCCGGAGGGCGGTAGCGGTAGCCCACGCCGTGGACGGTTTCCACGGCGCCGCCGCCGGGCCCGAGCTTGCGGCGCAGGTTGGCGACATGCTGGTCGAGCGTGCGCGTCGTGCCGTAGTAGGCGACGCCCCAGCCGACGACGAGGAGCCGGTCCCGGGCGAGCGCCTGGCCCGGATGCGACGCGAAGAAGCGCAACAGCGCGAGTTCGCGCGGCGTGAGCGGCGCCGTCGCGCCGTCCGCGCGGTGGAATAGAAGCCCGCCCGCATCCACGCGCCCGCCCGCGAAGCCGAAGAAGCCGTCCGCTGCGGCCGCGGGCGCCGCCGCGGAGCGCCGCAGCGCGGCCCGGACGCGGGCGAGCAGCTCCCGCACGCCGAAGGGCTTGACGATATAGTCGTCCGCGCCGAGGCCGAGGCCCAGGACCTTGTCCCCCTCCTCGCCCTTCGCGGTGAGGAACACGATCGGCAGCGAGGGGTCGCTCCTGCGCAGCTCGGCGCAGACCTCCCAGCCGCTCTTGCGGGGCATCATCACGTCCAGCAGCAGCAGGTCCGGGCGCGCCTCCGCGACGCGCGCGAGCGCCTCGGCGCCGTTCGCGGCGACGGTCGTCTCGTGGCCGTCGCTCTGCAGCGCGACCTCCAGCCCCTCGCGGATCGCGGGGTCGTCTTCGGCAATCAGGATCCGGGCCATGGCATGTCCTCCGGTGCCGCGGCCGGGGCCGCGGGAAGCGTGAGTTCGAAAACGGAGCCGCCGCCCGCGCGGGGGCGGTAGGAAAGCTCGCCGCCCATACCGCGGGCGAGGCGCCGCGAGATGGAGAGGCCCAGGCCGTTGCCGCCGGTCTCGCTCGTCGTCGCGTCGTCGGCGCGGTAGAAGCGCTCGAAGATCTTCTTCGCGGCGCGCGGCGGGACGCCCGGCCCGCGGTCCAGCACGCGCAGAGCCGCGCGGCCGTCCGCGAGGACGCCCGTCTCGACCTCCGCTGGCGCGCCCGGCGCGTACTTGGCGGCGTTGTCGAGCAGGTTCAGGAC
>CADBEF010000306.1 GCA_902793555.1 uncultured bacterium | reverse complement strand
CCGCCCCGGCGCGGCCCGCGGCGCCGTGGGCGGCCCGATTCCCGCCGCCGCGCGTCGGTCCGGTCGCGCCGTGGGAGCCGCGCGTGACGCATTGGACCACCGACAGCCACGGCCGCGTGAACGGATACCACGTCGTCGTGCCGGCGGTCGAAGACAACCCGTTCGCAGGAATGCCGCTCGTGGCGACGCCCGTGGCGGGACGGCCCCCGCCGCCGCCCCCGCCGGCGGAACGCGTCGTCACGGAACGCGTCGTCACGGAGCGCGTGTATCCGCTGCCGGAGCCGTCGGACGCGGCGGCCGAACGGGCCGAACGGAAAGCGCTGCTGGAAAAACTCGGCGACGGCGCGCCGGCCGTGCGGACCGTCGACGAGGCGCGGTTCCGCGCGGACGTGCTGCCGATCGTCCGGAGCGAATACCGACTCGACGGACGGACGCTCGTCCCCGCGTACGAATACGCCGTGTCGGGCGCGTCCGTCCGCAAGACGGCGCGGCCGGAAGCGGCGCCGCTGCCGCAGCCGGGCACGGAGGCGGTGATGGCGGCATTCGAAGCGGGAGCTGTCTTCGTCGTGCCGCGGAAGGCGTCGTTCGCGGTCCCGTGCGGCGCGTGCGCGGGCACGGGGCGCGTCGCCGTCGAGCGGATCGTGCGCGACGACGGGTCGCCGGCCCGCATCGGCTATGCGGGGTGCCGCCGCTGCGGCGGGACCGGGACGAAGAAGACCGAAGCGACGCGCCTCTTCGAAGTCTCGCGCGAAGCGCGTTAGCCTTCGTCGCCGTCGTCGTCCGCCAAATCGCCGCCGTCCTCTTCGTCGCCGGACGGGCCGGCGCCGGGATCGCGGACGGTGGTGCGGAGGATTTCGCGCGGGGCGGAACCGTTGGCCGGGCCGATGCAGCCGCGCTGCTCGAGCTCGTCCATGATGCGGGCGGCCTTGTTGTAGCCGAGGCGGAGCTTGCGCTGGAGCATCGACGTGGAAGCGCGGTCGGCCGCGACGATGGCGTCGAGGCACTTCTGCAGGAGCGCCTCCTCGCCGTCGGCCGAACCTTCGTCCTCCCCGCCGTCGCCTCCGCCGCCCTCGTCCTCGCTCTCGAACGTCTTGAAGCTGTCGCCCGCGTCCTTGACCTTGATCTTGTCGAGCTTGGCCTTGATGTCGGGCAGGTACATCGGTCCGCCCTGGTCGCGGTACCACTGGGTGAGCGCGGCGATTTCGTCGTCGTCGATCCAGCAGCTCTGCGAGCGCTGCAGGCCGGAGGAGGAGTTCGGGTTGAGGAAGAGCATGTCGCCGCGGCCGATGAGCGACTGCGCGCCGCCTTGGTCGACGATGGTGATCGAGTCGACGGCGGAGGAGACCTTGAGCGCGATGCGGGCGGGGAAGTTGGCCTTGATCTTGCCGGTGATGACCTTCACGTCCGGGCGCTGCGTGGCGATGATCAGGTGGATGCCGACGGCGCGCGCGAGCTGCGCGAGGCGGACGACGCGCGGCTCGACGTCCGCGCCCGCGAGCATCATCAGGTCGCTCATTTCGTCGATGACGATCGCGATGTAGGGCAGCGTCGCGGGTTCGTCCGCCGGCGCCGCCTCGTCCTCCCCGAAGAGCATCCCCTGGCGTTCCATCGGGCGCGAATTGTAGGCGGCGATGTTGCGGACGCCGACCTTCTGGAAGAGCTTGAGGCGCTTGTCCATCTCCTTGACGGCCCACTGGAGGCAGACGGCGACCTTGGGCGCCTCGGTGATGACGGGCACGACGAGGTGGGGGATGTCCGCGTAGGGGGTGAACTCGACGCGCTTGGGGTCGACGAGGACGAGCCGCAGCTGCGCGGGCGTCCGCGTGAGGAGCCAGCCGGCGAGGATGCCGTTCAGGGTCACGGACTTGCCGGAACCGGTCGTGCCCGCGACGATCATGTGCGGCATCTTCGCGAGGTCCGCGATGACGGGCTGTCCGTCGATGTCGCGCGAAAGCAGCATCGGGAGCGCCATTTTCGCGGCGGCCTCCTTCCACTCGGGCGATTCGGCGATGCCGCGCAGCGGGACGGGGCGCGACTTGATGTTCGGCACCTCGATGCCGACGACGTCCTTGCCGGGGATCGGCGCCACGATGCGGAGGCTCTTGGCGCGCAGGTTCATCTGCAGGTTGCGGTGGACGCCCTGGATGCGGTCGACCTTGACGCCGGCCTCGGGCTTGACCTCGTAGCGCGTGATCGTGGGACCGCTCACGACGTGCGTGACGGCGCCGGGGAGCTGGAACTCGGCGAGCGTGTCCTCGATGACGCGGCTGCGCTCGGCGATTTCGGCGCGGTTGTCGAAGGCGGTCTCGGGCGGCAGCGGATGGAGCAGGTCCGTGGACGGCAGCTCGAACTCGACGGGCGCCGCCGCAGCGTCCTCCTCTTCCGCCCCGTCCGCT
>CADBEF010000305.1 GCA_902793555.1 uncultured bacterium | reverse complement strand
CGGCCGACGGCGGGGCCGCGGGGCTCGCCGCCGCGGCGCAGGCGGCGCCGGCGGCGCGCTGGATGCTCGCGGGCAAGGTGGTGCTCGTCGGGTCGAGCTGGGCGGCGGGCTACCTCGCGATGCGGCGCCTGCCGATCTCGCTCGCGGCGCCGGTGCGCGCGACGGCGCCGTTCTGGACGCTCCTCGGCGCGGTCGCGCTCTACGGCGAAACGCCCGGCCCGGTCCGCTCGCTCGGGATGCTGCTCATGGTGGCGGGCTACGTCCTGCTGGCCGCGCTCGGCTCGCGGGAGGGCTTCCCGTGGCGCAGCCGCGAGATGGGGCTCGTCGTGCTCGGGACGCTGCTCGGGGCGGCGTCCGCCCTCTACGACAAGTTCCTGCTCGCGCATGCCGGGCTTCCTCCGCGGACGGTCCAGCTGCACTTCAGCGCGGGCCTGGTCCTGCTCTTCGGCGCCGTCTGGCTCGCGCGGCGCGCGGCCTGGCCGGCGGCGGAGCGCTCGCCATTCCGGTGGCGCTGGTCGATCCCGGTCGTCGGCGCGCTGCTCATCCTCTCCGACGCGCTCTACTTCCGCGCCGTCGCGATCCCGGGCGCGGACATCTCGCTCGTGTCCGTCTTCCGGCGCTTGAGCTCCGTCGTCTCGTTCTTCGTCGGCGGCCTCCTCTTCCGCGACCTCGCGCTGCGCCAGAAGGCGCTCGCGCTCCTGTTCGTCCTCGCCGGCGCCGCCCTCGCCGCCCTCGGCTGACGCGTCCGCGCGCTGGAAAACGCGGGGGCGTTCTGCTACAATCCGCCGCCATGCACAACGATGCCCATCCCGACTGGAACGCGGTCGCCGCCTGCGACGCGCACATGCACCTCTACCGCGGCCGCCCCTTCGCCTGGAACCTGCAGATGATGCGCGGCTACATGGAGTGGTTCGGCCTCGAGCGCGCCGCGCTCATGGCCCTTCCCGCGATGACGGAGATCCCGTGGTGGCGCGACGACGGCTCGAACCTGCGCTGCCTCGGCGTGAAGGCCGCGCTCAACGCGGAGAACCCCTCGCGCAAGGTCTACGCCTTCGCCGGCCTCCACCTCGGGGACGGCGCCGCGCCCTTCTCCGCCGACGAGTTCGCCGACCAGGCCCGCCGCGCGCTCGACACGGGCTACGACGGCTTCAAGAGCCTCCAGGGCAAGCCCGGCCTGCGCAAGCGCTGCGGCTTCGCGCTCGACGCGCCCGTGCTCGATCCGTTCTATTCCGTCCTCGAGGAGCGCGGCAAGCCGCTCGTGATGCACGTCGGCGACCCGGCGGACTTCTGGGACGTCGAGAACGCCCGCCCGGACGCGAAGGCGAACGGCTGGACCTACGACGAGACGTTCCCGTCGCTCGCGCAGCTGCGCGCCGAGGCGGAGAACGTCCTCAAAAAGCACCCCGCGCTCGCGGTGAACTTCGCCCACGTCTTCTTCCTCGGCGAAGACCCCGACGAGGCCGAACGTCTCCTCGAGACCTACCCGAACCTCGGCCTCGACCTCACGCCCGGCTGGGAGATGAACATCGGCTTCACGAAGTTCCACGACCGCTGGCACGACATCGTCGAGCGCTTCCCCGACCGCTTCTACTTCGGCACAGACAACGCGAACTGGCACGCCTCCGCGGACCTCGCGTCCTACGACGAGCCGTTCCGCTGGGCCTACGACATGGATCGCAACCTCCTCGGCGAGGACCCGTCGCCCTTCACGGTCGAGTGCAGCGGGGACGTCCACACGTTCCGCCCGTTCGGGCTCTCCCCCGCGACGCGCGAGGCGGTCCTGCGCGGCAACTTCCTCCGCCGCTACGGCGCGGAGCCCGTCCCGGTCGACCGCGGCCTCGCGTTCGAGGAGGCCAAGCGCCTCTTCGCCTTCCTCGACCGGAAGTGGCCCGACTGCACGCACCCCGACTCGTGGCGCACCACGCTGCGCATCCTGCGCCGCTGGACCGCCTCGCCGGACGCCCTCTTCGCGCCGGAGCCCTTCGCCCCGTGACCCCCCGGCCATGAAGCGCTTCGCCCTCATCGGCCACCCGCTCGGGCACAGCCTGTCGCGCGAAATCCACGATGCGATCCTGGCGGCGGCGGGGATCGACGGCTCCTACGAGATGCTCGACATCGCGCCGGAGGACCTGCCCGCGCGCATGCCGGCGTTGCTGTCCGGCTACGACGGATTCAACGCGACGATCCCGCACAAAAAGGCGATCCTGCCGTTCCTCGACGGCCTCTCGGACGCCGCGCGCCGCTGCGGCGCCGCGAACACGGTCTGCGCCCGGCGCGGCTACAACACGGACGTGGCGGGGTTCCTCGCCGCCGGCCTGCCGCTCGACGGCGCGCGCGTGCTGCTGCTCGGCACGGGCGGCGTCGCCGCCATGATGGCCGCCGAGAGCCTCGCCGCCGGCGCCGCCGCGCTCGCGGTC
>CADBEF010000304.1 GCA_902793555.1 uncultured bacterium | reverse complement strand
GGGCTATCGCACGACCACGGTCTCTTCACCGAGCCGACGGGGCGGGAGATTGACAAAATCGCATCACTGTGCGAGCATCGACCCCGTTGGCCCGCAACAGCGACCCTGACACCCAACTGAGAAAGGTCGCCGTAGGGATGCAAAGGGACGATTTCAGCAAAGGTCCGCATTCCACCCGCCTCCTAGTCGTCCCCGGGCTTCGGCGCGGGGACGACATCTTTCTTCCACCGCCCGGGTGAGCCTCCCTGTGTTCGAGCCGCAAGGCAGGGGATGGAGCCCGGGCGGTCTTTTCGTTTGACACGGCGGCGCGACTGTGAGAGCATCACAGCCACTTGCACGGGTGTTTCTCTCCGCGATAGCCCATGCGAGCGGGGTGCAAACTGCGGAGCAAGTTTGCTCCCCTGCCTTCTTTAAGCCGTGATGACTGATACCGCCGAGCTTCGGAGCCGGTATGGGTTGGGCGCCGGCTCTTCTTCGGCGGGACGGAACGGTCGGTTTGCTCGCGAGGCTTTCTCGACCTTCTCCGCCCCGCCCTTTCCATCTCGGTGGGACGGAAGCCGTCTGCGGCCAATCGAGGCTGGGCAGCGATTCCCGTCCCGCCCCTTCTCTATCTCCCGAACGGCGCCTCCTCCCCGCGCCTGCGGATCGGGAACGGCTTGATCAGCTCGCCGCGCATCGTGACGACGCGGGCGAGCAGGACGTCGTCCAGGCCGCACACGATGGAGGCGTTCGCGTCGAACACGTCGCGGTCCTCGTCCGGAACGCCGCGGCGGACGATGGCGACCGCGGCGCCGAGCGTGCGCGCCAGCGCGTGGAGCCGCCCGTAGAGCGACCGCCTGGCGAACCGCGATGCCGGGTGCTTGGCCTCGTCGATCATGACGAGGGCGGGCGGCGTCTCCTCGTAGCGCGCGCACGTCCGCATCACGAGCTCGACGAGCTCGTCCCCGGAGCGATGGAGCGAGCCTGCGACGAGGACGCGCTCGCGTACATGTCGCAGGAGTTCGGTGTCGCCGCGGACGAGGCCCTCGAGTTCGGCGGCCACCTCGGCCGGCGTGCGCTCGGTCGTGACGTAGAGGACGCGGCCGGGGCGGCAGCGGAACTTGAGCCAGCGGCCGCCGGTGGCGACGGCGGCCGCGAGGGCGACGGCCAGCTCGTGGCGGAGTTCGGGGCATCCGCCGGAGATGTCCATCGAGCGGCCGTCCTCAAGGATGTACTCGACGCGGATGTTGTTTTCTTTTCTGGTGGGTGTTCTTTTCATTGTCTGTTTTTCCTCGGTTTGACCCTCGGGGTCGTTGGTGGTAGTTTCTTTGCCCGCCGCCCTCCGTGGTCTCGTCCGGGTAGCCCTGCGCCCGCTAGCGCGGAGAGCCCGGGTGGATCGCCCGAGGGCGGCATTCCATCTCGATTCCCTCGCGTGCGCGCGATGACGTGCAAAATCGGGGTGTTTTCCGCATGTGCAAGGGGGTAGACGGGAAATGGGAATTGAGTTGTGGGTTATTGTGATTTTATTGGGGTTTTCGCCGTAAACTCGATTCCCACTCAATTCCCACTCGATTCCCGAATCGGGGAACCGAGCCGAACTCGATTCCCAAGATCGCCGGGAATTGGGAATCGAGTTGGGAACCGAGACGGGAATCAAGTTTTCTCCTTGAGGCGGTAGAAGACGGTCGCCCGCTGGCCGGTCTTTTCGGAGCCGCGGACGATGCGCTCGCTTTCCAGCAGGGTGTCCACGACCTTCCGGAACGTGTCCTTGTCGAGGTGGCTCTTCTTGAGGAGCCGGCTGTGGGCCATGACGCCGTCGTTCTCGCGGAGGATGCGGAGGACCTTCTGCAGCTCCTTGTCGAACTCGGAGTCGTAGACGTAGCAGTCGGCCATGTAGAGGAGGCGCTTCGTCGTGAACTCCGCCATGTCCCAGCCCCAGCGATAGGCTTCGGGCGTGAGCTGCGGGGAGGTCACGCTCCGGCTCAGGGCGTAGAGCATGGCGAGCTTCTCCGCCTTCTCGAAGGCGCGTCCCCAGATGGCCATCTCGGCGTCCTGGCGCCGATCGTAGGCGTCGTCGTAGTGCTTGTTCGCCTCCGCCTCGAGGCGCGCGGCCAGCGCCCGCGCTTCGGGCGTCTCCGGAATTTCGGAGACCTCCGGCTCGCCCGTGAGAAGATTCTCCCGGCCGATGTCGCGCAGCGCGGCGATGGCGTTCAGGACGGAATCCGGGAACGCCTCGCCGACGACGAGATGGTCGTTCATGCGCCGCCGCTCGCCCTCGAAGACGAGGCATCGCCCGACGAGTCCGTTCACCAGCTCGTCCTTGTTGAGCGACTGGTAGAACTTCTCCGGCGTCGCCGTGCCGTACAGCACGAGGTGGGGGTTGCGGATCGACGTCGGGAGCGGCGTGCCGGCGTTCCGTCCCGTCTGGATCGCCTCCGTTCCCTTGAGGGAGTTGAAGAGGAAGGCGATCTCGTCCGTCTGGAACAGCATGCACGGCGTGAGCGTGAGAGCGTCCTCGAGGCCCTCGCCCGAGGCGAAGGCATCGCCCATGTGGTCGCCGTAGCCGGTCTGCACCGCGAGCGACATGTTCACGCGGCGCGGGGCATCCTTGCCGGCGCTCGACGGCGCGAGCGCCAGGAGGTAGAGGTTCGTGCGGTTGTCCGAGGCGTTGCGGAACTTGCGCCCCGTGAGCATCGAGAGCATCGCCAGGGCGCCGGCGAGGGCGAGGGGGCGGTTCGGGTACTTGGCCGTGCGGAGCGTGTAGTCCTTGAGGTCGTTCACGAAGCCCGGAACGTCGAGGAGGCGCTCCGGGAGCTGGCCGGGGTTTTCGGGTTCCGGCTCGACGGGCTCGGCGGCCTTGGGCGCCTTCACCTGCGCCAGGATGCCGGAAAGGTCCACGCCGGCGCACGGGTCGGCCGCCTTGCCGTATCCTTGCGCGAGCAGGTCTTTCGCGGCGGCCGTGGTGTCGCCGCCGTGTTCGAGGAGCGCATAGACCGTGAACGGCGAGCCGTTGAATCCCGGCGGGAACGGATCGGCGTTGGACGAGAAGACATGGAAGTTCATGCGGTTGAAGGTTGCGGAGAGGGACCCGCTGTCCTTGCCGGGCCGGCGCCATTGTTCGTTGTCGCCGTTTTTTCCGAGGAACTGCCAGCCGTGTTTTTCGAGAAGACCGTAGAAGGCGGCCTCGTCCTTGTTGTACGCATCGCCGGGCCGCTCGTCGAACGTGGTGGAAGGTGTCGGCGCCGGACGAGGCAGGGATACCGACGGAGCGGTGCCGGAGACTTCGGAGAGGGCTCTCGCGGCGTCCAGTAGTACGCGGCGCTCCTCCGTGGAGATCGTCGGAACCGATCC
>CADBEF010000303.1 GCA_902793555.1 uncultured bacterium | reverse complement strand
CTCCGGCGCCCGCTCCCGCGCCGGCCGCCGCCGCCGCCGCCGCGCCGAAGCCGCCCGCCCGGCCGGTCGAGTCGATTTCGGTCCGCCCCGTCGCGAAAATGGCCGTTCCGGCCGGCTACGACGCGGACCGCATCGACGTCCGTACCGCGTCCGGCGCCGTCATCCCGCTCCGCACGCTGATGCCGAACGGACTGGCCGCGAAGTGAAGTTCGCGGTCCTGGCCAGCAGCAGCAAGGGAAACTGCACGTACGTGGAAGCGGGGAGCACGCGCATCCTCGTGGACGCGGGGTTGCGGTGTTCCGGCGTGTGCGATCGCCTGGCGTCGATCGGGCGGTCCCTTTCCGACGTCCAGGCGGTCCTCGTCACGCACGGGCATTCGGACCATACCTCTTCGCTGCCGGTGATCGAAGGGAAGACGGGCGTTCCGGTCTACGCGACGGACGCCACCGCGTCGACGATCGAGCGCGACGGCCGGCGGGAGAAACCCGACCTGACGTGGAACTTCGCCGTGTTTTCGCCGGGCGATCCGTTTCCGCTCGGAGACTTCGAGGTCGACCCCTTCGCGATTCCGCACGACGCGGCGGATCCCGTGGGATTCGTCCTGCGCGGGCCGGACGGCGCGTCGCTCGGCTTCGCGACGGATCTCGGCGAAGCGCCGCTTTCCGTGGCCCGCCGGCTCGCCGGCTGCAACGCGCTCGTGCTCGAATTCAACCACGATCCGGAGATGCTGCTCAACTCGGACCGCGACTGGCGGCTCAAGCAGCGCATTCTCGGCCGCAGCGGGCACCTCTCCAACGACCAGGCGGCGGACCTGCTCGCGCAGGTCGCCACGCCCGCGTTGCGCCACCTCGTGCCGGCGCACCTGAGCGACGAATGCAACCGGCCGGCGCTCGCGCTCTCGGCCGCGCGCGCCGCGCTACGCCGCGCCGGGCTCGACCCGGCGGGCGTTCTCCGCGACCCGGTCTACCCGACGCCGCTGTTCGAACTGTAGCGCGCGTCAGCGGCGGCGCGGGCCGCCGCGGCGGGGGCCGCCGTGCCCGCGGCCGCCGAAGCGACCGCCGGAAGGGGCATGGTGCTCGCGGCGCGGGACGCTGTGCGTCGCCTCGGGGACCTCGGCGAAGTACTCCTCGTCGGGCATCTCGCAGGGAAGCTCCTTGCCGGTGAGCTTCTCGATGTCCGGGATGATGAAGCTCTCGTCCTCGCACGCGAAGGAGATCGCGGTGCCGGTCTCGCCCGCGCGGCCCGTGCGGCCGATGCGGTGGATGTAGTCGTCCGGCTCGTAGGGGAAGTCGTAGTTCACGACGAGCGAGATGTCGTCCACCTGCAGGCCGCGCGCGGCGACGTCGGTCGCGACGACGATCTTGGCGACGCCGTTGCGGAAGTCGTCCAGGATGCGGATGCGCTTCTTCTGGTCGACGTCGCCCGAGAGCTCGAGCGCGGGGATGTCGTGGGACTGCAGCTCGCGCACGAGCTGCTCGCAGCCGCTCTTGCGGTTGCGGAAGACCAGCACGCGCTCGCCCTCGTGCCGCTTGAGCAGGTTGTAGAGGACCGTGAACTTCTGGTGCGTGGAGATCGGCCAGGCCATCTGCACGATCGTGTCGGCGGGGTGGAACTCGTCGTCCACCGCGATCTGGACGGGGTTGGGCATCCACTGCGCCGCGAGGCGCATCACCTCGTCGTTGAGCGTGGCGGAGAAGAGGAGCGTCTGGCGGTCGGGCGAGACGGAGCGCACGATGTTGCGCACGTCCGGGATGAAGCCCATGTCGAGCATGCGGTCCGCCTCGTCGATGACGAGCGTGTGCACGCCGGAGAGGTCGAGCACCTTGGCGCGGCGGAAGTCGAGCAGGCGCCCGGGCGTGGCGGCGATCAGGTCGAGCGGGCCGGCCTCGATGGCGTCCTGCTGCTTCTCGTGGTCGCAGCCGCCGTAGACGGCGAGCGTGCGGAATCCGCAGTGCTTGCCGAGCTTCTTCGCGTCCTCGACGATCTGGATGACGAGCTCGCGCGTGGGGGCGAGCACGAGCGCCGCGGGGCGGCCGGTGACGGTCGGGCGCGTCTCGGGATTTTCGAGCATGCGCTTCATGATCGCGATGAGGAACGCGGCGGTCTTGCCGGTGCCGGTCTGGGCGCGGCCGGCGACGTTGTCGCCCGCCATCGTGCGCTCGAGCGAGGCGGCCTGGATCGGCGTGCAGTACTCGAAGCCGAGGTCGGCGATGCCGTGCAGCAGCGGAATCGGGAGCGTGAAGTCGGTGAAGCGCTTGCTGCCCGCCTTCTCGGGGACGTCGTACGTGGCGGGGTCCCAGTCGGACTCCGGGACGACGGGCGCGGGGAAGGTCTTCGGGGCGGCGGCGGGGCGGGGGCCGCGGTAGCCGTCGTCCTCCTCGCCGCGGCGGCGGCCGCGGTCGCGTCCGCCGCGCTCGCCGCGCTCGCGGCGGG
>CADBEF010000302.1 GCA_902793555.1 uncultured bacterium | reverse complement strand
CGGACCGCCGCGGCCGGGCCCGCGCGGGCCGCGTCCGCCGAAGCCGCCGGGACCGCCCATGGCGCCGCCGAGGCGGAAAAGCGAACCCCAGACCTCCGGGTCGACCATCTGGCCGAGGTCGAAATCCGGGGACTTCTCGCGCCAGTCCGTCCCGAAGGATTCGTCGAGATCCTCGTAACCCTTCACGAGGTCGTCGAAGAGGTCGCGCATCATCCGGGCGCCCTGGTCGCGGGACATTCGCGCGCCGTCCTGGACCTGCACGTAGTCGGTCCAGAGCTGGATGCGCGCCAGGGCGCGTTCGTTCATCGAGTCCACGACGGCGAAAAGGCGCTCGCCGTCCTCCGGTTCGAGGCCATTCCGCTCGACGAACGACTCGACGACGCGCGTCGCGTGCTCGTCGTGCATCTTCCGGAAGCGCTGCCGCATCTCCTCGCGCTGCTCGTCGGTCATCTCCTCCCAGCGCGGCGGCCCGCGCCGCTGCGGGCGCTCCGCCTCGGCGGGGACAGGCTCGGCGGAAACGGGGACGGGCTGCGCGGCCGGGGCGGGCCCCGCGACGGGGACAGGCTTCTCCGCGGACTCGGTTTCGGCCACGGGGACGGGCTCCGCCGCGGGCTCGGCTTCGGCCGCGGGGACAGGCTCCTCGGCAACGGGCTCGACCGCGGGGACAGGCTTCGCGATGTCGGGGACAGGTTTCTCCGAAGGCGAGGTCGAAACGGACCAGACAACGGACGCGGCGGCGACGCCGACCACGCCGCCGCACAGGAAGGGAAGAAGTTTGGAACTCATGGGGACAGGCTTGCAAAAACGATGGGGACAGGCTTGCAAAAGGAATCGTTCCCGGCGCGACAACCGCCGCGCCGGGAACGAGTTGTTCGAACTAGGGCTGCGCCTCGGGGGCGGCGGCGGGACGGTCCGGGGGACCGCGGCGGCCGGGCCGATCGCCACGGCCGGGGCCGCCGGGACGGCGCTCGCCCTCGGCGCGCGGGCCGCGCGGCCCCTTGTCGCCGAACTCCTTCCACGCCTCGCGGAGCAGCTTCCGGGCGTTGGCGATCTGCTCCGCGTCGAGCGTCGTCTTGACGGCGATGAGCTTGCGCGTCTGCAGCAACGCGACTTCGCGCCGCAGGTCCCAGACCTCGTTCACGGCGGCGAGAACGGCCGCTTCGTCGACGTTGTCGGCCGCAAGCGCGTCCGCCTGGCGCTTGAACGCGGCGGGGAGCTTCTCGTTGGCGGCCTTGATCTGCGCATCCAGGTCCGCGAAGGTCGCGGCGAGCGCGGACGCCTTGTCCTCCGCCAGGCCGATCTTCGCGGCCGTCTCGGGCCGGGTCAGCATCGGGACGAGGAAGCCGAGCGCGGCGTCTCCGCCGCCGGGACCGAAGCCGGCGCCCGGACCGAAACCGCCGGGACCGGGACGGCCGGGACCGCCCGCACCCTCGCGGCGGGGACCGAAACGGCGGCCGCGCGGTCCGGGGCCGGGGGCTTCGGCGGGAGCGGCTTCCGGCGCATCGGGCGGAAGCTCTTCGACGGCGGCGTCCGGCCCGGCGGGCGGCGGCAGGGCGTCCTGCGCGGACGCGGGGACGGCGGCGAGCCCGAAGGCGAGCGCCGCGAAAACGGGGAGGGTTTTGTTCATGGTTGTTTCCTTTCGGAGGGTTTGTTCGAAACGGGACCGGATCGTTCCGGCAGGACAGGAACGAACGGCCCGGCCGGAATATTGTCCCCCGCGGAAAAAAAAATTGCCGGACAATATCCGGCCCGCCCCGTTCGTTGTATAATGCGGACCCGTCGACCGCCATGCCAGACCCCGCCACATCCGCCTCCCCCGACGACGAAACGCTCCTGCGCCGCTATGCGCGCCGGGGCGACGCCGCCGCGATGGAGACGCTCGTGCGCCGCCACGCCGCGGCCCTCGCCGCGTTCCTCGCCGGCTGGTGCGACGACGCGGCTGCCGCCGAGGACCTCGCGCAGGAGTCCTGGTTGCGCGTGCTCCGCGACCCCGGCGCCTTCCGCGGCGGCTCGTTCCGCGCGTGGCTCCTGCGCGTCGCGCGCAACCTCGCGATCGACCGCTCGCGCAAGCGCGCCCCCGAGCTCTGGCTCGACGCGCCCTCCGACCCCGCGCCGGACGCCCCGCCGCTCGTGGACGCGCTCCCGGACGAATCGGCCTCGCCGCCCGACGCGGCCCTCGCGGACGCGGACGACCGCGCGCGACTCCTCGCCGCCGTCCGCGCGCTGCCCGGCCCGCAGCGGGACGTCTTCCTGCTCCGCGCCGCGGACGTCCCCTTCGCGGAAATCGCCGCCCGCTTCTCGATCCCCCTCAACACCGCGCTCGGCCGCATGCACTACGCCATGAAGGCCCTTCGCGCAGCCCTCGCCCCGACGGAGGAACCCGTGCCATGAACGAACCGACCGACGAAACGATTCTCGCTTCCGCGCGCCGCGCGCT
>CADBEF010000301.1 GCA_902793555.1 uncultured bacterium | reverse complement strand
TCGGGCGCATCGACCAGTACCTGCTGCCCTACTTCGAGGCCGACCTCGCGGCGGGCCGCCTCGACCGCGACGGCGCGCTGGAGCTGCTGGAGGAGTTCTTCGTCGCCTGCAACCGCGACAGCGACCTCTACATCGGCGTGCAGCAGGGCGACAACGGCCAGTCCGTGATGCTCGGCGGCATGACGCGCGACGGCAAGCCCGCGTTCAACGACCTCTCGCGCCTGTGCCTCGAGGCCTGCGGCGAGCTCAAGCTCGTCGATCCGAAGATCAATCTGCGCGTGGATAAGTCGACGCCGATCGAGATCTTCCGCCTCGGCACGCAGCTCACGGCCAAGGGGCTCGGCTTCCCGCAATACGCGAACGACGACGTCGTGATCCCCGCGCTGGAAAGGTGGGGCTACGCGCCGGAGGACGCGCGCGACTACACCGTCGCCGCGTGCTGGGAGTTCATCATCCCCGGCTGCGGCCTCGACATCGACAACATCGACGCCGTCTCCTTCCCCGGCGCGCTGGACGCCGCGCTGCGCGCGGCGTCCAGCGCGAATGACGGGTGCCGCTGCGCGGCAAATGACGGGGGCGGCTTTGCCGCCAATGAAGGGCGCCGCTGCGCGGCGAATGACGGGGGCGGCTTCGCCGCCAATGAAGGCGCTTCGCGCCAACGGGCGAATTCCGATCGTTCTGTCATTGCCGGCGGAGCCGGCCCCGTCATTACCGCCGAAGGCGGCCCCGTCATTACCGCCGAAGGCGGTCCCGTCATTGCTGGCGAAGCCAGCCCCGTCATTGCCGCCGAAGGCGGCGGCTATGCCGCCGTCGAGGGGGCCTTTCTCGCCGAGGTGCAGCGCCGCGCGGACGCGCTCGTGGAGAAATACCGCCACGTGGAGATCCTGCCGGGGCCGTTCGTCTCGGCGATCTCGACGGGATGCGTCGAGCGCGCGCGGGACATCTGCCAGGGGGCGAAGTACAACAACTTCGGCATCCACGGGACGGGCATCTCCGTCGCGGTGGACTCGCTCGCGTCGGTGCGGGAGCTCGTCTTCGAGAAGAGGCTCGTGACGCTTCCCGAGCTGGTGAAGCTCCTCGACACGGACTTCGCGGGGCGGCCGGACGTCCTCGCCGCCGCGAAGGCGGCGCCGAAGATGGGCAACGCCGACCCGCGCGCGGACGAGATCGCCAAGCGCGTGATCGCGTTCTGGGGGCATGCCTTCGACGGGAAGAAGAACGACCGTGGCGGGGTGTTCCGTCCCGGCACCGGATCGGCGATGTACTACGTCTGGCACGCCCGCGAGATCCCCGCCTCGGCGGACGGCCGGCTCTCGGGCCATCCCTTCCCCGCGAACTGGGCGCCGTCGCTCGACGTGCCCGTGAAGGGGCCGGTGTCCGTCGTGCGCAGCTTCACCGAGCCGGACCTGGGTCCGGTCTGCAACGGCGGCCCGCTCACGATCGAGATCCACGACAGCGCCTTCGCGATGCCGGACGGCGTCGACAAGGTCGCGGAGCTCGTGCGCTTCTTCGTCCTGCGGGGCGGGCACCAGCTGCAGATCAACGCCATCGACCGCGAGACGCTCCTCGACGCGCAGGCGCACCCGGAGAACCACCGCCACCTCATCGTGCGCGTGTGGGGCTGGAGCGGCTACTTCGTGGAACTCGACAAGGAGTTCCAGGACCAGATCATCAAGCGCGTGGAACTCGCGGCGCCGTGACCGGCGCCGAAGCGGCTCCGTCCGCCGCGTTACGCCGGCATGGCGCCGAACCCGATGCGGAAGAACGCGTCGGGGTCCATGGTGCGGGCGAGGGGGTCGGACGGCGTCCTCAAAGCCGTTCGTAGCGGGGAAGGCGGGAGAGCGGGACGTTCTCGAGGCGGAGCGTGGCGGGGCCGGCGTGGACGGCGCCGAGGTCGTCGCGCCAGCGGCCGGCGGGCAGCTCGACGGTCTTGGCGCCGTCGGGCGAGAGGACCGGCGCGACGAGCCAGCGGTTGCCCAGCATGAACTGCTGCATCGGCCGCGCGAAGCCCTGGCCGGGGAATTCGTACTCCATCGCGCGGACGATCGGCTCGCCGGTCTTCGACGCATGCCGGGCGCATTCGAGGATGTAGGGCGCGAAGGAGACGTGCAGGTCCGCGAACGCCCGGCACAGCGCGACGCCCTGCGGCGAGAGGTGCCGCCACGGCGCGGCCGAGAACTGCATCATCGGCAGAAGCGCCTGGAGCGCCGCCGAGCGCACGAAGAGCGTCTCGTCGATCTCGCGCCCGACGAACGAGACCTCGAGCCCGCCGCCGACCATGTCGGCCACGGAATACGGACAGCCGAGCAGGCCTGCCGCGACGATCTGCGGAATCGCGGTGTCCTGCGCGCCGGGGCCGGTCCAGGCGTGGGCGCGGTCGTTGAGGCGCGTGACGAGCGGCAGGCCGCCGCACTTCCAGCTCGTGCGGATCTCGTGGCAGGGGAATTCGCGCGCGGCGAGTTCCGCGTAGAGCCGCGCGTAGTCGACCGGCTCGGCGGTTTCGTCGTGGAAGCGGCAGTCCTCGACGAAGAAGCGCGGGTCGCCCGCGTCGAACTTGAACCCCGCGATGCCGAACGCGGCCGCGAAGTCCTTCAGGGTCTTCGCGTAGAAGGCGGCGGCCTCGGGCTTCGTGAGGTCGTAGACCGCGCTGACGCCGCTCCACCAGCGCACGACGGCGGCCTCGCGCGAGCCGGGCGCCTTGCGGTAGGCGAGGTGGTCGAGGCCGCCCAGCTTCTCGTGGTAGCGCAGCCGCTTGTATTCGCGGCTGTCGGGGGAGACGAAGTGCGCGGTCCAGATGAGCGGCGTCCAACCGTGCGAGCGGATGCGGTCGAAGAGGCCGTGCGGATCCGGGAAGTCCTTCTCGTAGAACTCGTAGGAGCCCTGGTGCGAGAGCCAGCCGCCGTCCATCATGTAGACGCCGCAGGGGAACCCGCTCGCCGCGAGCTCGGCCGTGTAGTCGTCGGCCGAGCGCTGGTTCACGCCGCGCAGGAAGATCTCGATCCAGTTGTTCC
>CADBEF010000300.1 GCA_902793555.1 uncultured bacterium | reverse complement strand
GAGCGCGCGTGCGGCGGCATCCGGCGCGAAGCCGAGCGAGGCGGTGGCCGCGATCGCGGCCGCCGCGTTGAGCGCGTTGTGGCGGCCGGGGACCGGGAGGTGCACGGCCAACGACCGGGGGGCGCCGCCCCCCGAACCCCCGGGGGCGGCGATCGAGAAGCGCTGCCCGCCGGCGCCGTCGGGCGCCCAGTCGAGGATGCGGAAGTCGGCTGCGTCCGAGAAGCCGAAGGAGACGAGCGGCGCGTGGCCGGAGGCGCGGGCGAGCGTCGAGGCGCGCGGGGCGTCCGCGCAGAAGACGACCGGGCCGGTCGTGCGCGCGATCGCGCGGCGGAAGACCTCCTCGAACGCCTCGACCGACGGGAAGCGGTCCACGTGGTCGAGGTCGACGTTGGTCACGACGAGCAGCGCGGGCGTGTAGCGCGCGAGCGTGCCGTCCGATTCGTCCGCCTCGACGACCAGATTGGGCGGAGGCGCGCCCGCGGCCGGCGCGCCGGCCGGGCCGCCCGCGACGCCGCCGAGCGCGGGGGACGTGCCGCCGATGCACCACGCGGTTTCGTCCGGCGCGAGGGCGCGCAGGATCGTGGCGAGGAAGGTCGAGGTCGTGGTCTTGCCGTGCGAGCCGCAGACGGCGGCCGTGCGGAAGCGCGCGGAGAGGCCGGCGAGCAGTTCCCCGCGCGCGACGACCGGTACGCCCGCCGCGCGCGCGGCGGCGAGCTCGGGGTTGTCGTCGTGCACGGCGGGCGTTCGGACGACCAGGTCCGGCTTTTCCGCGGCGACGTGCGTCGCGTCGTGCGCGCCGAGGACGCGGATGCCGCCGGCCCGGAGCCACGCGCAGGTCGGGGCGTCCGGCTTCGCGTCGCAGCCGGACACCTCCGAGCCGAGGCGGCGCAGCAGCCAGGCGAGGCCGGCCATGCCGACGCCGCCGATGCCGACGAAGTGCGCGCGGGCGGGGACCATCGCTAGCGGCCCTTCCCGTCGAGAAGCAGCGCGGCGAGGACGCCCGCGATGCGGCCCGCCAGCGCGTCGCCGGGGACGGCCGCCGGATCGGTGCCGTGCAGCCGCCAGTCGGCGGCGAAGTGGATGCAGAGGCCCGTCGCCGCGGTCGCGAGATCCTCGGGCGGAAGCGGGCGCAGCGCGCCGCCGGCCGCGGCCGCGCGGAAGAACGCGACGAGCGCCTTGCGCTGCCGCTCGATCAGCGCCGCGATGCGCGCCGGCGGCTTCTCGCGGCCGCGGGCGGACTGCAGGCGGAACGACATCCGCAGGAACGCGCCGTGCGCGGCGAGGTGGCGCACGAAGCTCGCCGCGAGCTCCCGCAGCGCCTCGGCGGCGGGCAGGCGCCGCGCCGCGAGGGCCTCGAGCGTCTCGGCGCGCTCCTCGCAGATGCGGACCATCACTTCCTCGCCGAGCGCGGCCTTGTCGCGGAAGAAATTGTAGAGCGAGCCGACGGAGAACTCCGCGGCGGCCGCGATGTCGGCCATCGACGCGCCCTCGTAGCCGCGCTCCGAGAAGATGCGCTCCGCCTCGCGCAGGATCTCCTCGCGATGCCGCGCGCGCTCGCGTTCGCGCCGCGTGAGCGCCTTCTTGTCCGTGTCCGTTTTCGCCATGGTCGAGCTCCTCGGTTCGTTTTGTGAATACGCGTTCAAATTATGTACAAAACCCGCTTCCATGTCAACCCTGGCCGTGCGGCTGCGTGGCGGGGTGGGGACCCCGCCACGCGCGGGATTTGCGGCGCGGGCCTCCCCCCGGCCGCGCAGCCGCCGCAAGGGTAGCGAAAATTAACTACGGTGTGATTGATTGCGGACTAGGGCGGAGCGCGACTGCGTGGCGGGGTGGGGACCCCGCCACGCGCGGGGTTTGCGGCGCGGGCGGTCGTTTGTTCGCGGAGGGGCCGCAAGCCGCGCGGAGCGCGGCAAGGCCCTGACCCGGCAAGTGGATGGCGAAAGCAAAAGGATTGCGCGGGGCAGGAGCCGCGAAGCGCCCAGTCGCCCGGTCGGCGCAAGATTCCGCTTCGCGCGGTCCTTGCCCGGTCGGGGCCTTGCCGTGTGGCCCTGCGGGCACGCGGCTTGCGACCCCTCCGCTGGAGGACGACCGCCCGCGCCGCAAAATACGCGCGCGGCCGGGCGGAGGCCCGGCCGCGCAGCCACCGGCTAGGCCGGACGGAGGACGACGGTGCCGCCCTTCGGGACGCGGATGTCGAGGACGGGGACGGGCTTGAGCCTCTTCACGGTGCCGTCCTCGCGGACGAGCTCGCAGGCGGCGCCGGGCCACGGGCTCGCGAGGCGCACGAGCGCCGCACCGGCCGCGGCGCGCAGCGTCACGGGGCCGACAGCGCCGTCCTTGCGCGAGGCGGAGACGAGCACGCCGCCGGGCGCGCGGATGCCGTCGAAGGCGACGTCGAGCCACCGCGCGGGCGCGCCGCGGAAGAGGTGCAGCACGCCGCGCTTCTCGAGGAGCAGCATCTGCAGGATCGCCGTCGCGGCGGCCTCGCC
>CADBEF010000299.1 GCA_902793555.1 uncultured bacterium | reverse complement strand
TGGCGGTTCGCCGCGGCGCGCGAGCATTTCCTGGAAGTTGCGCGCGACGAGCTGTTGGGTGCGGTCGGTGTACAGGCCGATGGACATGGAGAAGGGCGGGAGAAGGATGGGAGCGAGGGTGAAGTGCGACGGGGTGGCAGGAGGCGAATCATCGCAGAATGGGCAGCGAACGTCAAGCAAAATCAACTACGGTCGGAACTTCGAAAATATGGGGACTTGGCAGAGATTCAAAATGGCGGATCGGGAGCCTGAAGCGATATTTGCAAGAGGGAGGAACGTTCTGGTAGAATCCTGCGCCCATGAACGACACACGTTTCGAAACCATCGCCCGGGAGCTTTCCGTCCGTCCCGCCCAGGCCGCCGCCGTCGCGTCGCTGCTCGAGGGAGGTGCGACGGTCCCTTTCATCGCCCGCTACCGCAAGGAGGCGACCGGCGAGCTGGACGAGGTCCAGATCGCCGCCGTCCGCGACCGCCTCGCCGCCCTCAAGGAGCTCGACGACCGCCGGGCGGCCGTCCTCTCCTCTCTCGAGGAACGCGGCCTGCTCACCGACGAGCTGCGCGCAAAGGTCGAGGCGGCGCCGACGCTCGCCCGCCTCGAGGACGTCTACCTGCCGTACCGGCCCAAACGCCGCACCCGCGCCCAGGTCGCCCGCGAGCGCGGCCTGGCGCCGCTCGCGGAGCGCCTGATGCGCCAGGAGGAGCCGGTCCCCGCGCTCGAGGCGGCCGCCGCGTTCGTCGATCCCGCCAAGGAAGTTCCCGACGCGGAAAGCGCGCTCGCCGGCGCGCGGGACATCATCGCCGAGACCGTCGCCGAGGACGCGGAGACGCGCGAGGCGCTGCGCGAACTCTTCGACCGCGCGGGCGCCGCGACGTCGCGCGTGGTGGAAGGCAAGGAGGAGGCGGGGTCGAAGTTCAGCGACTACTTCGACGCGTCCGAGCCGCTCGCCGGCATCCCCGGCCACCGCCTGCTCGCGCTGTTGCGCGGCGAGAAGGAGGGCGTGCTCTCGCTGTCGATCCGTCCGCCGAAGGACGAGGCGGCCGCGCTCGTGCGCGGGCGCTTCGTCGCGGGGGAGTCGGACTTTTCGCGCCAGGTCGGGCAGGCGTGCGACGCCGCGTGGTCGCGGCTGCTCGCGCCGTCCATGGAGGTCGAGGCGCGGTTGCGCGCGTTCGCGAAGGCGAGCGACGAGGCGATCGGCGTCTTCGCCGCGAACCTGCGCGAGCTGCTCATGGCCGCCCCGCTCGGTCGCAAGGCCGTCCTCGCGATCGACCCGGGCATCCGCACCGGCTGCAAGGTCGTCGCGCTCGACCCGCAGGGCAAGCTGCTCGAGGACACGGTCGTGCAGCTCGCGCGCTCGGACGCCGAGCGGCGCGAGGCGGCGGAGGACCTGCTCGCCATGGTGCGCCGCCACGGCGTGCTCGCGGTCGCGGTCGGCAACGGGACCTACGGCCGCGAGACGATGGCGTTCGTGCGCTCGATCGGGCTGCCGCCGGAGGTCGCCGTCGTGTCGGTGAGCGAGAGCGGCGCGTCGATCTATTCGGCGTCCGACGTCGCGCGCGAGGAGTTCCCGGACAAGGACGTCACCGTCCGCGGCGCCGTCTCGATCGGGCGCCGCCTCATGGACCCGCTCGCGGAGCTCGTGAAGCTCGATCCCAAGTCGATCGGGGTGGGGCAGTACCAGCACGACGTGGACCAGACGCGCCTGCGCCAGGCGCTCGACGACACGGTCCTCTCGTGCGTGAACGCCGTCGGCGTGGACGCGAACACGGCCTCGAAGCAGCTTCTCGAGCGCGTGTCGGGCCTCGGCCCCGCGCTCGCGGAGAACATCGTGAAGTGGCGCGACGGCCACGGCGCGTTCCCCGACCGCGAGTCGCTCAAGGCCGTCCCGCGCATGGGGCCGAAGGCGTTCGAGCAGAGCGCGGGCTTCCTCCGCATCGCGGGCGGGACGAACCCGCTGGACGCCTCGGCGGTCCACCCCGAGCGCTACCCGGTCGTCGAGAAGATGGCGGCCGACCTCGGGCTCGGCGTGCGCGAACTGCTCGCCGACCCGGCGCAGGCGAAGCGGCTCGACCTGTCGGCCTACGCGACGGCGGACCTGGGGCTTCCGACGTTGCGCGACATCGTCGCGGAGCTGGCGAAGCCGGGGCGCGACCCGCGCAAGGCGTTCGAGGCCTTTTCGTTCGCGGAGGGCGTGAAGGAGATCGGCGACCTGCAGCCCGGGATGAAGCTCCCGGGGATCGTCACGAACGTGACCGCGTTCGGCGCGTTCGTCGACGTGGGCGTGCACCAGGACGGCCTCGTGCACGTCTCGCAGCTCGCGGACCGCTTCGTGAAAGATCCCTCCGAGGTCGTGAAAGTCGGCGACCGCGTGAAGGTCACGGTCGTCTCCGTCGACCTCGCCCGCAACCGCATCGGCCTCTCGATGCGGAGCGATCCGGACGTCGCGCAGGGCCGTTCCGGCGGCGGCGCGGCGCGCCCGCCGCGCCGCGACTTCCGAGA
>CADBEF010000298.1 GCA_902793555.1 uncultured bacterium | reverse complement strand
GTCGCGAAGGACTACGGCGAGCAGGTGGCCGAGGCCGCCATGCCCGACCGCGACCTCCCGCTGCGCGGCCTCCTCGCCGAGTGCCTCCGCATCGAGGGAAAGTCCGTCCCCCGCTCGATGGACAACGAGGCCATCAAGGCGTCGTTCTCCACGGTGTCGTTGCCCGGCATTCTCGGGAACGTGGCCAACAAGAAACTCCTGCAGTCCTACCGCGCGCAGCCCGTGATCGCCACGAAGCTCTGCACCGAAGGCGATCTGAACGACTTCAAGGAGTCGGACCGGTTCCGTCTCACCGACGTGGGCGACCTGCAGCCGGTCGCCGCGGACGGCGAGATCAAGGAGGGCGGGCTCACGGAGGAGCCGGCGCGCAACCAGATCGACACCTACGCCAAGAAGTTCTGCCTCACGCGCAAGATGGTCATCAACGACGACCTCGGGGCGTTCCTGAAGGTCCCGGTGGCGATGGGCAACCGCGCCGCCCGGCTGATCGACCAGCTCTTCTTCCGGCGTCTTCTCGCCAACCCCGTGCAGACCGACGGCAGCCCGCTCTTCGGCAAGCAGCACAAGAACCTGCTTTCCGGCGCGACGTCGGCGCTCGGCGCGGACTCGCTCAAGAAGGCGATCCAGCTCTTCTTGGACCAGGTGGACGCGGACGGCCAGCCCATCGCGGTCGAGCCCCGCATCCTGCTCGTCCCGACCGCCCTCAAGCACCAGGCGCTCGAGCTCACGCGCGGCACGACCCTCATCATGTCCGGCGCCGAGAGCCCGACCCTGCGGCCGGCCCTGAACATCCTCTCCGACGAGAACCTCGAGGTCGTCTCCTCGCCCTACCTCGCCAACGCCAAGTACGAAGGCGCCTCCGAGACGGCGTGGTACCTCTTCGGGCAGCCGGGGACGGTGGACACGTTCGAGATCGGATACCTCAAGGGCAAGCGCGCCCCGACGGTCGAACGCGGCGACACCGACTTCAACACGCTGGGCATCTGGTTCCGCGTGTACTTCGACGTCGGGGTGAGGGAGCAGGACCATCGCGGGATGGTCAAGGCGACCGGAGCCGCCGGCTAGTTTCCGGCCGGGAGTGGCGGAGAACCCGCCACTCCCGGATCCCACAGAGCCCACAACACCCATCGGATACACACAATGATCACCTACGTTCAGCGCGGGGACATTCTCGACTACACCCCCGAAACCGACACGCCCGCCGGCACCCCGGTGAAGATCGGCGACCTCGTCGGCATCACCAAGCTCGACATCAAGGCCGGCCAGCTCGGCGCCATCGCCCTCACCGGCGTCTACGAGGCGCCCAAGCCCGAAGGCGAGGAAATCGCCGCGGGCGCGGCCGTCGCCTACGACCCGGCCACCGGCACGGTCTCGGCCGCCCAGGCCACCAACGGCGGCGACACGGGCAACGACGGCGGCGACGAGCCCGCCCCGGAACCCACGGCGGAGAAGATCCCCGTCGGCGTCGCCGTCGCGGACGCACCCGCGACCGCGCTCACGGTCCGTTTCCTGCTCGGCTTCTAGCCCCATGAACCTGCTCCGCCAAGCCATCGACTGGCTGCGCGACGCGGAGTTCTCGACCCTGGTCGAGCCGGTGGTCTACCACCGGCCCGGCCGGGCGCCGGCGTCCGTCAACGCCATCGTCGGAAGAACCGTGTTCAAGCAGACCAACGAGAGCGGCGCGTTCGTGAGGACGCAGACCCGCGACTTTCTGATCGGCAGGAACAACCTCGACCGCGAGCCCGCCGCCGGCGACACCATCGCCTACGACGGCCGCACCTACGAGGTGATGGCTCCCGGCGGCGAGCCCGTCTGGCGGTGGAGCGACCCGTACCACCAAGTCTACCGCATCCACACCAAGTGCGTCTCGGAGGAATGACCCCATGCCCGAACACGAAGACTCCATCTACGAATCTGTCAACCGCTGCCGTATGGACATCGCGGAACTCAGGGGTATGATAACCATGCATTTCCGTGATGGGGAACACCATCACCCGCCCTGCGTCCCGGCCCAACAGATGCAGCGCACCCTGCTCACGGCCACCGGCGCGGCCGTCCTCTCGCTCGTCTCAGCGCTGGGGCTCCTGCTCATGGAGTTCCTGAAGCATGGGTAGGCTCGACGAACTGGCCGGAGCCGTTGCCGCCGAGCTCTCCCGGTACGGGGCGACCGTGTGTTACCTGCCCGAATTCAAGCTCGCCGAACTCTCGCAGATGCGCGTCGTCGTCGTGCCGACCGGCATCGAGGACGAACTCTCCACCCGCGATTCCATCGGCGCCCTCTACAAGGTATCCGTCGGCGTCCTCAAGAAAAACACCGAGGACGAACTGCCGCACCTCACGGGCGTCGTGCGCGGCATCGGGCGGCACTTCCTCGGCAAGCATCTTGCCGGGTGTTCCTGCGTGAAGGCGTCCTACGACCCGATCTACTCCCCGGAGCAGTTCCGGGAGAAGCGGCAGTTCACGGGCGTCGTCGTGCTGTCGTTCCGGACGGTCGAGCGCCATGAAGGCGAAGCTCTCCTT
>CADBEF010000297.1 GCA_902793555.1 uncultured bacterium | reverse complement strand
GCGTAGCGACGGCCGGGGGATGCGAGGCGGGATGCGGCGCGAGCGCGAGGCGGGCCGGCTGGAGGCGGCGAGGAAACGAGCCGCCGGACGGCCCGCATCACGCCGCGCGGCGCCCGCCGCGCGCCCACGGCCCAAAGCGAAGGCCGCGCTGCCGCGAGGGCCGTGCCGAGGCCGACCGACGGCCCGCCTTCGATCGCGTAGCGAAGCGGAGCCTTCCGAGCGAGACCGCGAAGCGGGATCGCGAGGGCGGAAACCGTTCCCGATTGAGGGGGGGCTCAGCGAGCGTGCGCCGCGTGGTGGATGGGATCGCGATGACGACGAGGCCGAAGCGGGAGTTACCCCGCGAGGCCGAGGAGGCGCGCGAGACCGCCGCCACGCGGTGTGCGCGAGCGGCCCCACAATCGGGAACAGCGTGTCAGGAGCCGACGCCGCATGCGCCGCGTTCACTTGCAAACGCGCCCAGCACCCCGTGTTTGCGGGGCCGCGCAACGGTACGCCGCCAAAAAGTGGGGAATGTCCAGGCCCCCTGCGGTCGGAACCGTTTCTTCAGAGCGGCTCGCAAAGGGCGAGGAGTTCGTCGAGCGACGCGGTGGCGAGGCACTCGACGGTGTCCGCGGCGCCGTAGTAGATCTTCACCTCGCCGGAGTCCTCGAGGATCATGCCGCCGGGGAAGATGACGTTCCCGCGGTAGCCCGTGGTCTCGTAGTCCTCGACGGGCGGAAGGATCGGCTCGCGCGAGAGGCCGATCACCTTCGAGGGGTCGTCGAGGTCGAGCAGCATCAGGCCGGCGCAGTATTCCTTGTGCCAGCCGCCCTCCCACGAGGCGAGCTCGCGTTCGACGACGCGCACGGAGTGGATCGTCGCGAGCCAGCCCTTCGGCGTGCGGACCGGCGGCGCGGCGGGGCCGATCTTCGTCGTGGCGTAGGGCACGCGCTCGGCGCCGAGCACGAGCCGCGACTCGCCCCAGAAGCGCAGGTCGGGCGACTCGGAGAGCCAGATGTCGAACGCCTCGGTCTTGCCGTAGCGCGAGTAGACCGGCATCGGGCGCTCGAGGCGGACGTAGCGCCCGCCGATCTTCTCCGGGAAGACGACCATGTTGCGGTCGTCCGGGACGGAGAGCGACTGCACCTCGAAGCGCTCGAAGTCCTCCGTCGTCGCGACGCCGCCGCGCAGGCCGTGCCTCGTGTCCATCGCGAAGCAGAGCACGACGCGCCCCTCGACGACCGTGAGGCGCGGGTCGTAGACGCGCAGCACCTCGTCGTCGCGGACGGACCACGCCGGCTTCGGGCCGACCGTCCAGTGCACGCCGTCCGGGCTGCGCGCGATGCCGAGGTCCGTGGTGAAGTGCTGCCAGCCGCCGGCCGCGCGCGCGGCGCGGAAAGACGCCTCCGTGGGGCCGTGGTCGTTTCGGAAGAGCATCACGTATTCGCCCTGCCACTTGCAGACGCCGGCGTTGAAGACGAGCGAGGCTTCGTAGGGGACGTCCTTCGCGGAGAGGATGGGGTTGAGGGGGCAGCGGGTCATCGAAGGTGAGAGGTGAGAGGTAAAAGGTGGGAGGTGGGAGACGAGAGGGACTAGCGGATGCGGTTGACGGGGAAGCGCTCGCCGGAGAGGGCGCGCTTGGCGTAGGCGCCCCAGAAGGGCGTCGGGGTGTAGTCCCAGTCGAGCAGCAGGCGCGGCGTGGAGGCGGTGTGCATGCACCAGCCGGTCCAGTGCAGGCGGTGCTCCTGGATGAAGCCGAGCAGGTCCGGGCAGAAGGTGTTGGGGTCCTCCTGGTCCTCGTGCTTGATGAAGTCCATCTTCTTCGCGTCGCCGCCGCATTCGCCGACGAAGACCGGATGCTTGGCGGCGACGGGCAGCACGCGTGCCCAGCCGGGGTGCCAGTTGTAGGTGTGCCAGGAGTAGAGGATGCCGTCGCCGTCCGGGTCGTCCATCGCCCAGCCCTGGTCCCAGCCGGTGAGGTCGTTCGTCCAGAAGAGCCCGGAGACGACGACCGGGTTGCGCGCGCCGGTGGAGCGGACGGCCGCGAGGAGCCCCTTCATGCCGATGCTCTCGAAGCCGCGGTTGGCCTTCTTCTCGGCGGCGTCGAGGAAGGCCGATTCGTCGTGCTTCTCCGCGTCTCCGACCCAGCCGCCCTCGACGAGCGTCTTCCAGTCGATGCCGTGCGGCTCGTTGAAGAGCTCGAAGAGCACGGCGGGGTGGTTCCTGAAGTGCGCGGCGGCGTCCTTCCAGAACGTCGCGTGCTCCGCCTTCGGCGCGCGGAAGCGGTGCAGGTCGAGCACGACGTAGGCGCCGCGGTTCGCGGCGAGCGCGACGATGCGGTCCACGAGCGCGCGGTACGCCGCGCCGCCGTCGTTCTGGTAGACGGTCGTGCCGAACCAGAAGTCGTCCTTCACGGGCAGGCGGATGCAGTTGGCCTTCCACTGCTCGATGGCGACGATCGACTTCTCGGCCTGGCGGTCGTTCGCGACGCTCTCCGTGCCGGAGAGGCTCACGCCCTGGAGCCACACCTCGCGGCCGCGGTCGTCGAGGAGCTTCGGTCCCTCGACGTGCAGCGGGCGCGGGAACCTCTTCGGGTCGGGCTTCTCCGGCGGGACGTAGCGCGCGGCCTCCTGGCGCTCGCGCGCCGCGGCCGCGGCGCGCGGCCCGGCGGGGTCGGCGGGCTCGAGCCGGATGTCGGCGAGCTCGTAGACGCCCGCCTTCGTCTGGAAGAGGCAGGGCATGAACGCGACCGCGGCGGCGCCGGCCGGGACGAGGAAGGTCGTTTCGCGGTTCCGCCAGCCGTTGGTGTCCTTCTGCGTGTAGGCGGGGCCGGGGTGCGCGACGCCCTGCATCTTCTTGTTGTCGGGCCCCAGGAACTCGCAGATGACGCGCGCGTCGAACCACGGCTTCTCGCCGCACACGAGGCCCGTCACCTTCTCGCGCCACGAGAGCTTGAGCGCCTCGGCCCCCTCGGGGATGTCCGCGATGCGGTACTGGTTGAGGAGCTTGCCGGGCTCGGTCTGCTCGAGGCGGACGGACGGATCGCCGGGCAGGAGCGACCCGCTCTTCGCGAGCAGGTCCGCCGCCTTCGCGCGGCGGCGGTCCAGCGCGGCGGCGTCCTTCGCCGCGCGGTCGGCGGCGGCCTTGTCCGCGGCCGCGCGGAGCGGGGCGGCGTCGATCGGTTCGAGGGAGACGTCGTCGAGATCGAGGGTTCCGGCTTTCACGTTGAGGAGGGATGGCATGAACTTGAGGATGCGGGCGTTTTCGGGGACGAGGAAGGACATCTCGCGCGATTCCCAGCCGGCGGTGTCGGAGCCGCGGTTCGGGGCCCCGGGCGCGCCGCCGACCTTGCCGCGGCCGGCGTCCATGAACTCCATCATGATGCGTGCGTCGAACCAGGACTGGTTACCCTTTTTGAGGCCGGTCACGCGCCACTTCCAGGAAAGGCGCA
>CADBEF010000296.1 GCA_902793555.1 uncultured bacterium | reverse complement strand
GGCCGGTCCGGCGCGGGGGCGTCCGCGCCGCCGCGCCGGGCTTCGCGCTCGGCGGGCGTGACGGCGACGATGCGCGGCGGGTTTTTCGGCGGCCGGCCGCGGCGGTTCTTGAATTTCGCGACGCCCGTGGCGGGGTCGAGGACGACGGGCAGGCCGGTATCGAGATCGACGAGTTCGCCGGCGTTGTCTGTGCTTTCGTTCATGTTCCGGATCTCCGGAGTTGTTGGAGCAGGTCGACGGCCCGCCCGCGGAGCGTGGCGGGGTCGCAGTCGTTTTCGATCGTGAAGTCCGCACGGGCGCGCCGTTCGGCCTCGGGCAGCTGCGCCTCGATGCGGCGCAACGCCTCCGCGCGCGAAAGGCCGCGCGCGGCGAGCCGCTCCAGGCGGAGCGGGAGCGGCGATTCGATCGTGGCGGTCGCGTCCCAGTCGCCTTCCCAGCCGCTCTCGAAGAGCAGCGGGATCTGCGCGCACCGGAACTCCGCCGCGGGAGCGGCGTCTTTCCAGTCGAGGACGTGTTGGCGGACAAGGGGATGCAGGAGCTCTTCCAGGCGGCGTCTCGCGGATGCGTCCGCGAAGACCAGTTCGCCGAGCCGCTTGCGGTCGGTCGCGCCGTCGGGTCCGAGAAAGTCCGGGCCGAAGGCCTCGCGCACCGCTTGCGCGGCCTTTCCGCCGGGGGCGTGCATCGCGCGGACGATCTCGTCCGCGTCGACGACCTGGACGCCCAAGCCGGAAAGGATGCTCCCGAAGAAACTCTTGCCGCAGGCAATGCCGCCTGTCAGGGCGAAGCGGATCATGTGGTTTCCCGTGGGAGGTGAACGGCGCGCATTCTACCAGAACGCGCCCCGGCGCGTCAAGCGCGTTTGACGCCGCGGTGAGCGATTTGCTAGAATCACCGCCCGTCAACGAACCATCCGGAGCCACCATGCGCATCCTCACCGGCATCCAGCCCTCGGGCCGCCTCCACCTCGGCAACTACCTCGGCGCCATGAAGCAGTGCGTCGACCTGCAGCAGAAGGCCGACGACTGCTACTACTTCATCGCGGACTACCACGCGCTCACCACCGTCTCCGACCCGCAGGCGCTGCGCGACGCGATCCAAGGCGTCGCCCTCGACTTCCTCTCCGCCGGCCTCGACCCGGAGAAGGTCGTCTTCTTCCGCCAGAGCGACGTGCCGGAGGTCCAGGAGCTCTCGTGGCTGCTCTCGATCGTGATGCCCGTCGCGCGCCTGGAGCTGGCGCACTCCTACAAGGACAAGCTCGCCCACGGCAAGGAGGCCACCCACGCGCTCTTCTCCTATCCGGTGCTCATGGCCGCCGACATCCTGCTCTACCGCAGCGACCTCGTGCCCGTCGGCAAGGACCAGAAGCAGCACCTCGAGATCACGCGCGACCTCGCGACGAAGTTCAACCTCAAGTTCGGCGAGGTCTTCAAGATCCCCGACGGCTACATCCCCGAACAGGTCGCGATCGTCCCCGGCACGGACGGGCAGAAGATGTCCAAGTCCTACGGCAACACGATCCCGCTCGCCGGCACGCCCAAGGAGATCAAGAAGGCGATCATGGGCATCGTCACCGACTCCGCGCCCGTCGAGGCGCCGAAGGACCCCGAGACGAACAACGTCTACAAGATCTACAAGCTCCTCGCCACGCCGGAGCAGGCCGCCGAGATGGCCGCGAAGTTCCGCGCCGGCGGCTACGGCTACGGCGACGCGAAGAAGGAGCTGCTGCGCGTCTACGACGAGGTCCTCGCGCCGTTCCGCGAGCGCCGCGCGCACTTCGAGGCGCACCCGGACGAAGTCCGCGACATCCTCGCCGCCGGCGCCGCCAAGGCCCGCGTCGAAGCGCGCAAGACGCTCTCCGCCGCCCGTCGCGCCGTCGGGCTCGAGTAAGCCCTACAGGACCCGGCAGCCGGTTTCGGTGACGACGACGGTGTCCTCGATGCGGACGCCGCCGAGGTCCGGGTAGTAGAGCCCCGGCTCGACCGTGACGACCATGCCGGGCTCGAGCGCGCCGCCGCGCAGCGAGAGACGCGGCTCTTCGTGGATCTCGAGGCCGACGCCGTGCCCAAGCCCGTGGAAAAAGCCGCGGGCGCGCCCGTCCGCGTCCGTGCCCGTCTCGTAGCCGCGGTCCTTGAAGAAGTCCGCGACGGCGTTGTGCACGTCCGCGCCGATCGCGCCGGGCTTCACGAGCGAGAGGCCGAGCGCCTGCGCGTCGCGGACGGTATCGTAGAGCGTGCGCAGGGCGGGGGAGGGGCGGCCGCGCATGAACGTGCGCGTCATGTCGCCCCAGTAGCCGGTTCGCAGGTCGCGCGGGAAAATGTCCGCCACGATCCACTGGTTCGCGCGCAGCGGGCCGTGGCCCGCCTCGTGCGGGTCGGTCGCCTGGCGGCCGCCCGCGACGATCGTGCCCTCCAGGTCCATGCAGCCGCGCGCGAGGAGCGTCTCGCGGACGAGCGCCCGGGCGCGCTCCGACGTGAACGGCCGCCCGTCGCGCAGCAGCACGCCGTCGGCGCGGACCTCCGCTTCGCGGATGGCGCGGCCGAGACCGTACTCGATGCACT
>CADBEF010000295.1 GCA_902793555.1 uncultured bacterium | reverse complement strand
GCCTCGCGGGCGATGCGGAGCAGGAACGCGCGGTCCTCCGGGCCGAGCGCGCCGGGCGCGGCGGGCGCCCAGTCGGCGCGGCCCGCGAGGGCGGCGTAGCAGACGAAGCGCGTGAAGTCGCCGTCCGCGTCGGACGAGGTCGCGTAGCGCAGGAGGCGCAGCGCGGCGCCGTCCGGCATCGCGCGCAGCGCGAGCTCGATCGGGACGCGCCCGCAGATCGTCGCGCCCGTGCGGTCGACGACGGCGCGGAAGCCGTCCGCGTCGCGCGCCTCGATGCGCGCGGCCGCCTCGGCGTCGACCGCGGCGGCGCGTTCGCGCACCGCCGCGTCGCCGCGCGTGCCGTAGGGCGCGTAGTCGAAGTCCTCGCCGTAGTGCGTGAAATCGGAGGAGACGACGAGCAGCGTGTCGGCGTCGGCGAGCTCCGCCAGCGCGCGGGCGCACATCGCCATCTGCTCCTCTCCGAGGGACCCCGCCACGAGCGGGACGACGGAGAAGCCCGGCGCGAGCGCGAGCTGCAGGAGCGGGAACTCGATCTGCGCGGCGTGCTCGGCGGCGTGGACGCGGTCGTTGCGCAGGACGGGCGCGACGAGCTCGAGGCGCCCCAGCCAGTCGCGGTCGACGGGAATTGCGCCGAGGGGCGTTGAGACCGCGTCGGACTCGGGCGCGACGAGACGGTTCTCGATCCACGCGCGGTGGCTCGGCGCGAGGACGACCGCGCGCTTGAACGTCCGGCCGCGAACGGCGCGCACCGCGCGCCAGGCGACCGCGCCGGAATACGCCCAGCCCGCGTGCGGCAGCACGAGGACGTTCGCGCCCTCCGGCGCGACGGGCGCGGAGGCGTCCGCCGCCGCCTCGCGCTCCCAATCCTCCGCCATCCGGCGGATCGCCGTCTCCGTGGCGGGGTACCACGATCCGGCCAGCGAACTCTGCAAGGTTTTCATGCCGGCGATTCTAGCACGTCGCGGCCCCGCGCGCCACCGTCGGATTTCCCTTGTTCCGGCCGGGGGCGTCTGGTAGACTGTGCGGCGTACTGCGGCTTGCCGCAAAACACAAATTCTCCCGACCAGCCATGAACCGGATCCTACTCGCGCTCTCCGTCCTCGTTCTCGCCGCCGGCTGCGCGGCGCCGCCGCCCGCCACACCCGCCGCCGCGAACGCCGCGGCCGAGGCGCCGTCCATCACGATCCTCGCGCCCGCCGAGGGCGCGGTCGTGCCGCTCCTGTCCGACGGGCAGAAGGCGTTCTTCGACCTCCCGGAGGCCGAGCGCCGCGAGCGCTTCCGCGACCCCGCGTGGCGCCACGGGCTGGAGCAGCTCGGGCACCGCCCGCGGCCCGTCCTCCTCCGGTGGTCCTGGACCAAGAACTCCGATCCGCCGGGCAACTACCATGTCGCGCTCGAGCGGCGCGGGCTCGGCGACCTCGACGACTTCGAACCCGCCGGCGAGTTCGTCGCCGCCGTGCCGTGGCTGGAGATCCCGAACCTCGAGTCCGGCCGCACCTACCGCTGGACCGTCTCCGGCGAGAATCGCGGCGTCGCGTCGGGGACCTTCTCGACCGAGGCGCGCGCGCCGCGCCTGCTGGACGTGCCCGGCATCCCGAACGCGCGCGACCTGGGCGGCTGGACCGGCCGAGACGGCCGCCGCGTCCGCCAGGGCGTCTTCTTCCGCACCGCCGGGCTCAACGACAACGCCTCCGACCTCTGGTACACGCGCGAGGAGCTCGAGGCGGCGGACACCAACGGCGTCCGCGCGGCGGCGGCCGCCGCGCTGGACCGGGAGGAGGAACGGATCCGCGCGCTCGAGGAATCGCTCGCGGCGGTCGCGCCCGTCCGCGCCGCGCCCGCGGGCGGCTGGACCTTCTTCCGCGTGGCCGAGACGAACTTCGACGACGCGGCCGTGGCCGCGCTTCGCGAGGTCCCCGCGACCTTCCTCGGCGCCGCCGCGGAGGCGCTCCCGGAGGACGGCGCGATCGCCGAGCCCGGCCAGGCCGCGGGGCCGGCCGTGCTACTGCTCGCGCTCGACGCGGAGGCGGACGGCCACGCGCTCGTCTCCTGCGGCGCGGACTGGTGGTGGTCGCTGCGCGTCAACGGCGACCTCCTCGTCGACCGCCTTCCGTACGCAATCGGCAACGAGCGCTGGCCCGTCGCGCCCGCCAACCACCCGCTCCTCGTGCCCGTGCGCAAGGGCCGCAACCTGCTCGCCGCCGTCGTCCGAACCGGGACGGCCGGCTGGCGCTGGTGCTTCGACGCGGCGCCCGCCGCCGCGGCCCCGGCGGACGCGCTGGCCGACGCCCGCCGGCTCGTCGAGACGCGGAGGAAGAACCTCTGGCGCGTCCGCAAGGGCTTCGCGCCGGGCGCCTCTCGCGTCACGGCCGCGACCCGCGAGCTGCTGATCGGGCGGTTCGGGATCCGCACCGACGTCGATCTGCGCTCGGACGGCGAATGCCGCGGCATGGAGGGCTCGCCGCTCGGCCCGGAGGTGCGCTGGGCGCACGTCTCCTCCGCCCAGTACGGCGACATGCAGCTGGACTGGGGGCGCGACGCCTTCCGCCGCGTCTTCGCG
>CADBEF010000294.1 GCA_902793555.1 uncultured bacterium | reverse complement strand
CGGAAGTGCGGACGGTCGCCGCGCGGCGGACGGTCGCCGCGGAAACCGCGGCGGTCTCCGCGGTCGCCGCGGTCGCCGTCCCCGGCGCCGGCGAAGCGCTCGGCGCGTTTGCTCAGGTGCGCGGAATGCGACTCGGCGGACTCCTTCGCCCACTGCGGGGAGAAGCTGAGGTCCGACAGGAAGTCGTTGCCGTTGTCGTTGTCGCCGTCGTTCATGGTGGCCTCCTCCGCGGCGCGGTGGACGCGGTTTCGTTGGAAGAACGGCCCCCATTGTAGCGGAACGGCGGCCCAATTGCAAGAAAAACGCGCGCGACCGCGCGGTTGAACGGGCGGGCCGGTTTTGGTAGACTGCGTCCCATGCAGGACGAACGCGGAAACGACCTCCTCGCGGAGACGCTCCGGGCGCGGTTCGGGCACCCCGGCTTCCGCGCCGGGCAGCGCGAGCCGGTCGAGGCCGTGCTGTCGGGGCGCGACGCCGTGGTCGTCATGCCGACCGGATCCGGCAAGTCCATCTGCTACCAGCTCGCCGCGTTCCTGCTGCCCGGCACGACGCTCGTCGTCTCGCCCCTCATCGCGCTCATGAAGGACCAGGTCGACGCCCTGGAGCGACGCGGCCTGCCGGCGACGTTCCTCAACTCCTCGCTCGACGCGGAGGAGATGGACCGCCGGCTCTCCGCGCTCGAGCGCGGCGAGTGGAAGCTCGTCTACATCGCCCCGGAACGCCTCCGCAGCGAAGCGTTCCGCGAGAGCCTCTCGCGCGTCGGCGTCCCGCTGCTCGCGGTGGACGAGGCGCACTGCATCAGCCAGTGGGGGCACGACTTCCGCCCCGACTACCTGCAGCTCGGCGCACTCGTGCGTTCCCTCGGGCCGGACGTCCGCGTGATGGCCGTCACCGCGACCGCGACGCCCGCCGTCCGCGAGGACATCGCGCGCCAGCTGGGCCTCGGAGAGGCGCCGCGCGCCGCGCCGTTCGTGTCCGTCCAGGGCTTCGCGCGCCCCAACCTGCGGCTCTCGGTCGTCCGCTGCCCGACGCACGACGCGAAGTTCGCGCACGTCTGCGACCTGGCGGAGCGCCGCGGAACGGGCATCGTCTACTGCGCCACGCGCCGCCAGGCGAAAATCGTCTACGACCGCCTGCGCGGCGAGCCCGACCTGCGCGGCAAGATCACGCCGCTGCTCTACTCCGGCGGTCTCGACGACGCGAGCCGCGCCCGTGCCCAGGAGGAGTTCCTCGCCGCGGAGCGTCCCGTCGTCGTCGCCACCAACGCCTTCGGCATGGGGATCGACCGGCCCGACATCCGCTTCGTCGCGCACTGGGACGTGCCCGGCTCGATCGAAGCCTACTACCAGGAGGTCGGCCGCGCCGGGCGCGACGGCGCGCCCGCGTGGTGCGAACTGCTCTTCAACTACGCCGACGTCCGCACGCAGCGCTTCTTCATCGACGGCGCGAACCCGACCGCCGCGGACAGCCGCCGCGTCCTGGAATGGCTCCGCGCCGGCGCCGCCGGGCGCGCCGCGGGCGACGCGCCGCCGGACCTCACCGACGAGCTCGTGGCCGCCGGCGCCGGCCTGCCGAACGCGTTCCCCGTCCGCACGATCCTCGGCATCCTCGAACGCGCGGGCTTCGTGCGCCTCTCGCACGCGCCCGGCGGCCGCCGCGGGACCTACCGCGCGGAGCTGCCCGACCCGCCGCCGCCGCCCGCGGCGTTCGACGAGGCGTTCCGCGGCCGCGACCGCAAGCGCGCGCAGGACGAAGCCCGCCTCGGCGAGATGATCCGCTACGTCGACGCGCGGGGCTGCCGCCAGGCGTTCCTCCTCGACTACTTCGGCGAAACGCCGCGCCCCGGCATCTGCGACGGCTGCGACAACGACGGCGGCGCGGACGCCGACCCGCCGCCGCCCCTTTCCGAACAGCAGTGGCTCCTCGTCCAGAAGGTCCTCTCGTGCGTCGGCCGCACCGCCGGCGGCCTCGGCCGCGGCGGCGTGGTCGCCGTCCTGCGCGGCGAACGCACCTTCGCGACGGAGCCCTTCGCGGGCCTCGCCGTCTTCGGCCTGCTCGCGGACGTCTCCGCGCCCGAGCTCGAGGCGCACGATAGGACGTGCATCGCCGCCGCCCACGCGGCATTCGTCGCGCCAGGCCTTGTTTCATCCGTGAAGACGGTATCCCCGCCGCCGTCCTGGGGCGAATCGGTCAAGAAGGGCGGCATGGTCCCGTTCGCAAATGTCGTCAACGGCGCATTGCGCCATTACGACTGGACGTCGCTTCTGGCATGGCGCCGTTCCATGGCTTCTTTGGTAAATTATTGATTTGACGGTTGCGCTGCACCCCTGTAGCCACCGCTTCGCGGCTCGCCTTCGGCTCGGGGGATACGGTTGTTGGCTGTTGAGACACTTCCAACGCATTAAAAACGATTCAGGGGCCCAAAAGGGGAAGAATCGGCTTTTAATACGTTGGCCGTACCCAAACGTAATGGGTTAGTGGGTTGCGCAATTATGGCGCTATCGCGCGATCACGAAACGCGGCGCATTGGCTTTACTTGCTGCTTGCTTTGATGCTGTTGTAAA
>CADBEF010000293.1 GCA_902793555.1 uncultured bacterium | reverse complement strand
GCAGATGCAGAAGACGCTCCTCACCGCAACCGGCGCGGCCGTGCTTTCGCTCGTCTCGGCGCTTGGGCTCCTGCTCATGGAGTTCCTGAAGCATGGCTAACCTCGTCTCCGTCGCCGGCGCGGTCGCGTCCGAACTCTCCCGGTACGGCGCGACCGTGTGTTTCCTGCCCGAGTTCAAGCTCTCGGAACTCTCGCAGATGCGAGTCGTCGTCGTGCCGACCGGCATCGAGGACGAGCTCGCCACCCGGGACAGCGTGGGCGCCGTGTACAAGGTGTCCGTCGGTGTCCTCAAGAAAACGACGGAGGACGAGATCCCGTCGCTCGTGCAGACGGTGCGAAGCATCGGCCGGCACTTCCTCGGGATGCACCTCGCCGGATGCTCGTGCGTGAAGGCGGCCTACGAACCCATCTACTCCCCGGAGCAGTTCCGGGAGAAGCGGCAGTTCACGGGCATCTACTCCCCGGAGCAGTTCCGGGAGAAGCGGCAGTTCACGGGCGTCGTCGTGCTGTCGTTCCGGACGGTCGAGCGCCATGAAGGCGAAGCTCTCCTTTGACGCGCGTGGCCTCGCGGCCGCCGTGCTGCAAGGGTCGTTCGCCGCCCTGCGCCGCGCCGGCGCCTACGTGCGCCGCGCCGCCCGGCACAAGGTGAAGACGAGCGATCACCCATCGCCGCCCGGCTCGCCGCCGCACTCGCGGGCGGGCCTGCTCAAGCGCTCGATCCTCTTCGGGCTCGACAAGCCCGCGCAAGCCGTGGTCATCGGACCGGCGGAGTCGGTCATCGGAAACGCGATGGCCGCGCACGAGTTCGGCGGCCGCTACAAGCGCGAGCGGTATCCCGCCCGCCCCCTCATGGGACCCACCCTCACATCCACCGCGCCGAAGCTCGCACAGTTCTGGCGGGATTCGGTCACAGACTGAAAGAAACCAACATGGCATACAAACTCGGCCTCGACGCCAAGCTCTTCATCGGAGGGGCGGAGGCGAAGAACGTCAAGGACGTCACGCTCTCCCTGGAATCGGGCGAGGCGGACGTCAGAATTCGAGATGCAGTGGGACACGGAGGACAGTTCGTTCAGCTCCATCCAGAGCGCCTACTTCGGGAACTCCCCGCTCGCGATCTTCGTGACCGACGGCGAAGGCCACGGCCTCGACGCCGACTGGGTGGTCACGAAGTTCTCGCGCTCCGAGCCGCTCGAGGAGGCGCTCACGGTGTCCGTCACCTGCCGCCCGACGCTCATCAACCGCGCGCCCGAGTGGAGGTAGCGATGCACACCTTCACCGACAACGCCGGACGCGTGTGGACCGCGAACCTCAACGTCGCCACCCTCAAGCGCGTTCGCGCCCTCGCCGGCGTGGACCTCGCCTCGGCCATCCTCGTCGAAAGGGACGGGAGGGTCGAGGCGTCTCTCCTTGAAAGGCTCGCCTCCGATCCGGCCCTGCTCGTGGACGCGCTCTACGCGCTGTGCAAGGACGAGGCGGACAAGCTCAAGGTGACGGACGAGGACTTCGGCCGCGCGATGGCGGGCGACGCCATCCTCGGCGCGACCGACGCGCTCCTGGACGAGATCGTCGATTTTTTCCCGAACCCGAAGAGGGCGATCCTGCAGCGCCTGGTGGCGGCGGCGCGCAGGGCCGAGACGGCCGCGAAGGCGGCGCTCGACAAGGCGCTCTCGACGGACGAGCTGGACAAGGCCGCGGACTCGCTCCTGGCCGCCTCGACCGGCTCGTCGACGAACTCGCCGGCGTCTGCGGGGTAGACCCGGGGCCGTTCACGCTGCGCGCGCTCGTCCGCATGGCCGAGGCGCGGTGTCGCGCCGACTGGGCGCGAACGTCGGCGATCATGGCGCTCGCCGTGAACCTCGTCCGCGACCCGCGCCGCACGCCCGCCGCCAAGCCGAACGACTTCAACCCCTACGCGCCGCGGCCGAAGAAGCCGATCCTGCGCGGGAAGCAGCTCGAGATCCTGCGGGACGTGTTCGTGAAGAACGCGCCCGCACCGAAGTAGAAAACGCGCCCGGAAAGAGGCCGCGCAGTTCTGGTCGGCCACTATTGCCGGCGATATCGCGGTGTTTCCGGGCACTCGCCTCCGCGCCCCCTTGGGCGCTTCGGTTGGCTTCAATCAATCACAACGACGGATGGATGTCAAGAAAGGTGGAGGCTGTCGGGGCAGAGGCTGACCGCCATTTCGGACGTTCGAAACCGGCCGAGTGGCATACCCCGGCAGACACTCCGGCGGAGTCTGGCTCCAACGCCGGACAACAGACTCGCGCCAAGATGAATGCCCCGGCCAATGCCGCTTGCCGGAAGCGTGTCGGCGGTGGTATCTCACCGAGCGACAGGCACCAGACAGCCGACGGCCCGGAGTCAAACACAATCGCCGCCGGGAGTCAAGCGCGTTTTCCGAATGGAAACAACCTCCCCGCCACGACGACGGGAAGGTTGCTTTGAACCGAACGGAAAATCCTGCTTCCGTTCGGGCGTCGGCCGCAGACTATGCAGGAACGTTTCTGCGCCTACGCCCCGGAGTCAATCACAAAACGTGCGGCGCGTCAAGCGCTTGACAGAACGGGGCCGCTTGTGTTTGACTTGACCGCGTTGCCACGAGCGGAAAGGCTACCGCCGGGTGCCGGGCTTCCGGCATGACTGATCGGGGAACGGCCGCCCCCGGGCAACGTGTCGCAAGGCAGGACGACCCCCCATCACAAAAACGCTATGGGCGCTAACGTCACTTGCGCAGCCGTCGGTGCTCGTCAAGAAGTTGAGACGCTGTTGACGACCCTCCCGTCGGCCCCCTCTTGAAAACGGCCCCCTTCCGCGAGCGTTCCTTTCAAGTGACACGCGGAGGGGGCCGAAGGCAACCGGATTGACCGGCGGGCTAGTTGCCCGGATTTTGTTCGGCGTCCTTCGCTTCCATATACGCGAACGCCTCGTCTTCGCTGCACCGGCGGCAATCCATGCAAGGATTGGACGCCTTGATTTCTTCGGAAGGCATTGAACCGGCGAAGTCTTTTTGAGTCGAATCCCACAAGACGATCCCGCCTTCGTTGCTTTCGAAGGCGATTCCGAGACGATCGTTGATCCAGTAGGACACTGCGTTACCTCTTGACGGTGGAATACCCCCGGCCAATGCCGCTCGCCGGAAGCGCGCCGGCCGTGGTATCTCGCCGAGCGACGGGCGCCAGACAGCCGACAGCCCGGAGTCTCTCACAATCTCACCCAAATAGCAACCCATGTCCATCGTTTCCAACATCCGCGCCGGCAACGCCTATGTCGAAGTGACGGCGGACACGGGCCGGCTCAACAAGGGGCTCTCGCAGGCCCAGGCCCAGCTCCGCGCATTCGGACAGACTTGCACGAACGTCGGCCGCGACCTGCTCGTCCTCTCCGGGGCAATGGCCGCCCCGTTCGCGATGGCCGTCCGGTCGTTCGCGAACTTCGACGACACGATGCGGCTCGCGCAGGCGGTGACCGGCTCGACCGGCGAAGCCTTCGAGTCGCTCACGCACACCGCCCAGACGCTCGGCCGCACCACGTCCTTCACCGCGCAGCAGGTCGCCGGCGCGATGGTCGCCCTCGGCCGCATGGGCTTCGCCTCCTCGGAGAT
>CADBEF010000292.1 GCA_902793555.1 uncultured bacterium | reverse complement strand
GGTGACGCGGTGGGGGTTGTTGAAGTCGGCCTTGTGGTTCGCGAGCGAAAGCTCGACCGCCTTGAGGTCGGCGTCCTTGGCGTAGGCGGCGAGGCGCTCCGCGAGGTCGGCCTCCTTCACGAAGCCGGAGGCTGCGCCGGCCTGTTCGGCCGTGACCTCGTGTGGATTGTCCTTGTCTTCCTCGTGCGCCTCGAAGGCGGCCTTGAGGTCGGCGATCTGCCGGCGCGCGACGGCGTCGGTGCCGTCACCACCGCCGCCTCCGCCGGAGCCGCCGTTGAGAGAGTATGTGAGTTGCATCTAGAGGTCCCTTGTCTGGTTGATGGGGATGTAGTCGAGCGAGGCGGCGTCGTTCCAGTCGCCCCACGCCCAGGTCTGCTCCCACTCGCCGCCCTTGTCCTCGAGACGGTGGATGGCGGTGGGGGACCTGTCCTGGAAGCAGGCGTAGACGAACACGCCGTCGGTCTTCACGCGGAAGGGCTCGAGCGCCCGCTTCTGGTAGAACTCGCTCGTCGCGGGGAATCCGTAGCAGTCGGTCTGCATGGCTAGAGCCCCCGCTCCGCGAGCTTCTCCTCGACGATGCGCTCGACGAGCGCCTTGAGGTTCTCCTCGCCGATGTAGAAGCCCTCCGCGCCGCCGACCGGCTTCACGTTGTAGGTGCCGTTGCCGTGGGAGCGGTAAACCCCGATCTCCCCGGTGCCGGAGTATCCCTGCCAGACATAGGCGTAGTCGTGGTTGTTCGTCGTGCTCGTGCCGGAGCCCGAGCCGGAGGTCGAGGTGCTGTGGCCGCCCGCCCAGGAGCCGATGCCGCTTGCGGTCGAGCGGTAGCCGACGGCGAGAGCGCCCGAGCCGGACGCGACCGTCGAAACGCCCTGCGCGTGGGAGTGCGCGCCGCTTGCAATCGTGGAGCGGCCCTCCGCCCGCTCGCCGTGGTCGCGGTTCCCTCGGTGTGTGCCACCTTGCCGCTCGCGGTCGTGTTGGAGCCCTCGGCGTGCGAGGACTCCCCGGACGAGTGCGTCTGCTCGCCCTCGGCGTGCGAATGGTCGCCCGAGGACGTCGACTTGTTTCCTTCGGCGTGGGCCGCCTGGCCGCTCGCCTTGGTATACAACCCCTGGGTGGAGGCGGCGAATCCGATGGCCTGCGTGCCCATGCCCGCGGCGTGGGACGCCTCGCCGGTCGCTACCGTCTGGGACCCTTCCGCGTGCGAGTAGTCGCCGCCCGCCTCGGTGTGGTCGCCCTGGGCGTGCGAGAACCTCCCGAGCGCCCTCACGAACCATCCGCACAGGAAGCTGTAGGGGCCGACGGGGGTCTCGTCCCAGAGGCCGATCCCGAACACGGAGAAGGCCGCGTCGCGGTCGGGCATCCAGAAGATGCAGTGGGCGTAGCGGTTCGTGACCGTCTCCATGAGGTTCGTGTTCGACCAGGCGATGGACCACAGCATGTTGGTGCGCCACGTCTCGATCCGCTCGAGCAGGTTCGTGTTCAGGAACGTGAGGTGGTGGTGCAGGTTCGTGCCGCCGATCCAGAAGCCGGCGAGCCCGCCCACCGGATTGACGTTGAAGGTGCCGTCGCCGTGGCCGCGGAAGAAGAAGCGGCGGTTGCGCTCGTCCCCCATGACCTCGTGTCCGGCGCCGACCGCGTCTACGGCCGGCCAGGGCGAGCCCGGCCTCTTGTCGCCGTTCCACACGAACGAGTGGGCGTCGTCGGCCCAGGCGTAGGCGCCGAGCGCGACGGAGGCGTCGTTGGACGCGCAGACCATGATGCCCTGCGCCAGCGACCCGATGCCGTCGGCCATGCCGTAGAGTCCGCCGCCGTGCGCGCCCTTCTCCTCGGCCTCGGAATACCAGCCCTCGGCGTGCCCTCCCGTGGCCCGGGCCTCGGAGCCGTAGCCCTCCGCGTGCGCGCCGTAGCCTCCGGCTCGCGTCCGGTAGCCCTCGGCGTGGGCGCCGGCGCTGTAGTCGGTCGGCTGGAAGGTCTCGGTCTCGTAGCCCTCCGCGTGGGAGTCGTTCTGGGCCGCCCGGGTGCGCTGCCCTTCGGCATGCGCGCGGCCGCCGGATGCTTCGCTGCCCCAGCCCTCGGCGTGGGCCTGCGGGCCGGTCGCGGAGACGCGGCCGCCCGATCCGAACGCGGCGTTGCCGGTCACCTCGTTCTCGGCGGTTCGTCCGAGGTTCACCGTGCCGTCCACCTCGAACGGGTCGGGCAGGCCCGCGATGACCTCGGCCGCGACCTCCTCGATCTGCGCGTTCATCCGCTCGATCTTGTTCGTGGTCGGCACGAGCGAGGAGCCGGTCATGTCGGCGAATCGAACGTAGTCCTGCGCGAGGGCGTACGGCGCGATGCCGACGGCGGCGCCGATCAGGAACGGAAGGATGTGCTTGAGAAACGTCTTCATGGCTTACTGGTTCTTGAGTGCTTTCACGATGGCGGAAACGGCCGCGCAGATCTGTGCGAAGCTCGTGTGGTCGGCGTCGGCGAGGGCGGCGGGGTCGAGGCCGGCGATGGCGACGTAGCCCGTCAGGCGCTCGGCGGGAATCTTCCCGTCGGCGTCGAGGAGACGGAACGCGCCGACCTGGAAGGTGTGCGGGGCGTCGTTGTCGCCGATGCCGATCTGGATGGCGTTGTCGGCGGTCGCGTGCGCGTAGGGACCGAGCGCCAGCGAGTAGGGGCCGGTCGCGGCCGTGGTGTAGTTGCCGACCGCGGTGGCGAAGCCGCCCGTCGCGTGGGTGTCTGCGCCGAGCGCGGTGTTGCTGCCGCTGTCGCCGGCGTGGGCATCGTTTCCGATGGCGACCGTGTTCGGCCCTTCGGCCGTGGCGTTCGCGCCGGCGCAGATCGGGTCGGTCCCGCGCCAGACGGCGAAGTCGCCGTCCGCGCCGCCGCCTCCCCCGAGGAGCGGAATCGCCTCCGACCAGTCGCGGCCGGCGGCGGCGTTGCGGACGCGGAACCACCTCGCGCTCGCCGGCGGCGAGCCGGAGTCCGGCACGTCGTACCAGGCCGTCTTGTCGTCGGAGAGCTGCACCGAGAGCGCCGCGGAGAAGAGCGCCCGGATCTGCGCGGCCTGGAAGGACACGTCCTCCACGGGCACGGGCGCCGCGCTCTCGGCCGTGTGCCGGCGGTTGCGGATGACGATCTCGAACTGCACGAGGAATCCCGGCGCGGTGCCGCCCGCCTCGTAGCCGGCCAGCTCGCAGCCGAACACGGCGCTCTCCCGGACGCCGAGCGCGTCCTTGAGCTCGACCGTGTCCGTTTCCCGGAGCGGGATGCGGACCTCGTTGCCGGCCACCGCGATTCCTTCGCTCACGTGGATCTGCGGCGCGGTTGCCGTATCCCAGTCGTGCGCGATGGCGAAGTCCCACGTCGCGTAGGCGTCGAGGCCGGAAAGCGCGGTGCCGTTCTCCGCGAGGAGCCTGACGATCAGGTCGGCATGCATCCCGCGCGTGATGGCCGGCGGCGTCGCGATCTGCTGGTTGCGCGCGGTCACGAGGACGCCCTTGACGCTCCCGGCGCGGATGTACATTTCGATG
>CADBEF010000291.1 GCA_902793555.1 uncultured bacterium | reverse complement strand
GAGCGCGCTCGACGGCAAGCCGCTCGGCGAATCCGGGCGCGTGCTCGTCACGCACCTCACCGACGTGCAGAACACGGGCGCCGTCTTCGGCGGCGACGGCCGCAAGGTGCTCTTCGAATGGGGCGGCGTCCCGCACCTGATGGCGCGCGGCCGCGCGGAAGTCTCGCTCGCGCTCGCCGACCGCCCGTGGAAGGTCTTCGCCCTCTCCACCGGCGGCCGCCGCCTCCGCGAGGTCCCCTCCGCCTACGCAGACAGACGCCTCACCTTCGTCGCCGACATCGCCGCGGAACCCTCGGCCGCGACGTTCCTCTACGAGGTCGTCGGCGAATAGTCCGAGCGCAGCGAGCTACGACCGTCGCCGCCACGTACTCGATGTCGTCGAGGAAGAAGGTCTTCACCGAGCCCTGGCCGCCGAAGCTGAAGCCGAAGCCGGTCTTGATGCAGGAGAGGTCGACGCCCTCCAGGTCGATGCGGTAGCGCTTCCACTCGTCGGTGAGCACGAGGTCCTTGCGCTCGGCCTTGCCGCTGTCGGGGTAGGCGCGGTCGGGGCCGATGCCGCCGAGGTGGAAGGAGACCTTCTCGTCGCCGAGGTAGCCGCGCGCCCAGAACTGCAGGAAGCGCGCGCCCGTGACGTTCGCGCCGCCGGGGGCGTCGCCCCAGTCGTTCGCGGGCGACTGCCAGTTGAGCCCCGCCCAGCCGCCGCCGTCGGTCCACTTGACCTTCATGCAGGTTTCGCCGGAGTGCGGATTGTCGGTGCACTTCGTGTCGACGGAGAACTTCGAGAGGTCGCTCCCCATGTAGCCGGAGGGGATCCACGGCGAATCCGCGCCGTCCTTGTAGACGGCCTTGGGCAACGCCGAGGGCGGGAGCTTGACCTTCGGCGGCGCGCCGGCGCCCTTGAGCGGACGGCACGCGGTGGCGACGGACTTGCGGCGGCCGTCGGGCGCCTTGTCGAAGACGTAGCAGAAGAGACGGTAGACGCCGCCGCCGGGCAGCACGGCCTTCACGCGCGGCGAGCCCTGGCCCGCGACGATCGCGTCCTCGAAGCCGCGCGGCATCGCGAGGCCGGTGTCCGCGACGCCGTAGGTCGCGGACTCCTGCAGCAGCACCCAGACGTACTCGAGCGCGTCGCCGTCCGGGTCGCTCGCGCGCACCTCGGCCTCGACCTCCGCGCCCGCGGCGGGCGTCTCGGTCGAGACCTTCATCACGGGCCAGATCCCCGCGAGCTCGGCGATCTTGTCGGCGGGCTGGTTCTCCCGCTTGGCCTGCGCGAGCTTCTGCTCGTAGATTTCGGAAATCGTCTCGAAGACCGGGCCGCGGTTGCGGACCTTGCCGCCCCACACCTCGCGCGCCAGCTCGAGCGCCTGGGCGGTCGGGGTGTCGTCCGGCAGCTGCAGGCCGAACCACGTCGGCGTGGCCTCGACCTTGAAGCCCCACGTGAACGCGTAAAGGCCGAGGCAGCGGCCCTTCTCCTCGGAGAGCAGCGTCCTGGCGGGCTCGACGTACCACTTCGCCTTCTGCGTCGAGGAGAGCTCCTGCGGCGCGCCGAAGTCCGTGACGCCGATCCACCATTTGTTCTGATCGTTGTGCAGCGGCGGGCCGTATTCCGTGATGATGAACGGCTTCTTGAGCCCCGCCTCGCGCAGGCGCTTGCCGATTCCCACGCAGCCCGCGTAGCTGTTGATGCCGACGACGTCGAGGTTCGGGCAGAGCTCGTTGACGAGCGCGATCTTCTCGGGCCACACCTCCATGAGCGCGGTCGTAACCGGGTGGTTCGGGTCGATCTCCTTGATCTTGCCCGCGAGGTCGTTCATGTAGGTCCAGAGCGCGCGGTTGTTCGGGTTGGCCGCCTCCATCTCGTTGCCGATCGCCCACATGAGGAGCGCCGGGTGGTCCTTGAGCTCGCGCACGCGGCGCAGGATCGCCTCCGTCTGCTCGGCGTTCTTCGCCTCGTCGGTGTAGCTGAAGTAGCTCGTCGAGTGGAGCCAGTGGCCGACCGTCACGTAGAGGCCGTTCTTCTGCGCCACGTCGAGCTGCTTCTCCGCGTCGTTCGCGGCCCAGGTGCGGAACGAGTTGGCGCCGAGCTGGGCGAGGACCTTCTTCGAGCCGCCGCCGCCGGCGCCCTTGATGACGAACGGCTTGCCGTTCACGGTGAGGCGCTGGGCGCCGGGCGCGCCCTCGACGCGGACGACGGACGGCGCGGCGGCTGCGCTGGCGGCCGCGAACGCGACCGCCGCAAGGAGGAGTGACGAGTGACGAGTGACGAGTGACATGGCGGAGTGTTGGTTTTGGGGTTTGCAGGGTCCGGAAAGTCTGGAAGGCCGAGACGGCCCAAACGGGACGGAACGAGGGAAAGGATACAGGAACGTCGACCCGATTGCAAGCGAAATCTGGTATATAACTGGTATATACTTTCCAACCAAGTCCGCCCTCGGTCCGCGTCGTCGGGCTGGTTTGTCGCTAGTCTGCTTTTCGCTTGCGGCGTCGGCTCTCCGGTGGTAGACTCCCGCAACGACATGCCGCCCACCGGAAAACAACGGAACGCCTCGCCGAAACCGCCCCGCACGCCGCGGTCGCACGCCCGCGACTTCCTCTACCGGAAGATCGCGGCGGACCTGCGCGCGAAATTGCGCTCGGGCGCGATCGCGCCGGGCGCGCGGCTGCCGTCGCTCAACGAAATCGCGGCCGCGTGGGGCGCGAACCGGCTTACCGCGATGAAGGCGGTCGAGGAGCTCCGCGCCGCGGGGCTCGTCGTGTCGGTCCGCGCGCAGGGGACCTTCGCCGCCAAGCGCGAAGAGCCGGACGCGCCCGCGGAGCGCGCCTTCACGGTCGGCCTGCTCTCGCGCGTGCTCCACCCCGCCGGCTACGGCCTCTACCACCAGGCGATGATTGCGGGGCTCTACGACGGCCTCGGCCCGATCGGCGCCAACCTGCTCGTCCTCGCCGCCGGCGCGGAGAAGCCCTCGGAGCTGCCCGCGATGATGCGGCGC
>CADBEF010000290.1 GCA_902793555.1 uncultured bacterium | reverse complement strand
GGAGCGGGGGCGGGCGCCGTCGCGGGAACGGACGGAGCCACGGCCGCCGGACGGTGCGTCCGCGCGGCCACGGGGACCGCGGCCGGGGCGGACTCGGCGCCGAGCAGGAACGCCTTCACGACCGCGGGGTCGAGCGGCGCCCGGCGGCGCCCGGCCTGGATTTCGACCTCCAGGTGCGTCCGCAGGTCGGAGAGAATGTCGCGGGGCGTGTTCATTTCGCGGCGGCGCCCCCGACGCCGACGAGTTCGTCGCGGTAGGCCTCGAGCTTCGCACGTGCCTCGCGGGCGGCCTCCAGGCCGTCCTCCTGGCAGCCGCGGTAGGCGCGGATCTTCTCGCCGACGACGCGGTTGAGTTCGTCCTGCGCGGCGGCGCGGGACGCGGCGTCGGCCGCGGCGGCGACGGCGGCCTGCGCTCGCGCGGCGGACTCGTTCAGGTCGCGGCGCAGCGCCTCGACGCGGGCCGAGTAGTCGTCGAGCGCCGCCTTGGTCGCGAAGTAGTCGTCGGCCTTCGCGTCCCCGAGCGCGGCGCGGAGCGCGGCGGGAGCGGCCTCGAACCGGGCGACGGCGATCTGGCGGATGTAGAACGCGGGCGGCGCGCCGCGGCGCACCTCGGGGCGGGCGATCGGATGGCCGTCCGCGCCGAGCAGGAGCAGCGAGGGCCACTGCTCGACCTTGAACTCCCGGGCGAGGACCTCGTTGACGGCGCGGGTCTTCGGGTCCTGGCGCGCGGAATTCCGGAGGAAGTCGACGCGCAGGAGGAAGACATTCGACGCGGCCCAGGCCTTCCAGTCCTCCGCCTCGAAGAGCTCGCGGCGGAGCAGGTCGCTGGCGGGACTCGAATCGCTGCGCTCGAAGCAGAGCAGGACCGGACGGCCGTCGAGCTTCGCGGCCGCGAGAGCGTCCGCGTAGTCCTCGGTCCATTCGCCCGGCCGCGCCTGCGGCGCCGGTCCGGCGGCGGGCGGGGGCGGCGGCGCCGGCGGCTGCCGGCGGGACGCCCGGTTCAGCTGCGAGACCACGGCGACGAGCACGACGAGGAACAGCAGCGCCACGGCCGTCGTCACGAAAGGTTTCGGTCCGGGCGGGTCGAGGCGGCGATTGTGTCGGAACGCGTTCATGAAGGGGCAAGTCTACCAAAAACCGCCCCGGAACGGAAGCGCAAAGCGCGCCCTTGCGCTCGCGCGCCGGGATTTGCTAGAATGCGCGGGCATGTACCTGCAAGCCCTCGAAATCATCGGCTTCAAAAGCTTCGCGAAGAAGACGCGCCTCGTCTTCGAGCCCGGCATCACCGCCATCGTCGGCCCGAACGGCTGCGGCAAGTCCAACGTCTCGGACGCCATCCGCTGGGTCCTCGGCGAGCAGCGCCCCACCGCCCTGCGCGGCGGCGCGATGACGGACGTCATCTTCGCCGGCACCGACGACCACAAGCCCCTCGGCATGGCCGAGGTGTCCATCACCTTCGCCGACTGCGAGAAGGAGCTCGGCCTCGAGTTCAACGAGGTCACCGTCACCCGCCGCGTCTTCCGCACCGGCGAGGGCCAGTACTTCATCAACCGCAACCCGTGCCGCCTGCGCGACATCCAGCGCCTCTTCATGGACACGGGCATCGGCACGACGAGCTACTCGGTGATGGCCCAGGGCCAGATCGACGCGATCCTCTCCTCCCGCCCCGAGGACCGCCGCGCGATCTTCGAGGAGGCGTCCGGCATCACCCGCTTCCGCGCCGACCGCAAGGAGGCGCTGCGCAAGCTCGACGCGACCGACCAGAACCTCGCCCGCCTCGACGACGTGATCCACGAGCTCAAGCGCCAGATCGACTCCCTGCGCCGCCAGGCGTCCCGCGCCCGGCGCTACAAGGAGATGCAGTCCGAGCTGCGCGGCTACGACCTGTTCCTCGCCCGCATCCGCCTCGCGGAGCTCAACGAACGCGGCCGCTCGCTCGCCGACGCGTTCGCCTCCGCCCAGAAGGACTCCGCCGCCCTCCGCGGCCGCGTGGAGAAGGACGAAGGCGCCCTCGCCGCGATCCGCGCCGAGGTCTCCGCGTTCGAGCAGGACATCTCCGACGCCGTCGAGGCCGCCGCCGCCGCTCACCACGCGCGCAAGGAGGCGGACGACACCATGCGCCTCAACCGCCAGCGCATCGAGGAATACCGCGCCTGGAAGGAGCGCGACGAGAAGGAAATCGCCGGCACCCGCGGCGTCCGCGACGCGCAGCTGCAACGCCAGCGCGAGCTCGCCTCCTCGCTCACCACGCTCCAGGGCGAGCTTTCCGCCGCCCAGAAGGCGCTCGACGAGGCGCGCGCCGCGCTCGACGACGTCCACGGCGGCTCCAGCGCCGCCCGCGCCGAGCTGGAGCGCCTGCGCGCCGAGTCCGTCGAGATGGAGCGCACCAACGCCCGCCTCCAGAACGAGCTCGCCGAGGCCGAGGCCTCCGCCCGCGAGGCCATCCTCCGCAACGAGCGCCTCTCGTCCGAGAAGGCGCGGCTCACCGAGACCGCCGACGGCCTCGCCGCGCGCCTCGACGACGTCTCCGGCGAGCTCGAGACGCTCCAGGGCATGGCCGAGGCGGCCGAGGACGCCGTCTCCGCCGCCGAGCGCGCGATCGCCGCCAGGCGCGCCGCGCTCGCCGAGGCGCAGTCCGCCCGCGCCGGCCTC
>CADBEF010000289.1 GCA_902793555.1 uncultured bacterium | reverse complement strand
CTCGCGCACGAGGAAGCCCTCCTCCGCGGCGGCGGCGGGCGCCGCGAAGCGGACGCCGGCGGCGGCGAGCGCGTCGCGGAGCGCCGCGAGATCGCGCACGAGGGGGGCGGGGTCGGCGCCGGGCGCGGCGAGGAACGAAAGGGAGGCGGTGACGTCGTTCGGGACGCCGTAGGGGTCGGCCTCGCAGCGCACCCACGGGAACGGCCCGAGCGGCTCGCACAGGCGCAGGAAGTCGGTGTGCGGCCCCCAGTCGATGCCGAGGCGATCGTGGAGGAACCGCCCGAAGGGGCCCGGCTCGACCGGTTCGCCGACCTCGGGAAGGCGGCGCGCGGAGACGACCGGCACGCGGAGCGGGATGGCCCGCGCGCCGGACAGGGGCTCGGGCGGAACGGCGGGCCGGAGCAGCACCGCCTCGCCGTCGCGCAGCCGCAGCGGAAGCGAGAGCGAGCGGCTTGTCGGGGTGAAGCGCATGGCGACTTCCTCGAACGGCGCGGGCCGCAGCGCGAAGGAGCCGTCCGCGGCGCGCGTCGGCAGTCCGACGGAGGGGTCGGGGCGTTCGCACCCGAGGAAGCGGTCGCTCTCCTCGTAGCGGATTTCGAGCCGGAGGGCGTCGCGTTCGCCCGCGATCCGGGCCGGCACGGCCTCGAGCCGCGGACCGTTCCGGTGCAGGACGGTTCCGCCCGCCTCGCGCGGGACGACCGCGCGGCCGCCCCCGGCGGTCTCCTCGAACGCCCACGAGCGGCCCGCGGGACGGAAGACGCCGCCGCTGCGGAAGCCGCCGAACGAAGCGGTCCGGTCCCACCCGACGTTCCGCGTCGAGAGCGGCACGGCGAAGCGGTTCGTCCAGTCGCAGCCCACCCGCGCGAAGAGGTCGCCGAGCGACGGCGCCGTGGCGAGGACGGGCGGGGCCGCCGCCGCGGCGCCGCCGGGCGCGGCGTTCGTCGCGCCGATCCGCTCGAGCATCGGCGCGAGGTCGCCGGCGTCGACCGAGAGCACGGCGAACGAGACCTCGATGCGGTCGTGGACGGCCTTCTCCAGACAGTCCAGCAGCGCGCCGAAGGCGTCGAGCGAGGGCTCGTCCGACATCGCGACGATCCGGCCGGCCTCCGGCAGCGCCTTCACCCAGGAGCCCTCCGGGAACGCGATGCCGAAGCCCTCGGCGAAGGCGCGGAGCGCGTCGCCCGGCGTGCGTTCGGGATCGTCGAGCCCGAGGTAGGGCAGCTCCGTCAGCGCGGGCGTCCACGGATAGACGCGGCGCGCGAGCGCCGTCGGCGCGTTCGTGGCGGGGTCCGCCGCAAGCGCGGGCAGAGCGGCGAGCGCGAGGAGCGACAGGGCGAGCAGCAGCAGCGTGTTCTTCATGGGGAGGTTCGAGGTGAGAGGTAACGAGGTGAGAGGTTAAAGGTCAGAGGGCAACCGTGAAAGGAACCGAAGAGACGGTTTTTCCTTCATTGCGGGAGGATTCTAGCACCATTCCCCGGTTCGACAAAGCCCGCCCGTCATCTCTAAACACTCTGTCCGCGGGCGCGAATGCGTTCTGCCGGCCGAGCCGCGCTACGCGCGGCGAGGAGCGTAGGCAGGCGCATTCGCGCTAAGAGTTGCGGCCTTTGCGTTCTCGTTCATCTGGGCTGCTGCGACGGGAGACCTTTGAGGATCGCCTCGATGCGGTCGAGGTTCTCGACGGTGTTGGCGACGTGCAGGATGCCCGGGGCGGGGAGCGTCAGCGAGGAGCCCTCCGGCCAGGCGACGCCCCTGCCCGCGAACCACGCCTTGAGCTTGGCTGCCTCGTCGTCCTTCGCGCGTCCGGCGGGCGGGTTGGCTCGGCGGATCGGATACTGGCGGTGGATGATCGTCCCGCCCGGCGCGGGGGACGGCGTTCGCGCGGACGGCGTTCGCGCGGACGGCGCCTGCGCGGGCCGGGTGGCGGCGGGCGGCCACGCGGCGGCATCCTCCTTCGGAAGCCCGAAGACGATCTGCGCGGATTCGATGCGGTGCTCGAGCCCGGTCATGTCGGCAAGCATCGAGAGGAGCGGGAGCACGCCGATGCTGCTGGCGCGCATGGTGACGGTCGGAAGTTCGTTCGTGACGGCGGCGTCGAGCCGGATGCGGATTCGGGGCGAGCCGGCGGGCGCGGCCTTGTTCGCCTTCGCCTCGACGTCGGCGAGGGCGTTCGTGAGCGCCGCCTTCTCGTAGGCGACGGCGGGGATCGTGATACTGTTCTCCAAGCGGGCGAGGGCCAGGTCGGCGGCGCTCCGCGTGGCGGGGTTCTGGGCGAAGCAGGGCACGGCGGCGGCGACCGTTGCCGCCAGGACGAAGGGCATGTATTTCATGGCGAGTTTGTTTGGCTGGTTGTTGGGTTGGTGTTCGAAGATTCTGCCGCAGGGAGACCGGCTCCGGCCTCCAAAAGCACGCGGTCGGCAAAGGCGAGGGCTGCCTCGGAGGCGAAGCCGGGCGACGGGACGGGGAACGGGCGGACGTCGACGAGCGGCGCGCCGGCGAAGGCGGGGAAGGACTCGGCGAGCGCGGCGGCCTTCTCGCGGGCGAGGGCGCGGATCGCATCCGCGTCGGCGCGCTCGGGGAGCGGGACGAGCAGCACGCCGCCGCGGTCGCGGAAGGCGCCGTGCGCGAGCGTGCCGAGCGCCGGGGCGGCGTCGCGCGCGCG
>CADBEF010000288.1 GCA_902793555.1 uncultured bacterium | reverse complement strand
CTCGTCGCCGCCGAGCAGCGGCAGCACGACGGCGCCGGAGCCCGCCGCCTTCGCGGCGGCGCGCAGCGCGGGGACGAGCGGGCCGTCCGCCAGGATCCACCGCGCGCCGGCGGCGTCCTGCAGGACGAGCGCCGCGCATTCGGCGGCCAGGGGGGACGGTCCCGCCTCCTGCGCCCGGGCGGACGCGGCGGCGAGGACGGAAAGCGCGAGGACGGCGGAAAGGACGTTCGTTTTCATGCTTTCGAAGTCTACCATGCCGCGCCGCCCCGCGCAAGCGGCCGCCCGCGCGCGATTTTCGTTCTTGATTTCGGCCCCGCCCGTGTGGTAGCATTCCGCGCCGTTCGACCGAACGGCGGGATTAGCTCAATTGGTAGAGCACCAGATTGTGGATCTGGGTGTTACGGGATCGTGCCCCGTATCCCGCCCCAACTTCGGAAGGCCCCGGCGGAGCGCTCCGCCGGGGCTTTCCGTTTTCCGCGGGGCCGCGAATTTGCTGGATTCCGCGCGGGGACGGCGGTATACTTGCCGGCCATGAACGACGCTGCCGCCAAGAAACCCGCCTGGACCGACCGCCTCGCGCAGAACGCGCGGAAGGTCGTCCGTTTCGTGAACCGCGACGTGTGGGACCTCGAGATTTCCGCCGTGCGCGGCGCACGCCGGTCGCTCGTACGGACCGTCCGGGTGCTCTACCTCGTCGCGCGCGGATTCCGCCACAACGAGTGCACGCTCCACGCCGCGTCCCTCACGTTCATGACGCTGCTCTCGATCGTCCCGGTTCTCGCGCTCGCCCTCTCGCTCGCGCGCGCCGCCGTCGACACCGACGAGCTTCGCGAGAGCGCCAAGGGCATGATCCGCAAGTTCTTCGACACGCCGATCCCCGGCCAGAGCCTCGTCGAGGCCGCCGCGCCCAAGGGGCCGGTTGAAACGGTCGAAGGGGTCGAAGGGGGTGAAGCGGACCTTGCGCCGGCGGATCCCGAATTCCGCCTTCCGGCTCCCGGACCGGCCTCCGGCCCCGCCGGCGCGGACGCCCCGGACGGCGCGCCGCCGCCCGGGGAATCCGACGAAGCCGGCATCAGCGTCGCGAAACTCGAAACGCTCGTCGACAGGGGCTTCGAAATCGTGGAAAAGCTGAACTTCCGCGCGCTCGGCGGCGTGGGCCTGCTCGTGCTCGTGTGGACGGTGATCGGACTGCTCGGCAACATCGAGAAGTCGTTCAACCACGTCTGGGGCGTGACGAAATCGCGCCCCCTCGCGCGCAAGTTCACGGACTACCTCTCGGTCGTCATCATCCTGCCGTTCCTGTGCGTCGCCGCGTCGTCCGTTCCGGTCGTCTCGGCGCTCGCGAAACACCTGCACCGCGTCGAAGGCGCGTTCGGAATGGGGTCGGTCGCCGCGGCGCCGTTCTTCCGGACGCTGTGGGTCGTCGCGATCCTCACGATCGCGTTCTGCTTCCTGCTGCGCTTCGCGCCGAACACGCGCGTGCGCTTCCGCCCCGGCCTCCTCGGCGGATTCGTGGCGGCGGTCGGCCTGTTTTTCTGGCTCAAGCTCTGCCTCGTGCTGCAGATCGGCGTCGCGAAGAACAGTGCGCTCTTCGGCTCCTTCGCGATGGTTCCGATCCTGCTCTCCTGGGTCTACGTCTCGTGGACGATCCTTCTCGTCGCCGCCGAAGTCTCCTACGCGGCGCAGAACGCCGACAGCTACGAGATGGAAACGGGCTGGGACACGCCTTCGCCGCGCGCCCGGCTCCTGCTCTCGGCAACGCTCCTGCGGAACCTCGCCGCCGAAGTCGAATCCGGACGCGGAACGATCTCCCTCGGCGCATTCACCCGGCGGCACCGCGTCTCCTTCCGCCTCGTCCGCACCGTCTGCCGCGACCTGTGCGAGGCCGGCATCCTCGCGCCCGTCGAAGGGGAACCGGACACGTTCGCCTCGCGCGTCGACCTGTCGCGCGCGACCGTGGGGTCCATCGCGAAAACGTTGCTCGACGCCGGTTCGTCCGCCGACGCTCTCGGCCTCGACGGTCTTCCGCCCGCGCGCCTCCTTTCGGACGGCATCGACCGCGCGCTCGCCGCAACGCCCGCCCTCTCGTCCCTGCCCGCCGATCCGGTCGGCGGCAGCGCGTCCGCCGCCCCCGCGGCCGCACCGGCGCCGTGAAGACGCTCGACGGCGCTTCGGGCGCGCCCCTGCGCTCCTTCGTCGCGGACGATCCGGCGGCCGCGCGCTTCCTCGCGCACCTCGGCGCCGAGCGCACCGAGTCGCGCCACACGACCGCCGCCTACCTGCGCGACCTCGGGCAGTTCGCCGAGTTCACGTGGGGCTCGGAGCGCAAGCCGCCCTACCCGTGGGGCGGCGTCGACCGCGACTTGGCGCGCGCGTGGCTCGTCGGCCTCGCGCAGGCCGAGGCCGAGCCCGCGTCGATCCGCCGCAAGCTCTCCGCCCTGCGGGCGTTCTACCGTTTCCTCGTGCACGAGGGCGCGGTCCCCGACTCGCCCCTCGCCTCCCTGCGCGGCCCGAAGAAGCGCCGCTCGCTGCCGGACGTGCTCTCCGCCGGCGACGTCGCGCGCCTGCTCGACACGGCGGCGGGCGCCGCCCGCGCCGCCGCCGCGAAGGACCCGGGCTCGGACGCCGCCTTCGCCGCCCTGCGCGACTGGGCCGCGCTGGAGTTCCTCTA
>CADBEF010000287.1 GCA_902793555.1 uncultured bacterium | reverse complement strand
CGACCGCGCCGAGCGTGTCAAGGAGATCATCGGCGCTGACTATGTGCTCGGTGAGAACGTGGACGCCGTCGACGTCGAATTCACCCTCAACTGAACCTGTCACGGACGGAAAACAAGGCCAAGACGAGCAGAAGCGAATTTTAAGGAGAAACAGGAATGGCCCTGAACATCGATACGATCCGCTCACTCGACGCAAGCAAGACCTACTACCTCGCCAACTCCACCGGCCAGATCAAGGAGGCCGGCGCCTGGCAGAAGTTCAAGTGCTACTTCGGCATCGGGGACGCACGCCAGAAGGTCCAGAAGCTCATCGACCAGGTGAAGGTCGCGCTCCTCGCCGCCTCGCACGAGTCGGACAACGCCGCGCTCTCGACCGACATCAAGAACTTCGACGACGCCCGCGCTGTTGACGATTCTGCCTCGGGGCGTTCGCTTGCCGAGATCGCGAACCGCTTCGCCACGGCGAACGCGGACAAGATCGCCTCGACCGAGGCCGGCGGAATCGCCGCGAAGCGCATCCACGCGGCCGTGAAGGATTCAATCCGCTCGTGCCTGCGCCGCGAGGACTGGCCCGAAGACGCCGAGCGCTACCTTGAGCGCGCCGCGAAGCCGCTCGTCGACCATCCGCCGATGAAGGATGCCGGCGGCGGCCGCCGCGTCCTTGACGCAGACGCCTTCGAGAAACAGCTCGCGGACATCCTCGACGGCGCCTCGAACGATCTCGTCCACGTCGCCACCTCCGCCCGCCTCGGCATGCCGCACTTCGACAAGGCCTACCTCGACCACGTCTTCGCCACCTTCTACGACGAGAACGGCGTGCGCAACGGCAAGACGGAGGCCGACCTCCGCCCCGCCTTCGACGTCCGCCTCGAAGCGGCCCGTGCTCGGGCCCACTGCCCGGTAACAGGCGACAAGGAGATCTTCGCCTCGCGCATACGCGAGGCGGTCGAGGCGTGCGGCAACGACACGGACCTGCTCGACACGGTCATCCGTTGCATGGACCGCATCCTCGTCAACGACGGCGGGCAAATCCGTTCGCGGGCGGCCGTCCTGCAGAAGATCGAGGACTACGAGGAGAATTTCAAGGCGCTTCGGGAGGCCACGAAGGGGAACCCCGCCGCGTACCTCGTCGGACGCGACGCGCTGGGCGAGCTCGGCGGCAGGCCGCTGCCTCGCGGCTCCGTCGCCGCCGTCGCCCGCGCCGCCCGCTCGATCGAGCTGTCGGCCGTCGCCGAGCTCGGCCCGAGCAGCTCGGCCCTCGACATACACAAGGCCGTGCTGGAGCTCCACTTCGCGATTGTGCGCATCCTGCACGATACGGGGCTCGGCAACCACGCCGAGGGCGACGACATCCTCCAGGCGCGGACCCTTCTCGCCGCGTTCCTCCTGGAGCGCTTCGGGCCGGAAACGATGCGCAACATCGAGGCCGCCCTGGAGACGCCGAACGCCGCCCGCGTCGTGGACATCTACTACAAGCTCCACGCCAGCCAGATCGACATCCCCGATGACATCCCGGATGAAGTCTCGTCGGCCATGTCCGTGCAGGCGGGGAACATGAGCACCTTCGTCAATTTGCTCAAGCACGCCGTCGACCTCCGGCTCGGACTGCCCAACAAGCCGATCGACGCCCGCAAGGCCGAGAACATGCCATACGACGGGATCGGCATCTGCACCATGATCGTCGACATCCTCAGGGAAGTGGAGGCCGTCGCAAAGTCCGCGCGCGAGGAATTCCTCGCCACGCGTGCCGTGAAAGGCAGCGGTCCCGCCGCCGGGCGCGTCCGCCAGATGATCTCCGCGATCCTGGGCGAATTCCCCTTCCGGGCCGCCGAAACTATGAAGGAGCACTATACGGACGCCGTCAAGCCCCTTCTTTCCCTTGCCGCGCTCACAGACGCGAAGAAGGTCGCGAAGGGGGAGCTCAAGGACACCGGTTTCGCCCAGGCGATCGCGGACGGCACGCTCGAGGTCGAGCTCGAGGGCGGCGGCAAGCTTTCCTCCGATCCGGACGAGGCGCTCGACCAGCTCGCCCGCCAGATCGCCGACCGCGAGGACGCCACCTTCGCGACGCTCGATCCGACGGCCCGGCGCAAGGTCGCCCTCATCGCGGGCGTTCTTGGCGACAAGGCGAAGAAGGCGATCTCCGACGGCGTCGGCATCGCGCTCGATCCCGAGGGCGGCAGGAGCGTCCTCGCCATTTCCGGCGGCGGTGAAAAACGCCGCGTCAAACTGGATTGCAAGGGCGGAAATCATATCGTCATGCAGATCCAAACGGAACGCACGGGCGCCACCCTCCGCACGGGCGCCGAATCCTACCGGCTCGGCCCCGGCAGCGCGGTCCGGATCGGTTATCAGTTCGTAATCGCGCAGCGCGGGATGATGAGGTTCGAGCGGGACGTCGACCTTGACGCCTTTGACGGCACGGAAGCCGAAGAGATCGCCTCCGCCCCCGGCAATGTCCCTGGCCGCGTCAACAGCGTCCGGGAGGCCCTCGGTGAAAACCTCGTCCTTGGCAGTGGTTTCAATGCCGCCTCGGTCGATTTCGTACTCAACTGAAACCATCAAGAAAGGAAAACAGTGCCATGACACCATTCGAATCGCTGATCGCCGAATTTGCCAAGAACACCGGGCTGCCACTGGAGGCAAATGCGCAGGAATCCTGCTCGCTGGA
>CADBEF010000286.1 GCA_902793555.1 uncultured bacterium | reverse complement strand
CGCGCGCCGGCTCGGCGTCGAGCTCGTGCCCGAGGCGGAGGCGCGCCGCGCGGACGCGCTGCTCGTCCTCGGCGGCGACGGTTCGATGCTGCGCGCCGCGCGCCGCCACGCCGCGCTGGGCAAGCCGTTCCTCAACCTCAACTGCGGTTCGCTCGGCTACCTCTCTTCCGCGCCGCTCGACGGCGCGGAGGAGCTGCTCCGCGCCTGGCGCGACGGCGCGTGCGAGCCCCACCGCCGCTCGATGCTGCGCGCGCAGATCCGCCGCGGCGGCAACGGCCCGGCGGGCGCCGCGCACCACGCGCTCAACGACCTCGTCGCGCTTCGCAGCGACACGGGGCGCGTCGTCGCGCTCGACCTGCAGGTGGACGGCGACGACGTCGCCTCCTTCCGCTGCGACGGACTCGTGCTCGCCACGCCGACCGGCTCGACCGCGTATTCGCTTTCGGCCGGCGGCCCGGTCCTCTCGCCCGCGACGGCCGCGTTCGTCGTGAGCGTCGTCTGCCCGCACTCGCTCGCCGCGCGCCCGCTCGTGTTGCCCGCCGAGAGCGTCGTCACCGTCCGCGTCGCGCGCGCCGAGGCGCCGGTCGGCTTCTCGGTCGACGGCGCGCTGCGAGCCCGCCTGCGCCCCGGCGACACTTTCACCGCCACTACCGCCGCGCGCACCGTGACGCTCCTCACGCTCCCCGGCGCCGACCCCTTCCGCCCGCTCCGCGAAAAGCTCGGCTGGAGCGCCGCGCCCCTCCGCTGATCCCGCCATGAACGACGACACCGACACTTCCTCGCCCTTTCCCGAAACCGCGGACGTCGAGACCTCGAACGACGACTACGCGACGCGCTTCCGCGGCGCGACCGGCGCGTGGATGCTGGAGGTCCAGGAGCGCGCCGTGCTCAAGCTTCTCGGCGCGCGCGTCGCGCCCGGCGCGACGGTGCTGGACGTCGGCGGCGGCCACGGCCAGCTCGCGCACCCGCTCGCGGACGCCGGCTACAAGGTCACCGTGATCGGCAGCGCGCCGAGCTGCCGCCACCGCATCGCGGACCTCGTCGACGCCGGGCGCTGCGCGTTCGACGTCGGCAACGTCGTCGCGCTGCCGTACCCGGACAAGAGCTTCGACGCGGTCGTCGCGGTGCGCATGCTCACGCACTGCTCCGTCTGGCCGACGCTCGTGAAGGAGATGTGCCGCGTCTCGCGCGGGCCCGTGATCACCGACTACCCGACCTCGCAGAGCCTCAACGCGATCGCGCCGATGCTCTTCAAGGCGAAGAAGAAGTTCGAGAAGAACACGCGGACGTGGACGCTGTTCAAGCACCGCCAGGTTCGCGACGCCTTCGCGGACGCCGGGTTCCGCCGGACCGGGCGCGTCGGGCAGTTCTTCCTGCCGATGGTCGTGCACCGCGCGCTCAAGTGCAAGCCCCTCTCGGCGTTCGCGGAGGGCGTCTGCCGATGCCTCGGCCTCTCGCGCCTCTGGGGAACGCCCGTCGTCGGGCGCTGGGAGCGGCGGCCGTGACGGGGAGACGTCCTGCTCGCGCGGCGGACCGCCGCTCCGGCTCGGCGCTCGTGCTCGCGCTCGTCGTCGTGGTCGTGCTCTCGGCGCTGCTCGGCTCGCTCGCGTTCGAGGCGAAGCTCGAGGCGGGCTACGCGTCGCTCTCGCGCGACCGCGTCAAGGCCACCGCGCTGGCGGAGTCGGGCGTGGAGCTGGCGAAGATGCTCATGGCGCGCTCGGGCGGCTCGCAGGGCGCGCCGGACGGCCTCTCGGACGACGAGGACCGCTGGCACGACGCCGTGGAGCGCCTCCGCGCCGGGCAGTCGCTCGTGGGGCTCGTCGAGCCCGTCGGCGACGGGTTCGTCGTGCTCGACATCGAGCCGGAGCCCGGCCGCCTCAACGTGAACCTCCTGATGCGCGAGGACTGGGAGACGATCCTGGAGAACGCCGGCATCCCGGAGGAGTACGTCGACTACGTGATCGACCCGATCCTCGACTGGATGGACGAAGACGATTCGCCCAATTCCAAGGGAGCCGAGACGGACGACTACTACGCGCTGCTGGACCCGCCCTACGAGGCGCGCAACGGCGCGTTCGACACCGTGCGCGAGTTGCTGCTCGTGAAGGGCTTCACCGAGCCGATCCTCACGGGCGGCGTGTGGGACCCCGCCACGCTGCGCGACGACGCGGGGCGCTCGTCCTCGGACCCGTCCTTCAACCGTTTCAGCGACACGAACGCGATCGTGATCGCCGGCATCGAGGGGATGCTCACGACCTACGGCGACGGCAAGGTCAACATCCAGAGCGCGCCCTACGACGTGCTGCGCACGCTGCCCGGCGTGGACGACATCCTCGCGCGCGCCATCATGGAGGAGCGCGACGCGGTGGACGACAACGGCGACCCGAACCCCTTCAAGAGCTCCGCGGACCTGTTCGCGCGCGTCGACGGCCTCGACGCCGCCGTGGCGGACCGCATCACGACGAGTTCGTCCTTCTTCCGCATCACCGCCACGGGGCGCGTCGGCCTCGTCGAGCGCCAGATCTGGTGCGTCGCGACGGCGGACGGCCCGAACCTGCGCTTCCTGCGCTGGTGCGAGGAACCGTAGCGATGGACGTCCCGCGCGAGGCGATCGTCTTCGGCGTGGGCGCGAGCGGTTGCGCCGCGGCGCGCGCGCTGCTGCGCCGCGGCGCCCGCGT
>CADBEF010000285.1 GCA_902793555.1 uncultured bacterium | reverse complement strand
GCGCGCGACGCCGCGCCGCGCGTCGTGCGGTGGCCGGGGCGCGGCTCCAGCGCCTGCTCCCACCGCGCGACGGGCGCGCCGAGCCACGGCGAGGAGCCGTCCTTCTCGAAGAGCTGCCGCGGATGGTCGAGGCCGGTGCCGTAGAGGTAGCGGTTGTCGGCGAAGGGGCGGAAGGGCTTGCCGGCGGAGACGCATTCGCGGACGTCCGCCGCGAGCTTCCCCAGGTCGAGCGGGCGCAGGACGAACGAGACCTTCGCCGCGTTGCGGTGCGAGAACGTCACGACCGGCGGGCGCGCCGGCGTCTGGAGCGCCTGGCGGTCGTCGAGGTCGACGCGCGGACCGACGATCTGCGCGACCGTGTTCGACCTGGAATCGCCGGCCGCGCGGAACGCTTCCGCCGCCTTGTCGAGCTGGAGCCGGTCGAGGCGGAACTGCCCGAGCAGCGAGAGCTCCTCCGGCTCTGCGGGCCGGCCCGCGTCCGGGAAGCGGAGGAAGCGCGCGGGGTTCCAGTCGTCGGGGACGCGGAAGCGGCGGGCGCCGCGCGCCGTCCACGCGACCGACTCGTCGTCGCCGAGGCCGGAGACGCCGAGCGCCGCGTCGAGCGCGTCCGCGTCCGGGAAGTGCGCGGCGAGCGTGCGCGGCGAATACTGCTCCGAGAAGTAGTCCGCGAGCATGCACGACTCGAACGAGGGCTCGGCCTCGAACTCGCCCCATTTGCGGGCTTCCGCCTCCCATTCGCGGTACGCCGCCGTCGCGCGGCGCAGCGCCCAGCGCCAGCGCTCGCCGTCCGTCTCCGCGGCGTCCCAGCTCTCCGGGAGCGCGTGGAAGAGCGGGTCGCCGTTCGCCCCGACCGGCGCGGGCGCGGACGCGTGCGACCCGCCACGGTCGCGCTCCGGCTCCGGGAGCGCCGAGAAGTCCGTCTTCTCGAAGAGCCGCCACGCACGGTCGCCCGCGCGGCCGGAGCGCAGGGCGAAGGCGAGCTCGCGGAAGAACTCGACGCGGACGTGCCGCGCGTGCGGCAGCCTTTCGATCGCCGGCGCGAGCGGCAACAGGATGGAGACCGCGCGGACGCGGTCGCGCTCCGACGTGTCGAGCATCCTGCTACCGCCCCATTGTCCGCGGAGGAAGACGCCGTCCTGCACGGAGCCCCAGTGCGGCGAGGTGCGGAAGTGGCGCGCCGCCGCGACCGCGACCTCGAGGTCGTCCGGCCGCGCCGCGAGCGCCTTCTCGACGGGCTCGTCGACGCGGCCGTGCTCGCCGAGGCGGTGGAGGCAGTCCACCGCGCACGCCATCGCCGCGACGGCGTTCGAGGAGGAGAGCGCCTCCTCGTAGAGCGGGAGCGCCTCCTTCCAGTTCGCCTCGGCGGCAAGCGCCCGGGCGCGATCGAAGGCGGAGGTTTCGGCCAGCGCCGGAAGGGCGGCGGCGAAAAGGAGGAGGGCAATGCGTTTCATGGGAGGCTGGAAGTGGTGAAGGGTCTCAATGGAAAGGAGTCGTCGGATGGATTTTTCCGCAAGAGCGCCGCCGATTCTAGCACAAATCGTTTTTCGAGTTGTCATGGAATTGTAAAAATTTCGTGGCGGGGTCTTCCGCCCGCGCCGGCGCGGGCGAGGAGCGGGAGAAGGACAAGGCGTTTCATGGCGGTGACGATGGTTTGCATGCAATAATACGAACGGCGGACTCCGGTTTTCCAGAAAAACTTTCGGCCACCCCGGCGGATGGCGCGGAAGGAACGAGTGGGAGGATGGCGTCCAGGACGTCGCCGAGGCGCGCGGTTGCGTCGGAAGCGAGAAACCGCAGGACGAGCCAGCCGTGGCGCTGGAGCGCCAGGTCCTTCTCCCGGTCGCGGCGCCAGGATTCCTCGGAGAGGTGCCGCGCGCCGTCGAGCTCCACGGCGAGGCGCGCGTCGCGGCAGAGCAGGTCGACCTCGAGCGTCGCGCCGCCGCGGAAGGGAATCGGCAGCGCCGCGTTGAGCGCGAAGCGCCCGCGTGTGGCGGGAAGCGTCTCGAGACGCCGGAAGAGGAACGCCTCGGCCGCGCTGCGGGCGCGCAGGACCTCGGCGACGCCCTCCGGAGGCGCGCTCCACGCGGCGCGGACGAAGAGCTCCGCGAGCTGCGCGTCGGTGCCGTCCGCGCAGAGGCGCCGCGCGCTCGCGGCGTAGGTTTCGCTCCACGCCGGGTCGAGCGGGACCGGAACGCCGTCCGGCCACCCCGCCACGGCCGTGACGGGCATCCGCACCGCGTAGCCGATCGCGTCGTAGGCCTCGATCCGCCGGTCGAACATCCGCGCGAGCGACGGCACGCCGAGGTCGGCGTAGTCGTAGATGCGCACTTCGCGTTTGCCCTCGAAACGGCGGTGGAGGCGCCCGGCGTATTGCGCGAGCCGACCCCGCCACGAGAGCGGCGTCGCCAGGAGAAGCGTGTCGAGCCGCGGGTCGTCGAACCCCTCGCCGAGGAGAGGCCCGGTGGCGACGAGCGCCCTCCCCTCCCCCGCCGGCACGGCGGCGATCTCGGCGGAGGCGGCGGCGAGCGCCTTCGCGCCGAGGCCGCCGACGAGCTCGAAGACGTGCGGGACGCCGCGCTCGCGCAACGCCGCGGCGAGCGCGGCGACGTGGTCGCGCCGGTCGGTGAGGACGACGGGCGAGCGCCCTTCGGCGACGGCCGCCGCGGCGTCCGCGAGAAGGAGCGCGTTGCGCGACTCGTCCGCGCAGAGCTCGGTGCACATCGCGGCCCACGGCGGCGAGCG
>CADBEF010000284.1 GCA_902793555.1 uncultured bacterium | reverse complement strand
CGACTTGAACTTGATGAGGATCGACCGGCGGCTCGCACCCGCCGAGTAGCGCTCCAGGACTCCCTCCACGTCGTTCTTCGTCACCTCCTCCGCCGAGAGTTCCTCGCCGAGGAAGCGCGACACGAGCGACGCCAGTTCCCGGTATCCGCGGGCCGAGACCGCCCGCTCCTTCGCGAGTGTCGCCGAATACCGGAGGATCAGCTCGTGCAGGGTGATCTGCCCCGGCACCATCGCCGAGGTGCGGACGCTCCGCGTGTATTGCGTCGCAAGCTCCGTGAGCGTGATCGGAGCCTTTACCCCGTCGAGGATCGACAGCGCGCTCAAGGCGTCGAAGAGGAGCCCGTTGCGCAGGTAGTAGTCGAGCAGCCCCTGGATGCGCGTCGTCGTGGCGGACGCCAGCGCCCGCAGTTCGGGTTCGCGCGGTGGTTCGTCGTTCATGGTTCGTCCTCCTCGTCTTCCGTCTCGGCGCCGAGGGCGTCCACCCACGGGTCGTCCTCGTCGCCGTCGATGTCGAGCGGATTCTCAAGCATCGCCTTCCTCACAGACTCCTTCGCCGTCGGCGCATCCGTCATTCCCGATGCCGGCGGGGTCTTCTTTTCCGGCATAGCCGGACCCGTCATTTGCGGTGGCGGCGGCGCCGCCGCCGCACCCTTCATTTCCGCCACCGGCGGACCCTTCATTTGCTCCGGGTCGTCGATCATCGCTTCGAGGATCGCGAAGATCGCGTCCTTCGCCCGGAGGAGCCGTCCCTCCGCCGCCCGCATCTCCAGGTGCCGGGCATGGAATTGGATCAGGGCGCTCCGCTTCGACCAGTCCGTTTGTACGGCCCTCGCCATCGCCTCCGCCCGCAGGGCCTCCTCCTTCCGGACTTCCTCCCGCGCGTTCCGGTATTCCTCCAGGGCCGGCAGCATCGTTTCGGGCGGCGGCCATTTGCAGTTCTTCATTTCGTCTCTTCATCTCCAGGGTTCGCAGGTGCCGCCACGCGCGGCCCGGCAGGATTTCGGGCTCGAACGGCGTTCCTTCCGGCTCGAGCGACCAGTATTTCTTCGAGCGGAGGCGCTCGCGGTAGGTGAGGCGCAGGATGTCGTGCGGCCACTCGCGTTCCCGGAGCCACCGCTCGCGCCGGCGCCAGTGCAGGAAGCGCCACGGCTGCGGCACGATGGGGCCGGTCGGCGGTCCGTCCTCCGTCTCCGCCCATTCGTACCAGAGCCGGAGCCATTTGCGCGCGAGCGGCCTGAGCTGCACGATTTTCGGACCGAGTTCGTCGGTGTGCCCCTCCGGTTTCGGGATGCGCATCGTGTCCGTCGCCCACTCCACGTCCTCCCACCGCGCACGCTCGATCTCGATGGTGTGCAGCCCGACGAAGAGCCCGAGCGTGAGGTAGGCCCCCGGCGCCGCGCGGAGCGACCCCGGCCGCCACATCGTCGTCCTCATCAGCCTCCGCACCTCCGGGACGCGCAGCCCCGCCACCTTCTTCCTCTTTTTCTTCCCCGTCGGCGTGGGTCCGGCCGGGCCCTCCGCGGCCTCCGCGGCCGCCTGCTCGGCCTCCGCCTCCTCGTCGCGGGGCTTGCGGAACGGCGTGTCCACCCAGCGGAAGGCGCCACCGAGCCGCGCCACGTGCTTGACGCGCGGCAGCACGAGCCCTTCGGGCGGGAGGAGGCCCCAGAACGACTCCGACTGCGCCGCGCCCTCGCGCCGGAGCGGGTCGTTGGGGTGCGACTCCTGCAGGTCGGCGTAGCGGAACGCGAGATAGGTGTTGGCGAGGATTTCGATGGTCCGGCGGTTCACGAGCGAGATTCCTTCCGGGACCGCGTAGCGCTTGTTCCAGTGCGTGAAGCTCGAGAAGCGCGGCACGACCGGCCCCTGTACGAGCCCGCCGTTTTCGAGCGCCCACTTCTTCCAGACCGCGATCCACGCCGCCGCGGTCGGATGCAGCGGCACCACGTGGTTCGCTCCGCGGTTCCGGCGCCCCCAGAAGCGGTTGGCGTTCGCCGACCCCGTCGGCCGCTTCACGATCGTCTTGGCGTCGAGGTCGATGTCCTCCCACTTCGCCACGTGGATCTCCGCGAGGCGCAGGCCGGCGAAGACGCCCAGCACGAGCCGCATCCCGATGGCCGCCTCGACGCGCCCCGGATTCCGGCAGACGACCCCGATGGCCTTCCTGACCTCGTCGAGCGACAGGTGGGGCATCCCTTCGCGGAGTCGGTCGTATTCCCGCGTCGCCCGGGCCTCGCGCCAGCGCTTGAGCGCCTCCTTCTTCCGTTCGGCCGGCGACGCGAAGACGGTCGTTTCGGACGTCTCGTAGGCCTGCGGGAGGAGGCGCCAGAACGACTGCGCCATCGCCGTCGTGACGAGCCCCTCGTAGTGGAACTTGAGCGACTCCGCCGCGCCGGGGTGTCCGAGCGCGGCCGCCGTCGCCTCCGGCTTCCTGAGCGCGCAGACGTGCATCGTGGCGAACGTCCCGCGCATCAGCCGGAAGAACCCCGCGAGCGTGAGCTTCTTCCCGCCGTGGCTCCCGCAGGAGAGCTCCTGCCAGCGCCGGAACGGCTTCAGGGTCCGCACGATGGTGCCGGACGGGAACCGCCCCGCCCGCCGAGCCGCCGTCCAGTCGCGCCAGTGCTTCGCCCCATCAGCACGACGCGCCGGCGCCGCGCGTCGCGGCCGCCGAGCCGGAGCGCCCCGGCCTCGAAGTCGATGTCCTCCCACTCGAGCGGCTGGATCTCCCACGGCCGAAGTCCGCAGAGCATCGAGAGGACGAGGACCATCCCGATGGCGTCGTCGACGCGGCCGGGCGACGCCTCGACCGACCGCAGCAAATCGTCGGCCTCTCCGACGAAGAGGAACTCCGCCTCCTTCTCCGGCCCCTTCTTCCTCTCCCGCAGCTCGTAGAGGCGCCGCACCCGCTCCTTGCCGAACGTCTCCGCGAGCGCGGCGAGGGAGACCTTCGCGCCCAGGTC
>CADBEF010000283.1 GCA_902793555.1 uncultured bacterium | reverse complement strand
TCCTCGGGCTCGGCGCAGGACTTGTTGATCTCCTTCTCGGCCGCGTCCATCGACTCCTTGCTCGTCGCGTAGATCGAGACCTTGCCGGAGTCGTCCTCGGCGATGTCGATCTGCGCGCCGGTGAGGGCGCAGATGCCGCGGATGTTCTTGCCGCCGGGGCCGATGAGGGCGCCGATCTTCTCGGGGTTGATCTGGATGACCTTGATGCGGGGAGCGAAGGGCGAGAGCTCGGCGCGCGGCGCGGGCAGGACCGACTCGATGAAGTCGAGGATCTTCATGCGCGCGACGCGGTCGCGCTCGATCGCCTTCTCGACGAGGTCCCAGGTGAGGCCGCGGATCTTGAGGTCGACCTGGAAGCCCGTGATGCCGTCGCGCGTGCCGCCGATCTTGAAGTCCATGTCGCCGCAGTGGTCCTCGGCGCCGAGGATGTCGGTCACGAGGATCGCCTTGCTCTCGTCCGGCGTCGTGAAGAGGCCGCAGGAGATGCCGGCGACGGGCTTCTTGATCGGGACGCCGGCGTCCATCATCGCGAGGGTGCCGACGCAAATCGACGCCATCGACGAGGAGCCGTTGGAGCCCATGATCTCGGAGACCATGCGCACCGCGTATTCGTAGTCCTCGGGGACGACCGGCAGGAGCGCGCGCTCGGCAAGGTTGCCGTGGCCGATCTCGCGGCGGCCGGTGGTGCCGAGGCGGCCCACCTCGCCCGTGCAGTAGGGCGGGAAGTTGTAGTGCAGGAAGAACTTCTTCTCCGTCTGGCCGCCGGTGATCGCGTCGATCTCCTGCGCGTCCTTGAGCGGGGCGAGCGTGCAGATGCCGAGCGACTGCGTCTCGCCGCGGCTGAAGACGGCCGAGCCGTGGGCGCGCGGGAGGACGCCGACCTGCGCGGCGAGCGGGCGGATGTCGTCGAAGCCGCGGCCGTCGATGCGCTTGCCGCGCTCGAGGACGTTCTTGCGGACGGTCTCGATCTCGAGGCAGTCGGCCATCGCGCGGAACTCCTCGTCGGTCATTTCCGGGAACTTCGCGGCGAGCGCCTCCTTCATGGCGGTCTGCGTCGCCTTCACGGCATCCTGGCGGGCGAGCTTGCCGGGGATCGTGAGGTCCTCGGCGAGCTTGGCGCCGAAGCCCTCGCGCGCGGCGTCCAGGAGGTCCTTGCGGCACGCGTCGCCGTCGACGACGTTCTTCTCCGCCTTGCCGAGCTTGGCGCGGAGCTCCTTCTGGATGGCGACGATCTTCGAGACGCACTCCTGGCCGAACTTGAGGGCGGCGAGGAAGTCCGCCTCCGGGATCTCCTTGGCGCCGCCCTCCATCATGAGGAAGCGGTCCGCTGTGCCGGAGTAGAGCAGGTCGAGGTCGCCCTCGCGGCGCTGGGCCTGCGTGGGGTTGAGGATGAACTGGCCGTTCACGCGGCCGACGCGCACGGCGCCGATCGGGCCCATGAACGGAATCTCGGAGATGTGCAGCGCGGCCGAGGCGGCGATCACGGAGAGGAAGTCCGGCTCGTGGACGCCGTCGGCGCTGAGCAGGGTGTTGTTCACCTGCACGTCGTTGTGGTAGCCGTCCGGGAAGAGCGGGCGGATCGGACGGTCCGTGAGGCGGGCCGTGAGGATCTCCTTCTCGGAGGGGCGCGCCTCGCGCTTGAAGAAGCCGCCGGGGAAGCGGCCGCAGGCGTAGAACTTCTCGCGGTACTCGCACTGCAGCGGGAAGTAGTCGATGCCCTCGCGGGGCGTCTCGGTGCAGGTGACGGCGGAGAAGACGACGTTGTCGCCGAGGGTGGCGGTGACGGCGCCGGCGGCCTGCTTGGCGAGGAGGCCGGTTTCGATCGTCAGGGTCTGGCCCCCGACGTCGCAGGAAACGGAAATCGTGTTTTCCATTGTTTCGTTCTTTCTGTTGGTGTTCGTTGTATGCAAAAGGGAAACGCCGCCGGCCCGTGCCCGCGGCAAAAAAACGCACGCCCCGGCCGGAAAAGTCCGGCCGGCAGGCGCGATGTTTTTCCGCCGCTCGGAGCGGCCGGAGGGCGGAAGAGGCGCCTACCGGCGGAGACCCAGCTCTTTCACGAGCGCGATGTAGCGCGGCTCGTCGGTGCGCTTGAGGTAGTCCAGCAGCGTGCGGCGCTGGTTGACCATCTTGATGAGGCCGCGGCGCGAGTTGTGGTCGTGCGGGTTGGCCTTGAGGTGTTCCGTGAGGTGCTCGATCTTCTTCGTGAGGACCGCGACCTGCACGTCGCAGGACCCGGTGTCCTTTTCATGCTGCCGGAACTTGGCGCGGACGGATTCGAGTTCGACTTGGCTCATGTGGGTTCGTCTTGCTTCTTTGTTTGTTGGAATCGGCGGGGAATGTTAGCAGAAACGCCGTTGCGGTTCAACCGCTTTTTTCCGCGTGGCGCGGGCGCCGTTTTGTGGTAGAATCGCCCCCATGACCGACGACCTTTTCAGCCGGCCCGCCGAGCCGGCGGACCCCGCCGCGGCCGCCCGCGCCGCGTTTCTCCGCGCGGAGCTCGCGCGCCACACGGTGCTCTACTACCGCGACGCCGCGCCCGAAATTTCCGACCGCGAGTTCGACGCGATGATGCGCGAGCTGGCCGACCTCGAGGCCGCCCACCCGGAGCTGCGCACGCCCGATTCGCCCACGCAGCGCGTCGGCGGCGCGCCGCTCGACGGCTTCGAAAAAGTCGCGCACGCGCTTCCGATGCAGTCGCTCGAGAACACCTACGACCGCGCGGAACTGGCGGATTTCGACGCGATGGTCCGCGCGATCACGGGACGGGAGACGGTCGACTACGTCGTCGAGCCCAAGATCGACGGCCTCGCGTTCAGCGCGATCTACGAGCGCGGCGTCCTCGCCGTCGCGGCCACGCGCGGCGACGGCGAGGTCGGCGACGACGTCACCGCCGGCGCGCGCACGATCCGGGCGCTGCCGCTGCGCATTCCGTGCGAGGCGGAGACGTTCGAGGCGCGCGGCGAAATCTACATGCCCAAGCGCGGCTTCCTCGAGCTCACGCGCGAGCAGGTCGCCCGCGGCGAGGAACCGTTCAAGAATCCGCGCAACGCCGCCGCCGGCTCGCTCAAGCTGCTCGACCCGCGGGAGGTGGCGAAGCGCCCGCTCTCCGCGATTCTCTACGGCGTCGGAACGCTGCGCGGCGAGCCGGACCCCGCCACGCACGGCGCGCTCACGGAGCGCCTGCGGGCGCTCGGCTTCCCCGTCCAGCCGCGAACTTGGGCGTGCCGCGGCATGGACGAAGTCTACCGCGCGATCGACGAACTCGAGACGCTCCGCCATTCGTTTCCGTTCGAAATGGACGGCGCGGTCGTCAAGGTCGACGACCGTTCGCTCTACGCGACGCTCGGCGCGACCGCCAAGGCGCCGCGCTGGGCGCGCGCGTTCAAGTACGAACCCGAACGCGCCGAGACGGTCGTCGAGGCGATCACGGTGCAGGTCGGCCGCACCGGCGTCCTCACGCCGGTCGCGGAGCTGCGGTCCGTCCCGCTCGCCGGCTCCGTGATCTCCCACGCGACGCTCCACAACGAGGACGACATCCGCCGCAAGGACATCCGCATCGGAGACCACGTCCTGATCGAGAAGGCCGGCGAAGTGATTCCTGCCGTCGTATCCGTCTTAACGGAGAAACGAACCGGCGCGGAAATCGAGTTCCGCATGCCGGAGACGTGCCCCGTCTGCGGTGCGCCCGTCTCCCGCGCGGAGGGCGAGGTCGCCGTCCGGTGCACGAACTTCCTCTGCCCCGCGCAGCTCGTCGCGCGCCTGGCGCACTTCGCCTCGCGCGACGCGCTCGACATCGAAGGGCTCGGCGACAAGGTCGCCTCGGCTCTCGTCGACCAGGGGCTCGTCTCCAACCCGCTCGACCTCTTCGCGCTGCCCGAATCGCTCCTGCTCACGCTCGACCTCGGCGCGGCGGACGCGGCGTCGCGCGACCTGCCCGTCGCGGACGCCGCGCAGGGGACGCTCGAGCTCGACGGCGCCGCGGA
>CADBEF010000282.1 GCA_902793555.1 uncultured bacterium | reverse complement strand
TCCTCGGGGACGCCCGCTCGATGGACATCTCGGGCGGTAGCCCCGAACTCCGTCACGAGATGGCGGTCGCCCTCGCGGCCGCCGTCGCCACCAGAGGCCGCTGGCTCAAGTTCCCCTGCCGCCCCGGCCGCGTCCTCTACGTCACGACCGGCCGCACCCCCGACGAGGTCTCCGCCGAGCTCGAAGGACTCGTCCGCGGGAACGACGAACTGCTGCGCCACGTGCGCGAGCGGATTCTCGTTCTCGGCTCCATCCACCGATCCGGCGACGAACTGATCGACCTCGTCGTCCGTACCGTCGCCAAATACGAGGAAACGCCCCCTGCACTCATCGTCATTGATGAGGCCAAGCATCCGGGATCGAGGTTCGCCAGGCGCGCGCACTACGGGCGGCTTCATGCCCTCGCCCATACGCTTGACGCGGCGGTCGCCGTCGTGCGGGGAGGCCCCCCGTGCGAGGACCGGGACGTGTTCGACGTGAACGCCAGCATCGTTCACGGCGAGCCAGACAGTCTGCTCGCCCGCATCGTCACGATGTTCGGCGAGGTGATCAAGCCGTTCCCGATCCGCAGCCGCGGGGAGGAGGCGCCGTTCGCGAAATAGAGAAAGAGCGGGACGGAGAAGGTCGAGAAAGCCTCGCGAGCAAACCGACCGTTCCGTCCCGCCGGAAGAAAAGACCGAGGGCGAATCCGTACCGGCTCGGAAGCTCGGGGGGCATCGCCCATGCGGTTGACCCCCCGAAGAGCTATCCATCGGCCCGAAGGCCGCCGCAGCTTACGTCCAAGACGGTTCTCCGTGGCAGGTCGGGGCAGATGCTCTCACAACGCTGGGGCGATGTCAAACGAAAAGACTGAGCGGGAAGCGCCCCGGTAACGCGCCATGTCGCGCCCGACGCCCCGGAGGCGGCACTTGCCCGTACGAGCCAGCCCGGCGCGACGTGGCGCGATCCTGGCGCCTTCCCGCGCCTCCTGGGAGGGGCCGACCCCACCCCCGGGGGGGGCGGCCTGGGTTCTCCCCCGGAGGGGATCGAAAGCCCGCCCGGGGAAGGTGCCACCTTACCAAGGAGACTTGCTTGCAGCCGGGAAAATCGCCGAAGGCCCTGCCAGTAGGGGCCTATGGCGCAATTGGCGCTACGCGATTTGCGCCCTGTCACGGTGGGACTATTCAGCCCACTTTTCGCCACTTTTCACAACCCCCACAACACCCATGAAGATCCAAAACTTCAAACTCGAAGACATCCACCCCTACGAGCGGAATCCCCGCATCAACGAGGGCGCCGTCGACTTCCTCGTGAAGTCGATCCAGACCTACGGGTTCATCAACCCCATCATCGTCGACAAGGACCACGTCATCGTCGCCGGCCACACGCGCCTCCTCGCGGCGCAGCGCCTCGGCCTCGACACGGCTCCGGTGATCGTCGCGACGCACCTCACGCCCGAGCAGGCGCGGGCCTATCGCGTCGCGGACAACAAGAGCGCTGAGCTGGCCGAATGGAACCTGCAGCTCCTCCGCGACGAACTCCTCGCGATCCAGGAGGACGGAACGGACATGGGCGCTCTCGGTTTCGACATGGGCGAACTCGAGGAACTGATGCGCGGCGACGATCCCGTGACCGCCGGCGAGACCGATCCGAACGACGCGCCGGCCGCGCCCGAGGTCGCCGAGAGCCGTCCGGGCGAAGTCTATCAGCTCGGCCCGCACCGTCTTCTCTGCGGCGACTCCACGAAGGAGGCGGACGTGGCGAAACTGATGGGGGACGACCTCGCCGCGCTCTGGCTCACGGACCCGCCCTACAACGTGGACTACCACGGCAGCGACGGGAAGACGATCCAGAACGATTCGATGGAGGACGCCGCCTTCCGAGACTTCCTCAAGCGAGCGTTCGAGTGCGCGAAGGCGCACATGGCCGCCGGCGCGCCGTTCTACATCTTCCACGCCGACTCCGAAGGCTACAACTTCCGCGGCGCCTGTCACGATGTCGGGCTGACCGTCCGCCAGTGCCTCATCTGGGTCAAGAACTCCCTCGTTCTCGGTCGTCAAGACTATCAGTGGCGGCACGAGCCCTGCCTGACGGGCTGGAAGGACGGCGCCGCGCACCCGTGGTATTCCGACCGCAGCCAGACCACGGTCCTCGAGTTCGACAAGCCGAAGAAGAACGACCTGCACCCGACGATGAAGCCGGTGGAGATGCTCGTCTATCTCCTGAAGAACTCGTCGAAGCGCGGCGACCTCGTGATGGACACGTTCGGCGGCTCGGGCTCGACCCTGATCGCCTGCGAGCAGACCGGCCGCGTGTGCAGGACGCTGGAACTCGACCCGAGATACTGCGACGTCATTCGTCGCCGCTGGGCGGAGTTCCGGTTCGGCGAAGGCTGCGACTGGCAGGCGAAAACGCCCGTGGCGGAGGCGGACGCGCCGTGAACGCCGTCGCCGACTCCGAGTGCTGGCGCACGGCGGGGAGGCTTCTCCGAATGAATCCGTTTCTGGCGCTCCGCACGAAGTGCGGGTTCCTGTATTCGAGCTTCTTCCTCGTGGACCGGCGGTCGCGCCTGCTCGCGGACATCAAGGCCGACCGGGAACTCGTCCGCCCTCTCGCCGACTGCCTCTGCGACTATCTCCGCCGCACCCTCGGCTCCGACCTCGCCGGCTGGTGCCTTTGCACGACGCCGCGCCGGCGCCACCGGGACGACTTCCACTTCGCCAGCGCAATCTGCGCGTCCGCCGCGGAGACGCTCGGCGTCCCGTTCCGCGCCGGCGCGCTCGCGAGCCGGACGCGCGACCGGATCGACACGACGTTCTCGCTCGCGGCC
>CADBEF010000281.1 GCA_902793555.1 uncultured bacterium | reverse complement strand
GGGCGGCGTCGGGGGCGCCGAGCGGGGAGAGGTCGGCTTTCGCGAGACGGTCGAGGAGGCCGGGAGGCGGATCGGGGACGGCACACGCGGCGCCGAGGAGCAGGTAGGCGGCGTCGCGCGTGCGCGCCGCGTCCCAGGGCCGGGCGAGCGTCCCGACGGCGCGGGCGAGCGCCGCGGAAAAGAGCGGGTCGGGCGCGGCGGCGCCGGAAAGCGCGGCCGCGGGGAACAGCGCGCCGTCCCAGAGATCCGCGGCGGGGGCAGCGGCCTCGCGGATCGAATCGCAGGCGCGGTCGACCGCGGCGAGCGATTCGCGGCGGATCGATTCGGGCAGCGCCGCGAGATCGGAGCGCAGGAGCGGGGCGGGCGCGTCCGCCGCGACGGCGGGCGGACGCGGCAGCAGCAGCGCGGCGGAGGCGAGGAGGACGGCGGAACGGCGGCGCATGCCGGCGGCTACTTGCCCGCCGGCGGGGCGGCGAGCGGGTCGAGGATGTCGACGCGGCGGATGTCCTTGAAGGGGAAAGTGCGGATGACGCCGGGTTCGATTTCGATGCGGTAGGCCGTGTCGGTCTTTTCGATGAAGACGCCCTTGTAGACGCGGACGGAGGTTTCCACGAGGAAGTCGGGCAGGAAGAGCTTCTCGAGCGCGACGGCGGGGATTTCGGCGGGACGGCCGCGTTCGACCGAGACGGTGCGTTCGGCGGAACCCCAGCCTTTGCGCGAGAAGACGACCTTGTGGCGGCCGCGCGGCAGGTCGGGGATTTCGAGCGCCGCGGACGGCGCGTCCGCGGCGGCGCCGGGTTCGGGCCGGGTCGTCCCGCGCAGCTCGCCGTCCACGCGGACTTCGACCTCGGCGGGGACGGTGGAGACGCGGATCGAACCGGTGTCGGCCGCGAGGCGGAACTCCTCGGTGCGCAGCTCGCCGAGCGCGAGCTGCACGGTGCGGGCGACGGGGTCGTAGCCGTCGCGGAGGATGCGGACGCGGTGCGGGCCGGCGCCCAGGTCCTGCGCGGTGGTGGGCGACGTGCCGATCCGGCGGTCGTCGACGTAGACGGTCGCGCCGGCGGGCACGGTGACGACGCGGATCGAGGCGGGGAGCGGCTCGAGCACCGCGGACAGGGAGAACGTCTTGCCGGGGGAAATCGCCGCGCGGCCGACGAAGGGACGGTGTCCGTCCGCTTCGACGCGGACGTCCACCTCGCCTTCGGGCAGGTCCTCGACGAGGACCGGCGCCGCGCCGCGCGGCAGGCCGCCGACGGTCACGCGGGCGCCTTCGGGCGAGGCCTTGACGTCGAGCGAGCCGCTTACCGAGACGAGCTCGGGCGCGAGGCGCACGGGCGCGGGCGGCGCCAGGTCGATTTCCGCGACGTGGTCGCGGTGGCCGGCGAGCTTGAACGCGAAGACGTGGCGGCCGGCGGGGACGTCCGGCAGAAGCATCGGCGTGAAGCCCACGTCGAAGCCGTCGCGCGAGACGGACGCCCCCTGCGGGACGGAGTCGAGCAGGACGGGGACGGCGGGGGCGGGCAGGTCGAAGCGGAGGTTCGGGCGGTCCGGCGCGACTTCGAATTCGACGAACGTCGCGGGCGCGCCGTCCGCCGCGAGGCGGGCGAAGTGGCGCCCCGGCGCGAGCGAGAGCGTCGCGGGCGTCGAGCCGGCCGGGATGCCGTCCACTTCGAGGGCGGCGTCGGAGGGTTTCGACGAAATCGTGCAGGGCAGCGGCACGTCGCCGGACGGCGGCGCGGCGGACGCGCCGGCCGGACCCGCCGCGAAGACCGCGGCGAGGAGGACGGTGGAGGGAAATCCGGTTCTCATCGTTGGAAAACTCCCGGTTTCGTTCGGTTCCGGTTGCGGCGGGGGCCGCTATTTCGCAATCCGCTTCTCGGCGTCGAAGAGGCGGCGCTCGGCGTCCGCGTGGCGCGGGTCGGAGCGGTCGGGGACGTAGTCGAGCAGCTCGCGCAGCGACTGGGCGGCGCGGCTCCATTCCTTCGTCTGGGTCGCGTGGTCGACGTCCCAATTGAGGCGTTCGACGACGGCGGTGAGCTCCGCTTCCGCCTCGGCGAGGCCGCGGACGGCTTCGTCGTAGAGCTCCGGCTTGGGGTTGAGCGACTCCATGTAGTCCTTGGCGGCGCGGTAGCGGCCGACGGCGCCGGCGAGGTTGCCGCGGTCCACCTCGCGCTCGTCGTGGAGGCGGCGCGCCTGCTCGACGGCCTCCTCGGCGCGGGCCATCAGTTCCTCGCGGGAGAACGCGAACGCCCAGAGGCCCAGTTCGTTCTGGCCGAAGGTCTCGAGCTGTTCGCGCAGGGCGAGGAAGGTTTCGGGCTCGGGCGCGTTGCGCACTTCGACCGTCGCCGCGCGGCCGTCCACGAGGGCGGAAATGCGCGCCGCGTTCCAGGCGCCGGCGCGTGGCGTGGCCTCGAGCAGCGGCTCCATCGAAAGGAAGCCCGCGCGGCGGAACGCGTTGGCCAGGTCGTCGCGGCGCGCCGGGGGGATCGGGGCGGGGGAGGTCTTGCGCTCGCGGCGGCCCTGCGCCAGGTCGTCGATCTGCACCGTGAGGCGGCCGTCCGCTTCGAGGATCATTTCGTAGCGGAACACGTTCTGCGGGCCGCCGGCGAGCTTGAGGTAGTCGAACTGCAGCGGCGGCTCGGGGGCGGGCGCCCGCGTGACGGCGGGCGGCGGCGCGGGCGGGCGGCCGAGGAAGATCTTGGCGGCGATCGCGACGAGGGCGAGCGCGAGGACCGCGACGATTGCGTCCGCGACGAGGCGCGAACGGCGTTCCGCCGACGGGGCCGCGCGTCGCGCCGGGGCCCCTTCGCGGCCGAGGCCGAGGTCCACGGGCCCCGGCGCGGG
>CADBEF010000280.1 GCA_902793555.1 uncultured bacterium | reverse complement strand
GCCGCCGCCGCGAACGCGCCTGGACCCGCTGGTTCGCCGCCGTCCGCGACGCCGTCGCCCGAGGCTTCGCGCCGCCGCCCGCCCCCGGCGAACGCCGCCGCTCCGGCGCGCCCGTCCGCCGACTCTGCCGCTCGTCGATCAATCCGATGCCAGACATCCAGGACATCGTCGAAGCCTACCAGGCCGCCCGCGGCCGCGGACGCGTCGCGGAGAAGATCCGCTGCGGATCGTTGCTCCTCGACGCCGAAGCCGGCGTGGACAGTTCGCTGATCCGCACGGAGGCGGGCGAGATCGTCGGGCGCAAGCCCGGCCTGCGCGGCTGGATCGGCGACCGCGCACCATGGCTCCTCAAGCACTACGTCTCGCTCATGCAGTACCGGCGGCTCGCGCAAGCGTTCCGCGAGTCGCACGGCCTGCGCGACCCGCACCCCGCCACGCTCCTGCTGGACGACGCCGCGCCGCGCATCTTTCCGCAGCCGCTCCGCGGGCGGCTGGAAGCCGCGCGGCGCGAGGCCAAGGCGCTGCTCGAATCCGCGGCGGGGCGGACGGTCAGGGATTTCCGCCAGGCGCTGGCACGGCGCGAGTGGCGGCGGACGGGATAGGCGCCCCTAGACGAAGCGCTTGAAGTAGTCGATGGTCTTCGGAAGACCTTCGGAGAGCGGGACCTTCGGCGACCAGCCGAGGAATTCCTTCGCGAGCGAGATGTCCGGGCGGCGGCGCTTCGGGTCGTCCTGCGGGAGCGGCTGGAAGACGAGCTTGCTCTTCGTGCCGGGGAGGCACTTGAGCGTGAGCTCCGCGAGCTCCAGCATCGTGAACTCGCCGGGGTTGCCGACGTTGAGGACCGGGCAGCCGAGGCGCTTGGCCTCGAAGAAGCGCTCCACCTCGGCGCGCGGCTTGGCCATGTAGAGCTCGATCGCGTCCAGGAGGTCGTCCACGTACTGGAACGAGCGGGACTGCTTGCCGTCGCCGTAGATCGTGATGTCCTTGCCCTGCAGCGCCTGCATGGCGAAGTTCGACACGACGCGCCCGTCGCGCGGGTGCATGTAGGGGCCGTACGTGTTGAAGATGCGGATCATGCGCACGTCCACGCCGTACTGGCGGCGGTAGTCGGCGCAGATCGCCTCGGCGGCGCGCTTGCCCTCGTCGTAGCAGCTGCGGATGCCGATCGTGTTCACGTGGCCCCAGTAGGTTTCGGGCTGCGGGTGCACGTCCGGGTCGCCGTAGACCTCGGAGGTCGACGTGTGGAACACCTTCGCCTTCGTCTTGAGCGCCAGGTCGAGCGCGTTCATGATGCCGAGGAGCGACGTCTTCGTCGTCTCGACCGGGTTGTGCTGGTAGTGCACGGGCGAGGCGGGGCACGCGAGGTTGTAGATCTCGTCGAACTGCCCCCAGAACGGCTGCGTCACGTCGTGCACGAGGAACGTGAAGGCCGGGTTGGGCAGCAGGTCGTAGATGTTGGCCTTGGAGCCGGTGAAGAGGTTGTCCAGGACCGTCACCTCGCAACCCTGCGCGAGCAGGCGGCGGGCGAGCTGGGAGCCGATGAAACCGGCGCCGCCGGTGACGAGGCATTTCTTGCGGAGTCCGAGCATGGTATCTGTTCCGTGGCGGGGTCTAGCCGACGCCGGTCGCGCGGCGGGCCAGGTATTCGGTGATGCCCTTCACGAAGGGCGTCTTGGTGGAAAGGGGGACGTAGTCGGCGTGCATGCCGGCGCAACCGTCGTTGAGCATCTTCACGAACGCCTCGACGCGGTCGAGGTATTCGGCGCGGATCGACTTGGGGTCGAGCTCCAGCTCGGCGGTCCCCTCGAGGTCCTTGAAGTGCATGAAGGAGTCGAACGGGAAGCGCAGCTCCTCCTCGGCCATGACGTGCAGGACGATCAGCTCGTCGTGGCGGTAGTTGATGTGGTGGAACGCCTTCAGCAGCTGCGAGGTGTCGCCCAGCAGGTCGCTGATCACGATCACGACGCCGCGCGACGGGATGCGCTCCGCCACCTCGTCGAAGATCGGCGCGAGCTCCGTCTCGCCGCCGACCTCCGCCTCGTCGAGGTGCCGCAGGACGTTGAAGAGCTGCCCCTTGCTCGACTTGGCTGGCAGGAACTCGCGCACCGCGGTGTCGAACGTCGTGAGGCCCACGCCGTCCTGCTGGCCGATGAACATCGACGTGAGGCCGGCGGCGAGGTACTTGCCGTACTCGAACTTCGAGAGCTTCCGCCCCTCGAACTCGGCCGCCAGGTCGCCGCGGTAGTCCATCGAGCCGGAGCAGTCGAGGCAGATCATCACGCGGACGTTCGTCTCGGCCATGGACTGCTTGACGTAGTAGCGGTCCTTGCGGCCGTAGACCTTCCAGTCGATCATCTTGATCTCGTCGCCCGGCAGGTACTGGCGGTAATCGGCGAACTCGACCGAGGCGCCCTTCTTCGCGCTGCGGTGGCGGCCCGTGATGAACCCGTCCATGGGCGCGCGGCACATGAATTCGCAGCGCCCGATCGTGGCCGTCGTGGAAACCGGCAGCCACTTCATGAAGGACGGGAGGTTCGAGACGGGCATCGCTAGATGTCGAGCGAATCGCCGGGCTTGAGCGACTGCAACAGCATCTTCACGATGTCGTCGCTCGAGACGCCGGCGGCCTCGGCCGCGAACGTGGTGATGCAGCGGTGGCGCAGGACCGGCAGCGCGACGGCCGTCACGTCGCCCGTCGTGCAGTGGTGGCGGCCCATGATGACGGCGCGCGCCAGGCCCGCGCGCGGGCCCGCGCCCCAGCCGACCATCTCGCGCACGTAGTCCGGCGCCTCGGGCTGCTTCGGGCGCGTGGCGCGGACGAGGTTGCGCGCGTAGTCGATCACGTGCGGCGCGACGGGGATGCGCTTCACGACGTCCTGCGCGCGGAGCACCATCTCGCCGTCCATGACCTTCTTGAGCTCGACCTTGCGCGCGCTCGTCACGTTCGTGATGATCGTGCTTTCGTCCTCCGCGCTCGGGTAGGTGACGATGATGTTGAACATGAAGCGGTCCATCTGCGCCTCGGGCAGCGGATAGGTGCCTTCCTGTTCGATCGGGTTCTGCGTGGCGAGGACGAAGAACGGCTTCGGCAGGTCGTAGGTCTGCGAGCCCACGGTGATGTGGTGCTCCTGCATCGCCTCCAGCAGCGCCGCCTGCGTCTTGGGCGGGGTTCGGTTGATTTCGTCCGCGAGCAGCATGTTCGTGAAGATCGGGCCCTTCACGAAGCGGAACTGGCGCTCGCCGGTGCTCTTGTTCTCCTCCAGGACGTCCGTGCCGGTGATGTCCGACGGCATCAGGTCCGGCGTGAACTGCACGCGCTTGAACCCGAGGTCGAGGACGTGCGAAAGCGTCGAGATGAGCAGCGTCTTGGCGAGGCCCGGCACGCCCATCAGCAGCGCGTGGCCCTTCGCGAAGACCGCCATCAACACCTCGGTCACGATGTCCGCCTGGCCGATGACGACCTGCGAGACGTTGTCCATGAGCGCCTTGTAGCTGCGCTCGACCTCGGCGATGAGCGCGATGTCGTCCTCCGCCATCTGCGGGGCCTTGTAGTTCGGGTCGACCTTGAGCTCGGGGGCCTTCCAGTCGGAACCGGCCGCGAGGTTGACCTTCTGCGGTTCGGGCATCTTCGGTGCAGGCTTCGGCGCGGGCGCGGCGGCCTTGGGCGCGGGCTTCGGCGCGGGGGCCGCGGGCG
>CADBEF010000279.1 GCA_902793555.1 uncultured bacterium | reverse complement strand
GCTCGGCGACATCCCCGCGGAGGTCGTGTCCGAGATTTCCGAAGGGCTCTGGAAGAAGCCGCTCGCGGTGGAGCTCAACCGCCGGCTCGTGGACGGCGGATACGACCTGATCGTCTCGCCCGGGCAGGTCGTCCCGCACGAGGTGATCGGCATGGCGAACCACGCGAAGAACCTGTTCGTGGGCGTGGGCGGGAGCGAGATGATCAACGGCTCCCACATGATCGGCGCCGTGTGCGGCATGGAGAAGGCGATGGGGCGCGACCACTCGCCCGTTCGCAAGCTCTTCGACTGGGCGATGGAGACATACGTCTACGGAAAGATCCCCGTACTCTTCGCGCTCACGGTCACGACCGCGCCGGGCGGGAAGATCCGCACGCACGGGCTTTTCATCGGCGAGGGGCGCGAGTGCCTCACCGCCGCGGTGAAGCTCGCGCAGGAGAAGAACGTGGACTATGTCGAGAAGCCGCTCGAAAAGTGCGTCGTCTATCTCGACCCCTCGGAGTTCACGAGCACGTGGGTCGGCAACAAGGCGATCTACCGCACGCGCATGGCGATGGCCGACGGCGGGGAGCTCGTGGTGCTCGCGCCGGGCGTGGAGCGCTTCGGCGAGGACCCGGCGCAGCAGACGCTCATCCGCAAGTACGGCTACAAGGGGCGGCTGCACACGCTGGAGCTCTTCGAGAGGCCCGAATGCGAGGACCTGCGCGAGAACATGGGCGTCGCGGCGCACCTCATCCACGGGTCGTCGGACGGGCGCTTCTCGATCACCTACGCCGTGAAGAAAATCGCGCGGAGCGAGATCGAGGCGGTCGGCTTCCGCGCGGCGGACTACGACGAGACGGCGGCCAAGTACGACCCCGCCACGCTCGCGTACGGCTGGAACGACGTGGGCGGCGAGGAGGTCTACTACATTCCGAACCCGGCGCTCGGGCTCTGGATCGACCGCGCGCGGCTCGCGTAGGGGCGCGCAAAAGCGCGCGTGACACGCCGGGGGCATTCTGGTATCCTTGTCCCCCGATGAAACACATCACCGACTACAGCTGGGAGGACTACGACGCCCTCCCCGTCGCGGACAAGGTCGAGTGCCTCGCCCGCCCGGACGGCATGCCCTTCCACACGCTCTTCGCGCAGCAGTTCGACCGCGCGCGCCTCGACCGCCTCTGCGACGCCGCCACGAAGATCCGCTCGATCGCGAAGAGCCGCGCCGGCATGGAGTTCCTCCAGCGCCTGCTCTTCCACAAGCGCGCGATGATCTACTTCACGCAGCCGTCGAGCCGCACGTTCCTCTCGTTCCTCTCCGCCTGCCAGATCCTCGGCCTGCGCACGGGCGAGGTGCGCGACGCGTCGGTCTCCTCCGAGTTCAAGGGCGAGAGCCGCGAGGACTCGATCCGGACGTTCAGCTCGTACTTCGACCTCATCGTGATGCGGACGCAGGAGAAGGGCCTCGCCGAGCGCATGGCGTGGTCGCTCTCGCGCAGCAAGCGCCCCGTGCCGATCATCAACGCCGGCTCCGGCAAGGACCAGCACCCGACGCAGGCGCTGCTCGACATCTACACGCTGCAGCGCTCGTTCGAGCGGCGCGGCGGCCTGCGCGGGCGGACGATCGTCTACGTCGGCGACCTCGCGCGCGGACGGACCGTCCGCTCGCTCTCGAACCTGCTCACCAACTGGGAGGGCGTGCGGCACGTCTTCGTCGCGCCGCCCCAGCTGCGGATCGGCGACGACATCCTCGCCATGCTCCGCGAGCGCGGGCAGGCGGCCGAGGTGTCCGACGACATGGCCGCGTGGCTTCCCGAGGCGGACGCGGTCTACATGACGCGCATCCAGGACGAGTGGGACGAAAGCAAGGGCGAGAGCGCCCGCATCGACACGTCGCGCTTCAAGATCGGCCTTCGCGAGATGGCGCTCATGAAGCCCGGCGCGATCCTCATGCACCCGCTGCCGCGGCGCGACGAGATCGCGCCGGAGGTGGACGCCGACCCGCGCGCGATGTACTGGCGCCAGGTCCGCAACGGCATGTGGATCCGCACCGCGCTGATCGCCTCCACGTTCGACTGCCTCTCCCGCATCGACCACTACTTCCGCGACAACCTCTAGCGCCAAGGACTCCGCGACCATCCCGACCATCCTGACCATCGGGACCATCCAGACCATCCGACCCCCATGCACGCCGCCCTCCAAGCCTTCTTCAACTCCGACCTGTTCAACCAGGTCGTCGTCGTCCTCCTCGTCGTCATGTCGGTCCTCGCCTGGGCGATGATGCGCGGCAAGCGCCGGCAGCTCAAGGCGGCGATCCGCAAGGACGCCTCCCTCGACCGCCGCTACCGCGGCTCGGCGCACCCGGCCTGCCTCTACGTGCAGGCGCAGGGCAAGTTCCAGCCGGACGCCCTCGCGGCGAACATCTACGCGGCCGCGATGAAGGAGCTGCTCAACTTCCTGCACCGCTACGGCGTCTCGGACGACGCGGTCCTCGCCTGGCAGCCCGGCATGGCCGGCCCGGCGCTGCCGGAAAGCGAGATGGCGACCGTCCGCGCCGCCGCCGAAAGCGCGCTCGCGGACAAGACGCTCGAGCTCGAATCGCGCATGGCGTTCCTCTCCGCCTGCACCTCGGCCGCCACGTCGCTGGGCCTGCTCGGCACCGTGTGGGGCATCATGCGGGCGTTCATGGACATGGTCGGCGGCGGCTCGGCGATCGTGATCACCGCGGTCGCGCCCGGTATCGCCGGCGCGCTGCTCACCACCGTCGTCGGCCTCGTCGTCGCCATCCCGTCGCAGGTCGGCTACAACCTGCTCTTCGCGGGCGTCCACCGCAAGACGGTCGAGCTGGAGAACTTCACGGACCGGCTCCTCGCGGACATCGTCCGCATCCACGGCGCGTCCGTGTCCGGCGCGGCGCGCGCACCCGCCCCGGCGACCTTCGCGGCGCCCGTCGCCTACGCGCCCGTGGCGCCGGTCTCCTACGCG
>CADBEF010000278.1 GCA_902793555.1 uncultured bacterium | reverse complement strand
TCTGCGTGCCGCCGCTCATCAGGGCCGAAACGGTTCCCGTGCCGCCGCTGCTGACGACCTGCGAACCGCCGCTCATCGTCGCAATCGTGCCGTTGCCGCCGTCGTTGACGATCTGGAGGCCGCCGTCGTTGACCGTCGTGCCCGTCGCGGTGCCGCCGCTGTTGACGGTCTGGGCGCCGCCGGAATTGACCGTCGTGTCAGTCGCCGTGCCGCCGCTGAGGACGGTCATCGTGTCGCCGGCGCCGAGCGTCACGTCGGTGACCGCCGCCACCGCCCCGGGAATGTCGCCGCCGCCGACGACGTAGTCGGTCGCCGCGGCCTGCTGGGTCGCGACCAGCTGTGCGGCGGCGGCGAGCGCGACGGCCGCGCCAGCGGGGAGCGAGACCGTCTGGACGTTGCAGGCGAGCACGGTCGCCGCCGCGACGCGCCGGCCGTCGTTCAGGATCACGCCGCCGCGCGAATACGCGCGGGCCAGCAGCCCCATGCTCGCCGCGCTCGTCCCGGAGGAGAGCGCGTAGGCGGACGTGGCGAGATACCCGCCGGAAAAATCGTAGCAGACGGACGGCTTCGCCGCGGGGGAGGATTCTTCTGGATTCATGAGTGACGCTCCTTCGGTGCTGAGAGGCGGTGGTCGGCGCGGAGGCGCTCGATGGCGCGGACGACCTGGCGGCCGGTGATGGCGCGCGTGCATTCGAACTGGCGGTCCGTCCCCTTGTGGCGCGGGCACCAGAAGAAGTCCCGGCGGTCGAAGACGACGTCGGCCGCATCCCAGCAGCCGTGGCAGACGTGGGTGTTGTGGACGCGGTAGGGCGTGAAGAACTCGCACGTCGGCAGGCTGAAGCCGCTGACGAGCACGACCGGCGTCCCGGCCGCCCAGGCGAGCCACGAGAGGCCGCTGGCGAGCCCCACGAAGAAGTCGGCGTGGCGCAGCATCGCCGCGCGCTCGGCGAGGGGGCGGTCGCCGGTGAAGTCCTCGGCGCCGTGCGGGATGCGGTTCCAGAAGAAGCCCGAGCCGACGGTGCGGTCGCGGTCGATGCACAGCACGCGGTAGCCGAGCCCCTTCAGGTGCTCGACGACCTGCTCCCAGCCGAGGCCGTTGTTCCACATCTTGGAGGCGCACGTCGACTGCACGGCGATGCAGACGTAGGGCTCCGCGATCGTGCGCGGCGGGGCGGGGGGCAGGCGCGGCGGGGTCTCCCGCGGATCGACGCCGAGCAGATACCCCGCGGTGCGCCCGAAGCCGACCTGGCGGAAGTCGTAGGGCTGGCAGTCCTGGTCCCCGCCGAAGAAGACCCCGACGCGGTAGGAGGCGTACGGCGCGTCCGTCTTCACCTCCGAGGCGTCCGAGAGCGCAATGTCGGGATACTGCGGCCCCAGCAGCTCGGCGACGCTCTTCGGGAGCGTGCATTCGAGGCGGCAGCCGTGCTTCTCCCGGAACTTCTCCGCGTAGGGGAGCCAGGCGAGGGCGTCGCCGAGCGCCCCGATCGGGAATTTGACGAGAACGGGCCTTCCGCGCAGATCCATGAGATGGTCCAGGACGGGCGTCTGCAGGTCGGCGCGGTCCCAGACGCGGATGCGGAACGGCACGTAGTATTTCTTTGCGCTGCGGACCCATCCCTCCTCCGCGTCGCAGGCGAAGAGGATGTTGCCGGACTCGTCGTCCTCGATCTGCACGTGCCACGCGCCGCGGGGCAGGAGGACGCGCGCGCCGTCGTTGAAGTCGAAGCGTATGCCGCGCGGGCCTTCCTGCGTGGGAATCCCCGTCACCGGGACGAAGAACGGGTCCGCCGGCGCGGCGGCGACGGCGCCCTCGCTCATTTCGCCGCCTCGCGTTTCCCGCCCGCGCCGTTCGGCGCGGCCAGGCCGAGGTCGGCCCGGAGGCGCTCGATGGCGCGGATCGCCTGGCGGCCGGTGATGGCGCGCGTGCATTCGAACTGGCGCTCCGTCCCCTTGTGGCGCGGGCACCAGAAGTAGTCGTGGTGGTCGAAGGCCGCGTCCGTGGCGTCCCAGCAGCCGTGGCAGACGTGGGTGTTGTGGACGCGGTAGGGCGTCGGGAACTCGCACGTCGGCAGCGTGAAGCCGCTGATCATCACGACGGGCGTCCCGGCGGCCCAGGCGAGCCACGAGAGGCCGCTCGAGAGCCCGACGAAGAAGTCGGCGTGGTGCAGCATCGCGGCGCGCTCGGCGAGGGGGCGGTCGCCGGTGAAGTCCTCGGCGCCGTGCGGGATGCCGTTCCAGACCCAGCCGTGGCCCGTGATGCGCTCGCGGTCGATGCAGAGCACGCGGTAGCCGAGGCCCTTGAGGTGGTCGACCACCTGCTCCCAGCCGAGGCCGTTGCGCCACGTCTTGGCGAGGTTGGTGGACTGCACCGCGATGCAGACGTAGGGCTCCGCGATTACGCGCGGCGGGTCGGGCGGCAGGCGCGGCGGCGTCTCCTGCGGGTCCACGCCGAGGATGTAGCCGGCGGTGCGCGCGAGGCCGACCTGGCGGAAGTCGAAGGGCTGGTGGTCCTGGTCGCCGCCGAAGAAGAGCCCGATGCGGTAGGAGGCGTAGGGCGCGGCGGTCCTTACGTCGGGCGCGGCGGAGAGCGCGAGCTCCGGATACTGCGGGGCGAAGAGCTCGACGAGGTTCTTCGCCATCGTGCACTCGAGCGCGCAGCCGTGCTTCCTCCGGAACTTCTCGGCGTAGGGGAACCAGCCGAGGATGTCGCCGATCGTCCCCACGGGGAACTTGACGAGGACCGGCTTTCCGCGCAGGTCCATGAGGTGGTCGAGGACGGGCGTCTTCAGGTCGGCGCGGTCCCACGGCGAAGAGGATGTTGCCGGACTCGTCGTCCTCGATCTGCACGTGCCACGCGCCGGACGGCAGCAGCACGCGCGCGCCGTCGTTGAAGTCGTAGCGGATCCCGCGCGGGCCCTCCTGCGTGGGGACCTCGGGCGGCGGGATGTAGAAGGGGTCCGCCGGGGCGGAGCCGGACGCGGACGCCGCGGGCGCGGGCTTCGCGCCCTCCGGCGCGCGCGGGGCGGCCTCCGCCGCCGTCGAGTTCTCGAGGTCCATCCGGTGTTCTCCCGATTTGCGGCGAATTCTACCAAAATCGACCTCGCGCGCGCAAGCGATCCCGCGCGGGCGGCCGGAACCGGATTCGAGGGATCAGAGCTCCGAGGCGAGGACGAGGAAGACGGACGCGGTCCAGGTGTAGGCGCGGTCGCGGAGGCCCTCGCCCGTGAGGGCGTCGAAGTTCTCGGCGAAGCCGCTCTTCGCGCACATCCGGCAGAAGCGCTCGGCGACGCGGCGCGCGAGGTCGGCGCGGCCGCAGGCGCGGAGGCCGTCGTAGAG
>CADBEF010000277.1 GCA_902793555.1 uncultured bacterium | reverse complement strand
GCGGCGGCGCGGGCGGCCCCGGCGAGCGCGGCGGCCGCCGCGATGCACTTTCGGGCCGGGGCGGCGCGGGGCGCATTTCTTCCATCACGGGCGAGGCGATCGCCTACGGCCCCGGCGGCGGCGGCGGCGCGAACAGCAACTACGGATCGGCTCCCGGTTTCGGCGGTGACCCCTCCGACCGCGAGCACGGTCGAGGTGCCGCGAACCACGCCGAGACGCCCGGTTCGCCGGGGCGCGACGGTCGCGGCGGCGGCGGCGGCGGCGGGACGGGGAATCCCGCCACGTCCGGCGGCGCGGGCGGAAGCGGCTGCGCGATCGTCCGCTACACGCCGCGGCCCGACTTCCCGGAGCTTGCCTCGCTGCACGTCTCGACGCACCGCCACGGCATCGCGGTCGAGGGCTCGCTCGCCGCGTTCGGCGACGGCGCTCGCCGCGCGACGGTCACGGTCGCGATCGCTTCGGACGAAGCCGCTCTCGACGCGGCGACGGCGCGCGAGATCGCGACGGCGCGCGACGGCGCCGCGGACTTCTCCGCGCTGCTGGGCGACTGCAACGGCGAGCGCTTCGACCCGGGTGAGCCCTACTGCGTGCGCGTCCGCGTCGAGAACGAACGCGGCGCGCGCCTCGAGCGCGTCGAATGGGTGCGCGCACCGGTGAAGCGCGTCTTCAAGCCGCGTGCGTTCTTCCTCAAGTCTCTGTTGCGCCTGTTGCCGTAGACGCGGCGGGGCGGGGTGTGCTAGAATCGCGCGCCATGAAAGCGAACGGGATCGAGCCGGCAAAGCTCCCGCAGACGTTCGCCTGGCACCATGTCGCCGGGCGCGTCCCCGCGGACTGGGAGGTCTCCCAGTACGCCGTCGAGGACCGCGTCGGCCGCATCGAGTGGGCCACGCGCCGCGGCTTGGAGGCCACGGTGAGCTGGGAGCCGTGCGAGCGCGAGCCCGACCGCGCGACGACCCTCGCGACGTTTCTCTCCAACCAGGTCGCGCGCTCGCGCGGCGGCCGCCGCGCGAAGTTCCGCCCGGAGGACGTCCGCACGAAGGAGGTCGGCCCGTTCCTCGTCGGCTGGGCGGGCGAGCTGCTGCCGACGACGGCGCTCGCCTACGACCGCTTCGGCGGCAAGCTCGTGCAGTGGATCTTCGAGGGGCACTCCTCCGAGCGCGGCCGCGCGTCGCTCGTCGAGCCGGTCGTCGCCGCGACGGGGTTCAACGACGACCCCGCCACGTGCGAGTACGATCTGTTCGGCATCCATTGCGTCCTGCCGCGCGACTACAAGATCGAGGACATGGCCGCGTATCCGGCCAACGCGATGATGGCGTTCGAGGGGGACGAATCGCACGCCCGGATCACTTTCCGCCGCTGGGGCCTCGCGGACCTGATCCTCGAGGGCAAGACGCTCGAGTCGCTCTACGCGGAGGTCGTCCGCACGAACGGCGTGCGCGTCGAGTCGACGGAGCCGCGCCGCATCAACGGCTGCGAGGGCTTCCTCGCGCGCTTCTCCGCGCCGCGCGAGCACCACTCCGACCGCTACTTCATGCGCCGCTGGCACAACGGCCTCGCATACGTCTGGCACGACCGCGCCGCCAACCGCATCCATTCTTTCGAGCAGGTCGGCCCGAAGAACTACGGCGTCCTCCCGCCCGAAACCATCCCCGGCCTCCGCGTCGAGGAAGGCTGACTGCCGAATGCTGAATTGCGTTCCACTTTTCACTCTTCCCTTTTCACTTTAAACTGTTAACTCCCCCGTGCGCTGGTTCTTCTACAACATCCTCTTCGCGATCGCCTACGTGGCGATGCTCCCGAAGTTCCTGCGCCGCATGAAGAAGCGCGGCGGCTACCGCGCGCACTTTGCCGAGCGCTTCGGCAAGTACGATCCCGAGACCGCGCGCCGCCTCGCCGAGAAGCCGCGCGTCTGGATCCACGCCGTGTCCGTGGGCGAAGCGAACCTCGCGGGCACCGTCATCCGCGAGCTGCGCCGCCGCGACCCGTCCTTTTCGTGCGTCTTCTCGACGACGAGCTCCACGGGGCGTGGCGTCTGCGAGAAGATCGCCGGGCCGGACGACGTCGTGATCTACCTGCCGCTCGACTTCCCGTGGTGCGTGCGCCGCGCGCTCGCCGCCGTGAACGCGACCGCGCTCGTGCTCACGGAGTCCGAGTTCTGGCCGAACCTCCTGCGCGCGCTGCACCGCAAGGGCGTGCCGCTGCTGCTCCTCAACGGACGCGTCTCCGACCGCTCCGCGCCCGGCTACCGCCGACTGCGCTTCTTCTTCGGGCCCGTCCTGCGCTGCTTCGGCACGCTCCTCGCGCAGTCGCCGCTCGACCGCGACCGCCTCGTCGCGACCGGCGCGCCCGCGGAGAAGATCGAGATCACGGGCTCCGTGAAGTTCGACGTTCCGCCGCCGCCGCCGGAGAAGATCGCCCGCGCACGCGAGACGCTCGCGCTCGCCGGCATCGAGCCGGGTCGCGACCTTGTGCTGCTCGGCGGCTCCACCTGGCCGGGCGAGGAGCTCGCCCTCGCGCGCGCCTGGCGCGCCGCCCGCGCCGCGACGCCCTCGCTGCGGCTCGTCCTCGTCCCGCGCCACGCCGAGCGCGCCGCCGAAGTCGCCGCCGAGCTGACGCAGGACGGCTTCCGCGTCCTGCGCCGCTCGCAGATGTCTTCCGCGCCGGCCGTTCCGGCCGCGCCGGAAGACATCTTGTTGGTCGACACGACCGGCGAGCTCTTCGCGCTCTACTCGCAGGCCGACCTCGTGTTCGTCGGCAAGACGCTCGCCCCGAACGAGGGCGGGCAGAACATGATCGAACCGTGCAGCTTCGGCAAGCCGGTCGTGCTCGGCCCGCACACCGAGAACTTCGCGGCCGTCATGGAGACGTTCCGGGCAGCCGGCGCGGTTGTCGAGGTCGCGGACGCGGACGCGCTTTCGCGCGAGGTCGCGCGTTTCGCCGCCGACCCGGCCGCGCGGGCCGCGCTCGGCG
>CADBEF010000276.1 GCA_902793555.1 uncultured bacterium | reverse complement strand
GGGACGGGCGCCGGGGCGTCCGCGGCGGCCGGCGCGGCCGTTGCCGCGGGCGGGGGCGCCGCGGTCGTGGCGGGGTGAGCGGCCTGCCACTCGGCCTGCTTCCGGTTGTTGGAGTAGCTCGAATAGAAGGCGCCGCAGAGCAGCAGCACCAGGAAGGCGACGATGAGTTTTTCGGTTTTGTTCATGGCGGATCGCGCTTGCGCGAAGTTGAAAGGTTGAAGAGGTGAAAGGTTGAATCCGACGGTCATTCAGCATTCGGCATTCGCCATTCCGCATTGTGCATTCTGGATCGTGCATTTGCCGAAGAATCCCGGCCATCGCTCGGGGACGGGGTCGTAGCCGTGGGGACCGAAGGGGCGGCAGCGCAGGAGGCGGCGGAGCGTGAGCCACGAGCCCTTGAGCAGCCCGAAGCGGTCGAGCGCCTGCAGACCGTAGTTCGAGCAGCTCGGCTCGAACCGGCATGCTCCCGCGAAGAGGGGCCCGACCGTGACCTGGTAGGCCCGGATGAAGAAGATGCCGAGCCACTTCATGCCGGGACCTCCGGCGGGAGGATGCCCGCCGCGCGGCAGATCGCGGACAGATCGGCGCGGACCTCCGGCTCCTTGGCGCGCAGGATGGAGCGGCGGGCGACGAGCACCAGGTCCCACGGACCGCCCTCGAAGGACGGGCGGAGGAGCCGGAAGCTTTCGCGCAGGAGGCGCTTGGCCCGGTTGCGCTCGTGGGCGTCGTGGAACGTGCGCTTGGCGGCCGTTGCGCCGAGGCGGTGGACCGCGACGCCGGGCGGGGCGGCGTCCCAGTAGGCGACCAGATGCCGCCCCGCGCGCTTTGCGCGCCCGGCGTAGAGCGCTTCGAAACGGGCGCGCGAAAGGATCCGCGAGTCGCGGCCGAAAAGAAACGCGCGCCGCCGGGACGGCTCCGTCCCGGCGGTCGCTGGCGTGGGCGTTTCGGTCGCGGCGGACATCGCCCGCGCGGCCTCCGCTAGGCCTGGGTCAGGCGCGCGCGGCCCTTCTGGCGGCGGCGCTTGAGGACCTTGCGGCCGTCGGCCGTGGCCATGCGGGCGCGGAAGCCGATCTTGCGGACGCGCTTGATTTTGGAGGGCTGGTAGACCTGTTTCATGGGGGACTCCTGGCGGATGCGTTCGGAAATGGTGGGCAATACAGGACTCGAACCTGTGACCCCTACCGTGTGAAGGTAATGCTCTAACCAACTGAGCTAATTGCCCGGGGTGCGAAACGCGGGGAATCAAAGCAAAAATCCGCCCGCAAGTCAACCGGAAATTTTCGTCGCGCGGGGTCTTGAAATCGTCCGCCCGATTTGCTAGACTTCGCGCCCGTTTTCACGCACACGCGATTTCCAAAAACACGCAACAACCCAACCGAGGTCCGACATGGCTGACATCCCCCTGTCCAAATACCGCAACATCGGCATCATGGCCCACATCGACGGCGGCAAGACAACCACCACCGAACGCATCCTCTACTACACCGGCGAGAACCACAAGCTCGGCGAGGTGCACGACGGCGCGGCCACGATGGACTTCATGGTCCAGGAGCAGGAGCGCGGCATCACGATCGGCTCGGCCGCCACGACGTGCTTCTGGCGCGACCACCAGGTCACCATCATCGACACCCCCGGCCACGTGGACTTCACCGCCGAGGTCGAGCGCTCGCTGCGCGTCCTCGACGGCGCGGTCGCGCTCCGCCGTCGCCGGCGTCCAGCCCCAGTCCGAGCAGGTCTGGCGCCAGTCCGAGAAGTACAAGGTCCCGAAGGTCATCTTCGTGAACAAGATGGACCGCGTGGGCGCCGACTTCTTCGGCTGCTACGAGGACGTGAAGAAGATCCTCCAGGGCAACCCCGTCCCGGTCGTGATCCCGATCGGCAAGGAGGACGCGTTCGAGGGCGTCGTGGACCTGGTCCGCATGCGCGCCCTGCGCTTCGACGAGTCCTGCAACGGCCTCAAGGTCATCGAGGGCGAGGTCCCCGCCGAACTGATGGACCAGGCCAAGGAGTGGCGCCAGAAGCTCATGGAGAGCGCCGCCGAGACGGACGACGCGCTCATCGAGAAGGTCCTCGAGGGCGAGGAGCTCACGGTCGAGGAACTCATGGGCGCGATCCGCAAGGCGACGATCGAGCGCAAGATCCAGCCGATGCTCTGCGGCACCTCGTTCAAGAACAAGGGCGTCCAGCCCCTCCTCGACGCGATCGTCGACTTCCTCCCGTCCCCGCTCGACCTGCCGCCCGTCTACGGCACGCTCACGAAGAAGGAGGAGGAGGAGGGCAAGGAGCCGCCCGTGCGCCATGCCGACGCCAACGAGCCCTTCGCCGCCCTCGCGTTCAAGATCGTCGCCGACCGCCAGATGGGCAAGCTCGTCTACGCCCGCATCTACTCCGGCACGCTCCACCAGGGCGACGTGGTCTACAACGCCACGCGCGAGCGCGACCAGCGCATCGGCCGCCTCGTCCGCATGCACGCCAAGAAGCAGGAGGCGCTCGAGAGCGCCCACGCGGGCGACATCGTCGCCCTCGTCGGCCTCGACCGCACCCGCACCGGCGACACGCTCTGCGACGGCGACAACCCCATCTTCCTCGAGTCGATCGAGTTCCCGGCGCCGGTCATCTCGATCTCGATCAAGCCCAAGTCGCACTCCGACAACGAGAAGCTCTCCAAGGGCCTGCAGGCCCTCGCGGACGAGGACCCGACGTTCGTCGTGAACTACGACCAGGAGACGGAGGAGACGATCATCTCCGGCATGGGCGAGCTCCACCTCGAGATCATCGTGGACCGCCTCAAGCGCGAGTTCAACGTCGAGGCCGAGGTCGGCCGTCCCGAGGTCGCCTACCGCGAGACGATCACGCAGATGTCCGAGGGCCAGTACAAGCACGTCAAGCAGACGGGCGGATCCGGCCAGTACGGCGACGTCTACCTGCGCCTCGAGAAGGTCGAGCCCGGCCAGCCGTTCGAGTTCGTCAACTCGATCATCGGCGGCGCGATCCCGGGCGAATACATCCCGGCGGTCGAGAAGGGCGTCAAGGCCGCGATGGAGAAGGGCCCCTACGCCGGTTGCCCGGTCGTGGACATCAAGGTCACGCTCTACGACGGCTCGTTCCACCCGGTCGACTCCTCGGCCATCGCGTTCGAGCTTGCCGCGCGCGCGGGCTTCAAGAAGCTCTTCCTCGAGGCCAAGCCGCAGCTCCTGGAGCCGATCATGTCGGTCGAGGTCACGATGCCGGAGGAATACTTCGGCGCCGTCTCGGGCTCGATCGCCCAGCGCCGCGGCCGCATCGAGTCGATGGGCGAGAAGGGCGGCCAGAAGGTCATCAACGCCGTCGTCCCGCTGGGCGAGATGTTCGGCTACTCGAACACGGTCCGCACCCTCACGCAGGGCCGCGGCGCGTTCACAATGATCTTCTCGCACTACGAGCCCGTCCCGGGCGCGCTCGCGACGACGATCGTCGAGAAGCGCCGCGCCGACGGCAAGATCCGCTAAGCTCCGGTCGATCCGCGGACCCCGCCACGCGCCTCGCGCGTGGCGGGGTCTCGGTTTTCCGACGCCGCGTGGGCGGCCGGTCGATCGCCCGGCCGTCCCCGCGCGTTTGTAGCGCCGGTCCGTCCTCGTCGCACGCGCGGCGGGGACGGAGGCGGTCCGCTATGCGATGACGACTCTTCCAACCCATTGAAAACACGCAATTCCGACCGTAGTTGATTTTCTGTTTTGCAAGGGTCCCAAGTAGCCGGCGATCGCAGATTCCGCCCCGTCGGTCGCAAGGCGAGGCCCGGCGAGCGGCAAAGCCGCTAGCGGTAGGTCACGCCGGCGCGCTCGATCCAGCCGCCCGGTCCGCGGCCGGAGGCGGGGGCGTGGGTCCAGTGGATCACGCCGCCCTGGGCGTTGAGCTTGTATTCGCCGCGGAAGCGGATCTCGTCTCCGACGGCCAGCCCCTCGACGCGGCGGGCGACGTCGATGTTGTGTGCGAACAGGAAGGTGCGGTCCCAGGCGTCCTTCACGATGAACCGCTGGTGGCGCGGCGGCTCGAGGTCATCCGGCAGCACCTTCGTCACGATGCCTTCCCCGCGCACCCAGTCGCCGTCCTTCCACGCAGGCGGCTTCGATGCGTTGGCGGGCTTCCGGTTCGCAGGTTCCGGGGGCGCAGGTTCCGGGTTCGCAGGTTCCAGGTTCGGTTCGCCGTGCGACTGGCCGGAGGCTGCCGCGGAATCCGGGTGTGCTTGCAGATCGGCCGGCGGGGTCCGGGTCGACGAGAGGAACCCCCAGCCGATCCACGCGGCGAGGGCGAGGCCGAGCAGAACCCAGATCCAGGCGGAGCCCGGCTGAGCGGCGCTCGCGCCGGAGGACTTCTTCGAGCCCTTGAACAGGCGCCCGACGCCGCGGACGAGCGTCGGTACGCCGCGCGGGAGCTTCAGGCCGGGGATGCCGAGGGAGCCGGTTGATGTCCGGCGACGACTCCGCGACTTTCCGTTGTACTGTTTCGCGATTCCTTCGTTTTTTTCAATCGATTCGTTCATTGGTTTCTCCAAGCGCGTGGTTCTTCAATCGCACCGTGGTTGATGCATGTTCAAGTCGTCTCCGTGGTTGTTGCCGGTTCCGCCGTCACGCGAGCCGTCGCATCCGGTCCCGCGGTTCGGCCCACGATCGTTTCAGCTTCTCCGCGAACGCCTTGACCGTCGCCGCCTCCGGCTCCTTCAGCCGCGCCCGCGCCAGCCGCCG
>CADBEF010000275.1 GCA_902793555.1 uncultured bacterium | reverse complement strand
CCCGGAGGGCGCGGCGGCGTTCTTCCCGCCCGGCCTCGTGGCGGACGCCAAGGGGCTCGTCGCCTCGCTCGCGCTGGAGCTCCAGGCGGCGGCCAAGGCCGGCACGGGCCGCACCGTCGAATTCCGGTCGTTCACGCGGGGCGACGAGGACGCCGTCCGCGCGATGCTCGGGCGCGGGAAGAACCCCGAGGCGGCGGACGCGCTCGCTGGCGCGTTCGCGAGGATCCTCCGCGAGACCGTGAGCGCCTCGGTGCTCGAGGCCTCCGCCGAGTCGCTGCAGGCGGCGGGCGCCGCCCTCGCCGGCGCGTCGGCGGACGCGCTCGCCGCGTTTGCGCGGAAGGACCCGCTGGCGCTCGCCGCGCTGGCGTCGGGCGACGGGAAGATCGCCGGCCGCAACGCCGCGCAGACCGCCGAGCTGAAGGCGGCCGTGATCAGGACCTTCCAGGAGGCCACCGGCCGGACGACGCTCGCCGACGCGACGCTCGCGGAGTTCGACGCCTTCGCGAAGAAGTGCGCGGAGGGCGCGTTCGACAAGGCCTTCGCCGCCATCGGCGCGCGCAACGAGCTGCTCGAGACCGACCTCTACCGCAACGTCGCCGGCAGCCAAGGCAAGCTCAAGGCGGCCTCGCTCGCGTCGAAGGACCTCGGCGCCGTCCCGAAGGCGGCGCAGACCGCCGAGGCCAAGAAGGGCGACATCGTCGGCGGCATCACGCTGCACGTCCCGGAACTGCTCGACACCGACGCGCCGCGCCCGCGCGACGCGACGCCGGCCGACATGCGCAACCTCGCGGCGGACCTCTTCGAGGCGGCCGAGGCCCTCCTCAACAAGGCCCCGGGCGCCTCGCCGGAGGCCTTCCGCCAGATCATGCTCGGGAACATCGACGCGTTCTGCCGCTTCATCGACAACTCGCAGGCCGTCGCCTCCGCGGTGATGCCGGAGCTGCGCGGGCTCGTCGGCGCCGCGATGGCCGAGGTCCGCGAGACGATGCGCGCGGCGATCGCCGCCGCGCTCGGCAAGGAGATCCGGGCCGTCCGCCCCGCCGAGATCAAGCAGTATCTCCAGACGATGGACCTCGCGAAGGACGCGGACGCGGCCGCCGCGATGGGCAAGGTCGCGCAGTCCTTCGCGAAGCTCGCCGACGAGAGCGCCAAGGCGCTGCAGGCCTACGTGAACGGGATCTGCCATCTCGACCCGAAGGCGAAGATCGCCTCGGAATACGACGGGATGAAGCCCGAAGACATCACGGCGAGCCTCTCGAAGAAGACCCTCGACGACATCCTCGACGACCCGGTCAAGGACTCGACGCGCCCCGGGATGCTCGCCTTCCAGAAGAAGGTGCTCTCCACCTACTTCACGACCGTCTCCCACGCCCGCAAGGCCGGCGTCCTCTCCTCCGCGCTGCGCAACGCGCCGGAGGCGGCGGAGGCCGGGAGCATCGCGGGGAAGACGAAATATCTCTCCGCGATCTTCCTCGGCGCGGGCCCGCTGATGCAGAAGACGCTCCAGGGCATCGACCGCCGCGTGATGGGCCCGCACGGCGGGGCGATCGACGTGCTCAAGAGCTCCATCCCGCCGATCCCCGACGACTACGTGCTCGGCAAGCTGAACGAAATCGTCAAGAACAATCCCGGCAAGTACCAGCGGCTCGTCAAAGCCGACGGCAAGTCGTTCGTGACGCTCGGCGCGGCCACGGTCGGCCAGGCGGTCAAGTGCTCCTTCATGACGACGAAGGGCCAGATGGAGGAAGTCATCGTCAAGATCCTGCGCCCCGGCGTGAAGGAGCGCTTCGACGAGGACGTGAAGATCTTCGACGACGTCGCCAAGACGATTCCCGCCGTCGGCAAGGTCTGGGCGGCGCGCGTCAGGACCATCGCCGACGAGTTCGACTTCCGCGTCGAAGCGAAGAACATCCAGGACGGCCAGGTCTACGAAGTCCGCGACAACCGCTACGTGATGGTGCAGGACAAGAAGTCCGGCAAGATGGTCCCCAAGGTCGACGCCAAGACGGGCAAGCGCGTCCACGTCCCCGGCGCGGAGCACACCTGGACCGTCTCCGCGATGAAGGTGCCGGAAGGCGTCAAGCAGAGCGCCGACGTGCTCGTGGGCGAAGTCGCCCCCGGCCAGCCCTTCGACAAGGTTCTCGCCCGGCAGACGCAGGAGATCCACAACCTCTTCGCCGGCGTCTTCGAGACCGACGCCGACGGCCGGATCGTCCGCAAGGACGGCAAGCCGGTCGTCCGCAAGGACATGTCCGCCGCGGGCTTCCTCGCCATCCACAACAAGATCGAGAAAGCCGTGCGCGACATCTCCGAGAGCGGCATCTACTTCAAGCAGGTCGTCTGGAAGTGGGTCGACGAGGCGCTCTTCAAGTCCGGCACGATGCACAACGACGTGCACACCGGCAACCTGATGCTCGACACCGAGGGGCAGCGCGCCACCTTCATCGACTTCGGCAACCTCGTGAAGCTCGCCCCCGAGGAGCGCGTCCTGCTCCTCAAGATGGTCGCGACCGTCGCCGCCAAGCACACCACGTTCTTCGTCGACACGTTCGGCGAGCTCCTCGGCAAGGGCACGCCGGAGCGGGACGCGTTCAACGCGAAGAAGGACAAGATCGAGGCCGCGGTCCGGCAGGTCATCCACAAGGGCCTCGCGGAGGCCGACACCGGCTACCGCTTCCAGGCCATCCTCTGCGAGCTGCAGAAGCTCGGCGTGGACATCCCTCCCAAGGTCGCCGCCTTCGCCGAGGGACTCACCCGCCTCCAGAACTGCCACGAGGAGATCGCCGAGCTCCTCCAGGAGGCCCAGTCGCTCTACCACGCCTACGAGGAGCAGGTCGTCCGCGGCGACCCCGTGCTCGCCCCCCGCGACCCCGAGGACGCCATCGGCAGGCTGCTCGACCTCCTGGCCAAGCCGGACGGCATCCCGACGCTCGTGCACCTGAGCGAAAGCCAGACCCCGCTCGGCAAGGCGCTCTACAACGCCCGCATAAACGCCACGGACCTGGCCTGGATCGGGATGGACAAGAAGGCGAACGG
>CADBEF010000274.1 GCA_902793555.1 uncultured bacterium | reverse complement strand
AGAACTCCTCCAGCAGCTCCAGCGCGCCGTCGCGGTCGAGGCGGCCCGCCGCGAGGTCGGCCTCGAAGTAGGGCAGCAGGTACTGGTCGATGCGCCCGAGGCCGCAGTGGTATTCGCCCTCGCACCACATCGCGTAGTGCAGGACGCGCAGCGACTGGAGCGCCTCGCGGAAGGTGCGCGCGCCGAGGCGCGGCACGCGCGCGAGCGTCTCGGCGATGTCGCCGAGCCCGCGCGCCGCCGCGGCGGCGCGGTAGCGCTCCGCAAGCTCCAGCACCGCCTCGACGGAGAGGATCGCGTTCTCGAGGAAGTCGACGCCCTCCGCGTCGCCCTCGGCGCGGGCGCGGGCGATACGTTCGCGCATCTGCGCGAGGCGGGCGTCGAGCCCGTCGCGGATCGCGGGGCCAAAGTCAGCGGTGAGGTTGAAGACGACGCCCTTCTCGCCGAACGCCGTGCCGGCGGCGCGGCGCGCATCCATCTCGGCGTCGGTGTGCAGGTCGGGGATCTGGCGGACCGTGCGCGTGAAGGCGATGCGCTCGCCGTCGAGGAAAACGGGGTTCTCGCCCTCGGCGCGGAGCATCTCCTGCAGGCCGATGCGGGCGCGCGCCTCGTCGGGCGTCCCCTCGGAAACGAACTGCGCCAGGAGCGGCGCCCAGTCGGCGCCGCGGCGGAGCGCGTCCTGCTGGCGGGCGAACGTGTAGTCGAGGAGGGATTGGATGCGGGGTGTCATGGCTGTCTGTCCGCATCGAGGCGGAGGAGGAGGCGTTTCTGCGGATGGACGGTGACGGGAATCCCGCGGGCGAGGTCGGCGGCGGTCCAGATTTCGGCGCCGCCGTTCGGGATCGCGCGGCCCGTGGCGGCATCGGAGAGCCGGTAGCGACCGTCTGCGACGTTCCATTTGAGCCGGGCGTCCGCCGGCTCCCGTGCGCCCAGGTCGACGAGGAGCAGCAGCTTGAAGTCGCCGCGGTCGACGACCTGGATGTCGCAGAGCCCCGTGGCGGGGTCTCCGTCGCGCTCGAGGACGGCGTCCCGCCGCGCGCCGCTCGCGGCGAGGGCGGCGAGAAGCTCCGAAACGGAGTCCGGCGCGTCGGCGTCAAGGCGGAGGAGGCCCGCGGGCGGTTCCGGAAGCGGGTCGCCGCGTTCGTCGCGCAGGAAGGCGTCCGCGTCCGCGACGACCGTGCCGCCGCGCGCGGCGAAGCGGGCCGCGGCCGCCGCGCTCGCCGGCGTGGCGTAGCGCGCGGAAGGGACGACGAGCGCCTTCACGTCCGCGGGCAGTCCCGCGACCAAGTCTTCCTCGAAGACGATCCTCAGCGGGTAGTGCGCGCCGAGGACGGCGCCGTACCAGCGCAGGAGGCGCGCGCGGTAGTCGATCTTGTCGAGGTCGAGCATCCGCAGCGTGGGATAGGAGAAGAAGATCGCGACGCTCGCCGGCGTCGTTCGGGGCATCGGGAGGACGGCGTCCCGCAGCGGCTCGAGCTCGCCCCGGAACTGCGCGAAGCCGTCGAGCGCCTCGGGCGGGTAGTTCCAGGGGTTGAGGAGCGATGCGGACTTGTAGGAGGGCTTCTCGGCGACGCGCCGCGCCTCCTCGATCGTCTTCCATTCCCACGAGCGCTTGTCCCAGCAGTATGTGAACGTCCCGGCGCTACCGTGGAAGAGCTCGGTCCAGAGCGAGGTCGCGATGTCCTCCTTGCGGCTGGGGACGCGACTGCCGTTCTCGACGCGCGTGCAGTAGTGCTCGTCGTTCACGATCGGCTTCGCGCCGCGCGCGAGGGCGCGGTAGAAGTCCATGTTGAAGAGGTGCTCGAGCGTCGACTTGAACGCGGCGGCCTCGGCTTCGGCGACGTCCTTCTTCGCCGCGTCGTAGCCGAAGCGGATGCCGCCCTCGTAGGCGAGGACGTCGAGCGCGTCCGCGACGAGGCGGTAGTCCATCCCGGCGCCGCGGGCGTCCGTGAGCGTGAACGTGCTGCTCTGCTCGGCGAAGTAGACGTTCGGGCGCGCGTCCACCTCTTCGACGAAGCGCCGGCACGCCGCCAGCACCTCCGCGTAGCGCTCGCCCAGGAACGCCATGTAGTCGGGCCAGAGCCGCGGGAACTGCCGGAACTCGGTCTGCCGCGCGACGTCGGCAAAGTCCTCGAAGACGGTCCCCCACGCGGCGTTGGCGCTCTCTATCGTCCCGTAGCGGGCCTTCATCCGCTCGGCGAAGCGCTCGGCGTTGCCGCGGCACATGCACTTGTAGACGGGCTCGTTGAAGAGCTCCCACACGAGGACGTTCGCCCCGCCGCGCAGCGCGGCGCGCGCCCCGCCCTTCAGATAGGACTCATAGTAGCGCAGGCCGTCGGGAGCCTCCGGACAGAACGGGAGGAACTGGTGCCACCCGCCGTTCTGCTGCTCGAGCTCGCGCGCCTGCGCGGGGTCGGCCTTGCGGAACGCGTCCGCGAAGCCGAAGGCGAAGTCGACGACCATCGGTTGCCCCTCGAAGCGCGGGAAGAACGCCCCGATGCGCTTCTCCGACTCGCGCCAGTCGTCGGGCAGGCCGAGCCCGTAGAGCGCCTGCCCGGGGAGGGCCCACGCGGACGAGAGCTGCGACGCGTTGAAGCCCATCGACTCGAAAATCGCGCGTCCCGGCGCCTCGACGTAGGCGCGGTGGCCGATGCCCTGCGGGTCGGGATCGCCCTCCTTCCAATCGACGTGCGTGCGCGGATAGATCCACGGGCCGAGCAGGAAGACGGGGCGGCCGTCCTGCCAGAAGCAGCCCCGCTCGATCGTCGGGCGCGGCCACGGGTCCGAGACGACGGCCGGCTGGTTTTCGAACGACGCACGGAAGGCCTCCTCGGGCGAGGCCGGCGGCTCGGCGGCGGCATCGTCCCGCTCCGGAAGCGTCGTCCGGAGCTCCTGCCAGTCCGTCGGGAGCGTGGTACCGGTCCAGTCGCTTGCGGAGATGATCCTGCCGTCCTCCGTGCGTCCCCAGAGGCCGAGGCCGACGACCTTCGGCCCCGACGCGGCGACCTGTTTCACCCACGCCGTGACCTCGACGCGCTTTCCGCGCAGCTTCGCGAGCTCGTCCTTGGCGACGACGTGTCCCAGAGTCTGGTTCTCCTTAGCCGTGCTGTCGTCCCGGAGGTGCAGCGACGACGAGCCGGAGCGCCATTCGTTCGTGGCGCGCTCCATCGTCGCGAACGGATCCTTCGGGAGCGCCCAGCGCCACGCCGTGGCGGTCGGCCGTCCGGACGCCTCGTCCCACGACTCGAACGATCCGCTTTCGAAGAAGTTTCGCGACTCCTCCGCGGTGGCGGGAAGTGCAACACTCGCAAGAACGAGAAACAGGAGGCGCGAGGGGATTTTCATGCCGCGAAGTCTACCAGAACCCCGGCGGCAAGGCAATGCGGCGGACCCGACTCCGCGGAAACCTGTGGATTGTCCGGGCCGGTTCTGGTAGAATGGACGCCATCCCGCGCAACCGCGGGACAGGACCACGGAATCACGCCCCATGAAACTCCTTCTCGACACCGACATCGGAAACGACATCGACGACGCGCTGGCGCTGGCGTACCTGCTGCGCGAACCCCAATGCGAGCTGCTGGG
>CADBEF010000273.1 GCA_902793555.1 uncultured bacterium | reverse complement strand
CGCGCGGCGGCGGAGAGCGCGGCGGGGCGGATCGCGACGGCTGCGGCGACGCGCGAGGCGGTGTCCGCGTCGCGGCGGACGGCGCCCCGCAGCGCGGCGGACGCCGGGACGAACACGAGGCCGGCGAACGCGAGCGCGACGAGGCACTCGACGAGCGTTTCGCCGCGGCGGCGGCTAGCGGGCGAACTCGACGCAGCGCTTTTCACGGATCACCGTCACGCGGATCTGGCCGGGGAACTGCACCTCGGCGGAAATCTTGCGGCAGATTTCGGCGGCGAGGAGCGCGGCCTCGTTGTCGTCCGTCCTGTCCGGATCGACGATCACGCGCAGGTCGTGGCCGGCCTGGACGGCGTAGGCCTTCGCGACGCCCTTGCACGAGAGCGCGATCTTCTCGAGGTCGGCGAGGCGGTTCAGGTAGAGCTGGACGTTCTCCGAACGGGCGCCGGGGCGCGCGCTGGAGAGCGCGTCCGCCACGGAGGCGAGCGCGGCGTAGACGGTCTGCGACTCGGTTTCGCCGTGGTGGCCCGCCACGCCGTCCACGACGGCGGCCGGCTCGCCGCAGGCGCGCAGGAACTCGGCGCCGGCGAGGGCGTGCGGGCCCTCGGCGGTCTGGTCGAGCGCCTTGCCGATGTCGTGCAGCAGGCCGATGCGGCGCGCGAGCGCTTCGTCGAGCCCCATCTCGGCGGCCATGAGCCCGGCGTAGGAGGCGACCTCCTTGCTGTGCTGCAGGACGTTCTGCGAGAAGCTCGTGCGGCACTGCAGGCGGCCGAGGGCGCGCAACTCGTCCGTGTTGGAAATCGGCGCGTCGAGCTCCTGCGCGGCGGCGCCGCCGAGCTCGACGAAGTGCCGGTCCATGTCGCCGCGGACCTGCTCGACGACGTCCTCGATGCGCTGCGGCTGGATGCGCCCGGAGGCGATCAGCTGCTCGAGCGCGACGGCGGCGATCTCGCGGCGGACCGGGTCGGCCGCGGAGATGACGACGGTGTCCGGCGTGTCGTCCACGAGGAACGAGCAGCCGGTGGCGGCCTCGAGCGCGCGGATGTTGCGGCCTTCGCGGCCGATGATGCGGCCCTTCACGTCGTCGCCGGAGATCGGGACGGCGCGCGTGGTGGCGTCCACCGCGTGGCCGGCGGCGTAGCGCTGCATCGCGGCGACGACGATCTCGCGGGCGGCGGCGCGGGCGTCCTTCTCGGCGCGCTCCTTCTCGCGGCGCACGAAGACGCCGAGGTCGCCTCGGACGTCCTGCGCGGCCTTTTCGAGCAGGTCCTTGCGCGCCTCGTCGCGCGTCATGCCCGCGAGCCGCTGCTGGAACGCCTCGGCGCGCGTCTTCACCGACTCGGCCTCGGCGGCGAGCTTCTTCGCTTCGCCGAGCGCCGCCTCGGCGGCGGCGGACTTGCGGTCTATCGCCTCCTCCTTGCGGTCCAGGACGTCCGCCTTCCGGTCGAGGTTGTCCTCGCGCTGCGAGAGGACCTGCTCGCGCTTGTTGAGGCCGGAGAGCGTCTCGTTGAGCTCGCGGCGCTGCTCCTTGACGGAGACCTCGAACGCCTCGCGGGCCTTGAGCACTTCGCTGCGGGCCTGGATCTCGGCCTCGCGGATGATGCCCTTCGCCTCGCGGTCCGCGTCGGCGCGGCGGGCTTCGCGGAGGCGGTTCGCGGCGGGTGCCTTGCCCCGCCGTGCGTAGTCGTGGGCCTTGTACCCGGCGACGAGGCCGAGCACGAAGCCGATCACGGCGGAGAGGACGATGGGGAAGAGGGGCATCGGAGGGGGTGAAAGTTAAAAGTGAAAAGTTAATGGGGGAAGGTGGGGAAGGGTCTAGTGGCCGGCCGATGGGATCATGCCGACCTTGCGGGCGTAGGCGAACATGCCGCCCGCCTCGACGACCGGGGCGACGGCGCCGAGGTCCTTCAGGGGGAAGACCTTGCCGTCGGAGAGGCGCGTCAGGGTGTGCGCGTCGGTGTCGAGCTCCGCCTCGTCGCCCGTCTTGAACTCGGAGACGAGCGGCGTCGCCGTCTCGAACGGGTAGACCTCGCCGGTCGCGACGGAGTTGCGGAAGAAGATGCGCGCGTAGTATTCCGCCACGACGGCCTTGCAGCCGGCCGCGCCGAGCGCGACGGGCGCGTGCTCGCGGGAGGATCCGCAGCCGAAGTTTTTGCCGGCGACGAGGATGCCGTAGGGCGTCTTGCCCGTGGCCTTGTCGACGAACGGCGCGGCGTCGTCCGGCAGGCCGGCCATCGCGTAGGAGCCGAGCTTCTCGTATTCCTCGGGGATGGTCGGGACGAGGTTCAGGTATTGCGCCGGGATGATGTTGTCGGTGTCGATGTTGTCGCCGGCGACGTAGACTTTCGAACGGATCTTGCTCATGGCGGATTCTCCTACAGGAACTCGCGGGGATCGGTGATGTGCCCGCTGATCGCGGAGGCCGCGACTGTGAGGGGCGAGGCGAGGTAGATGGGCGCGGTCTTGCTGCCCATGCGGCCGATGAAGTTGCGGTTCGTGGTGGAGATCACGACCTCGTTTCCGTGCGTGCGGCCGAAGGTGTCCACCGGGCCGCCGAGGCACGCGGCGCAGCCGGGCGCGGAGACGGGGATGCAGCCCGCCTCGGCGAAGATGCGCTCCCAGGTCTTCCCGCCGATCTCGCGCGTGCGGATCGCCTCCGCGACCTCGACCGTGGCCGGGACGAGGAAGGTGTCGATCGCGACCTTGCGTCCGTTCAGGACGCGCGCGGCCATCTCGAAGTCTTCGATCTTGCCGCCGGTGCAGGAGCCGACGTAGGCGCGGTCGAGCTTCACGTCGGCGCAGTCGGCGGCGGGCGCGTAGCGGTCCGGGCAGTGGGGCCTGGCGACGCACGGGACGAGCGCCCCGAGGTCGTACGTGTATTCGGCCTTCACGGGCGCGTCGGGGTCGCCGACGAGCGGCTCGAAGGGCTTCTTCGTGCGGGCGCGGACGTAGGCGAGCGCCTTGTCGTCCGCCGCGAAGATGCCGTTCTTGGCGCCGGCCTCGACGGCCATGTTGCAGATCGTCATGCGGTCCTCGATCGAGAGCGAGGCGCAGCCGGGGCCGGTGAACTCGAGCGCGCAGTAGGTCGCGCCGCCGGTGCCGAGGTCGCCGTGAGGACGATCCGGATCGTCTCGGGGACCTTGACCAGCATCTTGCCGGTGCCCATCACGAAGCCCGCGTCGGTGTTGCCGATGCCGGTCGAGAAGGCGCCGAGCGCGCCGTGCGTGCAGGTGTGCGAGTCGGTGCCGACGATCGTCTCGCCGGGGCGGACGTGCCCGAGCTCGGGCAGCGCCACGTGGCAGACGCCGCGGTAGCGGTTCGTCCACGGCGGATAGAAGTAGGGCAGGTCCTGCTCCTGGGCGAAGTCGAAGAGCGTGGCGACGTTGCGGTGCGCCTTCTCGTCGCGCGTGTGGATGTAGTGGTCGGGGATGATCACCACGCCCTCGCGGTCGAAAACCTTCGCGTCTTCGCCGAACTCGCGCTTGAAGATGCCGATCGTGCCGGGGCCGCACACGTCGTGGGTGAGCAGGACGTTGATCTTGGCCCAGATGTTTTCGCCGGGCGTGACGGACTCCTTCCCGGCGGCGCGGGCGAGGATCTTTTCGGTGAGGGTCTGTTTCATGGTTGAAAGGTTGAAGGGGTTGAAGAGAGCGAGGCGGTCACTTTCGCAGCGAGGCGCAGAAGTCGGCGAAACGGGCCATGCCCTCCTCGATGCAGTCCATCGAGCAGGCGTAGGAGAAGCGCACGTGGTCGGCCGATCCGAACGGCGTGCCCGGGACGGCGGCGACGTGCTTCTCTTCGATGAGCCGGTGGCAGAACGTCACGGCGTCGAGCCCGAACGACTTGATGTTCGGGAAGATGTAGAAGGCGCCCTCGGGCTTCGGCACGCGGACGCCGGGGATCTTCTTCAGGAGCCGGTAGATGCGGTCGGCGCGCTGGCGGAACGCGGCGATCATGGGCTTCACGGCCTCCTCGGAGGCGGGGTCCACGAACGCGGCGAGCGCGGCGTACTGCGCGGGCGTGCAGGGGTTGGACGCGCAGTGGCTCTGCGCGGCGGCCATGAGCGAAAGGACCTCCTTCGGCGCGCCGGCGTAGCCGATGCGCCAGCCGGTCATCGAGAAGGCCTTGGAGCAGCCGTTCACGGTGACGGTCCGCGCGCGCAACGCCGGCGAGAGCGAGGCGAGCGAGGCGAACGGCTCGTCCGTGTAGACCATGCGCTCGTACATCTCGTCCGCGACGATCCAGAGCCCGTGCGCGACGGCGGCCTCGCCGAGCGCGCGCAGCTCGGAAGCGGAGTAGACCGCGCCGGTGGGGTTGCTCGGGTAGTTGAGGACGAGGACCTTGGAGCGCGGGCGGATCGCCTTCTCGAGCTGCGCCGGCGTGAGCTTGTAGCCGGTGCGCGAGGTGGTCTTCACGAAGCGAGGGCGGCCGCCGGCGATGCGGACGAGCTCCGGGTAGGAGAGCCAGGCGGGGGAGGGGATCAGCACCTCGTCGCCGCGCTCGAGCAGCGCGAGGAACGCGTAGAAGAGCGACTGCTTTCCGCCGGAGGAGACGAGGATCTCCGTGGCGGGGTCGTAGGCGATGCCGTTCACGCGCCCGAACTTCTCGGCGACCGCGCGGCAGAGCTCGGGCATGCCCTTGGCCGCGGTGTACTTCGTCTTGCCCGCCTCGATCGCGGCGATCGCGGCGCGCTTGATGACGTCCGGCGTGTCGAAGTCCGGCTCGCCGGCGGCGAAGTTGCAGACGCGCACGCCCTGCGCGGCGAGCGCCTTCGCCTTGGCGGAGATGGCGAGGGTCGCGGAGGGCTGGATGGCCTGGAGGACGCTATTCATTGCAGTACTTGCGGAGGATCGGGGACATGTTGTCGCCCGCGATGTCGATGATGCCCATCTCGCGTTTCGCGTTCTCGGGGCTGTCCGAGGCGTGCGCCGCGTTCACCATGATGTTCGTGCCGAACTCGCGGCGGACCGAGCCGGGGCGCGCCTTCTCGGGGTCGGTCGCGCCGAGGATGTCGCGGATCTTCGCGACGGCGTTCGCGCCCTCGTAGATCAGGCCGAGGCACTCGGCGCCGGCGCGCGTCGCCTTCTCCTCCTCCGGGACGGCGGAGGGGCGGAAGCCCGTCATGAACTCGACGATGTCCTCGAACTGGTTCTTCGCGAACGCCGGCGCGATCGCCTCGCAGAGCGGGCGGGCGAGCGCCGGGTCGACGTCGAAGCCGAGCTCGCGCGAGACGGCGCCCGCGACGCGGCCCGCGCCGAAGTTCGGGAACTTCTCGGTGAGCGACTGCACGACCGGCCCGTAGAACTGCTCGGCCTGGGCGACCGTCATCGCGAACTTCTTCACGCAGACGATGTGCAGCCCGGCGGACGAGAGCAGGTCGATGATGTTGCCGGCGCGCAGCGAGGGGCGCTGGAAGTTGTCCGGCTTGAGCATGACGAGCGTGCGCTCGACGCCCGGGTCGCCGTAGTGCGAGTTCACGATGCCGCTGTCCTCGATGTGGTCGAGGAGGATCTTGAGCGTCTTGATCGCGAAGGAGCGAGTCGGCGCGACGAGCACCGCGGGCTCGAAGTAGGTCACCGTGCCGTCGTCCTCGGCGATGTAGTCGCCGAACGTCTCGCGCACCGTCTGCCCGCCGCCCCAGCGCAGCGTCACCGAGCCGGTGCACTCCCAGATCTTGCGGATCGCGTCCTCGCCCTCGAAGAGCAGGCACAGCGAGCGGTGCGGGCGGCCGGTCTCCTTCTTGGGCGCGTACTCCTTGCGGATGTAGGCGTCGAGCAGCTTGTCGATGTGGGGCGTCGAGTCCGTGCGCTCAACGACGGCGCGCGCGTAGTCCTCGACGAGCCCCTGCGACGCGCCGAACATGCGGGCGGCGACGAGTTTGAGGTCCGTGCGGCTCAGGTAGCGCGCGAGGACGCCGCCGAGGCGGCTCTTGCGGATGGTGTAGGGGTTGACGAGGACGTAGGCGAGCTCTTTCATGGAGGCGGGGTTGGCTGGATGCGTCGGAATTCTAGCACATTCCCGCGCGCGGGGCAACCCGCGCGCGAGGCGTTTCCGCGCACGCGGCGCGCGGACGGTTCTCCGGTCAGAACAGGGAGGGCTGGTCCGGCGCCGCGGCCGGCGGCGGGGCGGACCGGCGGCGGCGGGGCGGCGACGGGGCGGACGCGTCGCCGCCGAGGGCGAGAGCGGCCACTTCGCCGTCGCGGA
>CADBEF010000272.1 GCA_902793555.1 uncultured bacterium | reverse complement strand
CGGACGCGAAGGCGCCGCCCCGCCCCGTGCCCGTGCGCGTGCTCCTCAACAACGGCTCGCTCGCCGCCGTCGAACCGCTCGAGCCCGGCGCGCTCGCCGAAGGCGCGGCCGTCGTCACGCGCGAAGAGGCGGTCGCCTCCGGCGCCGCCCCGAAGACCTCCGCCGGCTCCAAGAATCCCCTCCTCCCCAATATGCCCAAGCGCCCGAAGGGCGCCCCCGCCGGTCCTCCTCCGCACTAATGCCGAATGCTGAATGCTGAATGATCCGCTTCAACCATTTCAACCGTTTAAACCCCTCAACTTTTAACTCTTAACTCCACCGATGTCCCTCATTGAAGTCCGCAACCTCACGAAAACCTACCATCTGCCCGGCGGCATCGACGTGCCGGTGCTGAAGGGCGTGTCGCTGTCGGTCGAGACGGGCGACCTCGTGGCGCTCATGGGCGCGTCCGGCTCGGGCAAGTCGACGCTCATGAACATCCTCGGCTTCCTGGACGCGCCGAGCGGCGGGGAATACCGGTTCGACGGGCGGGACGTCTCGCGCCTCTCGGCGGACGAGCGGGCGGACCTGCGCGCGGCGCGCATCGGGTGGGTGTTCCAGAGCTTCAACCTCCTCGCGCGGACGAGCGCGCTGCAGAACGTGCTGATGCCGCTCGAGTACCACCGCGGCCGGCGCGAGCCGCGCGCGAAGGAGATCGAGAAGGCGAAGGGCCTTCTCTCGATGCTGGGGCTGGACGGCCGCATGGACCACACGCCCGCGCAGCTCTCGGGCGGCCAGCAGCAGCGCGTCGCCATCGCGCGGTCGCTCGTGAACGACCCGGAGATCCTCTTCGCGGACGAACCGACGGGCAACCTCGACTCGAAGACCACGGTCGAGATCCTCGAGCTCTTCCAGCGGCTCAACGCGGAGCGCGGCATCACGATCGTCGTCGTCACGCACGACGCCGAAGTCTGCGACTACGCCCGCCGCACGATCCACGTAAAAGACGGAATCGTCGTCTGACAATGCTCCAGATTCTCAACACAGCCCTCGTCGCCCTCCGGCGCAACGTCGCGCGATCGCTCCTGACGATGCTCGGGATCGTGATCGGCATCGCCGCCGTGATCACGATGATGGAGATCGGCGGCGGCGCGTCGAAGCAGATCGCCTCGTCGATCTCCAACATGGGCTCCAACGTGATCATGGTGCGCTCGTCCGCGACCCAGCGCGCCGGCGTCGCCGCCGCCGCCGGCTCCGGCATCACGCTCACGGGCGCGGACTGCGACGCGATCCGCGAGAACTGCCCCTCCGTCTCCGCCGCCACGCCCAAGGTGCGCGGCACGTCCGTTCAGGCGATCCGCGGGCCCTACAACTGCCAGCCCGGGCGCGTCGACTCCGGCTCGGTGGACGTGTTCGACGTCGGTGAATGGTCCGTCGAGGACGGCGCGCCGTTCACGGACCGCGACGTGAGCGCCTCGGCGACCGTCTGCGTGATCGGCCGGACCGTCGCGGAGGCGCTCTTCCCGGACGGCGCCTCGCCCGTCGGCGAGCGCATCCGCCTGAACAACACGATCTTCACGGTCTGCGGCGTCCTCAAGCCCAAGGGCGCCAACCTCATGGGCGAGGACCAGAACGACATGGTCATCGTCCCGTGGACCACGATGCGGAACCGCCTCGCGCGCTCGGGCGGCGTGGCGTCCGCCGGCGGCGGCTCCTCGTCCCATTCGCGCGGCGACCGCTATGCGGCCTCGTCCGTGTCGCTCTACCCCGCGCGCGACGCCACGCAGACCGCCAACTACCTCATGCCGATCCGGTTCGACAACGTCGACAGCATCCAGTGCAAGGCCGCGTCGGCCGCCGAGGTCGACGCCGCGATGGAGGAGATCCGCGCGCTGCTGCGCGCGCGGCACCGCCTCCGCGAGGGCGCGGAGGACGACTTCGTCCTGCACAACATGAGCGAAATGCTCGACGCGCTCACCTCGACGTCCACGCTCATGACGTCGCTGCTGCTCATCGTCGCGCTCATCTCGCTGGTGGTGGGCGGCGTCGGCATCATGAACATCATGCTCGTCTCGGTCACCGAGCGCACGCGCGAGATCGGCCTGCGGATGGCGGTCGGCGCGCGCGGCGGGAACATCCTCGTGCAGTTCCTCGTCGAGTCGCTGCTGCTCTGCGTCGCGGGCGGCGTGCTCGGCATCGCCGCGGGGCGCGTGTGCTCCATGGTCGTTTCGGCGTGGAAGGGCTGGCCCGTCGCGCCGTCCGCCGCCGCGATCGCGATGTCCGTGGCGGTGTCCGCCACCATCGGCGTCGCATTCGGCTTCTACCCCGCCTGGCGCGCATCGCGCCTCAACCCCATCGATGCACTGCGATACGAATGATGAACAGAGCTTTCCTCTTCGCCCTTCCGCTCCTCTGCGCGGGCTGCCTGCTCGGGCCGGACTACGAGCGCCCGGAGACCGCCGACCTGCTGCCGGAGACCTTCCGGTTCGTCCCCGCGGACACGGCGCTCACCAACGCCGCGCCCGCGGCCGTGCTTGCCGAGGCCGACTGGTGGGCCGCCTGGGGCGACCCGCTGCTCACGAACCTGCTCGAGCGCGGCACGGCGGCGAACCTCACGCTCGCGCAGGCGCAGGCGCGCCTCGGCCAGTCCCGCGCCACGCTCGCCGCCGCGCGCGCCGCGCTGTCCCCGTCGCTCGGCCTCTCCGGCTCCGCCTCCCGCTCGAAGACCTACGACCCGGACGAGTCGCGCACCGCCGCGCGCGCCGGCGCGGACGCCGGCTGGGAGCTCGACCTGTTCGGCCGCAACCGCCGCTCCGCCGAAGCCGCCGCGGCCGACCTCGAGGCCTCGGGCCTCTCGCTCGAGGACGCGCGCCTCTCGCTGCGCGCCGAAATCGCCCTGGACTACGTCGCGCTGCGCCTCGCGCAGGAATCGCTCGAGATCGCCCGCTCCAACCTCGCCGCCGAGGTCGAATCCGCGGACGTCGCCCGCGCCAAGGGACGCTCCGGCTTCACCGCGGGAGCGGACGTCTCCGCGGCCGACGCCGGGATCGCGACCGCGCGCGCCGCGCTGCCGGCGCGAGAAGCCGCGGTGTCCGCCGCCGCGCGCGCCCTCGAGCAGCTGCTTGCCGCGCCGCCGTTCGCGCTGGAAGACGAGCTTGCCGCACCCGGCCCGATC
>CADBEF010000271.1 GCA_902793555.1 uncultured bacterium | reverse complement strand
CGCCGCCGCCGCGCGGCGACCCGATGACGGTCTGCTCCGCGGGCTGCGACGGCTGCCGCGACCGCGCGTTCATGGTGACGGACAACTGCCGCGGCTGCTTCGCGCGCCCCTGCGAGTGGAACTGCCCGAAGAAGGCGGTCACGGTCGCGCGCGGGCGCTCGTCGATCGACGAGGCGGCGTGCGTGCGCTGCGGCAAGTGCGCCCAGGTCTGCCCCTACAAGGCGATCGTGGAGGTGTCGGTGCCCTGCGAGGCCGCATGCCCCGTCGGCGCCATCCGCAAGGACGCGCACGGCCACGCGCGCATCGACTTCGCCAAGTGCATCTTCTGCGGCGCGTGCTTCCGCGCGTGCCCCTTCTCGGCCGTGATGGAGAAGTCGCAGCTCGTGCAGCTGCTCTGCGCGCTGCGCGCCGGCGAGAAGCTCACCGCCGTCGTCGCTCCCGCCGCGGCGTGGCAGTTCCCGGGCAGCGTGGAGCAGCTCTTCGCCGCGATCCGCGCGCTCGGGTTCGACGACGTGATCGAGGTCGCGCGCGGCGCGGAGATGACCACCGAGCACGAGGCGCGCGAGTTCGTCGAGCGCCAGAAGGAGGGCAAGGGAATCATGACGACCTCGTGCTGCCCGGCGTGGGTGAACCTGGTGCGCAAGCACCTGCCGGCGTTCCTGCCGCACGTCTCGGACACGCCCTCGCCCATGGCCTACGCCGCGCGCATCGCCAAGGAGCGCCGGCCGGACAACCGCGTCGTCTTCGTCGGCCCCTGCATCGCCAAGCGCGACGAGGCGCTGCGCCGCGAGAACGTCGACTTCGTGCTCTCCTTCGAGGAGCTCGGCGCCGTCTTCGCCGCGCGCAAGATCGCCCCCGTCGCGCTCGAGCCGGCGAAGCTCGACCGCCCGGCGCGCGAGGACGCGCGCAACTACGCCAAGAGCTGCGGCGTCACCGCGTCGGTCCTCGAGGGCCTCAAGGGCGAGCTCCCGCCGGACTTCAAGCTCGACTCGCGCTTCGTCGACGGTCTCGACCGCAAGTCCGTCGCCCTCGTCCGCCTCTACGCCGCGGGCAAGCTCCCCGGCAACTTCCTCGAGGTCATGTCCTGCAAGGGGGGCTGCGTCGGCGGCCCCTGCTCCCTCCACTCATGAAAACGATCGTCATCTGCATGGGCAGCTCGTGCTTCGCGCGCGGCAACGCCCGCAACGTCGAGCTGGCCGAGGCCTTCCTCGACGCCCACCCCGAGATCGAGGCGCGCGTGGACCTGCGCGGCGGCCTCTGCTGCGACCGCTGCGCCGACGGCCCCAACGTCGTCGTCGACGGCACCGTCCACACCCGCGTCGACGAGCCCGCCATGCGCGCGATCCTCGACGGCCTGCTCGGCTAGCACCCCGCCACGCGATCCCCCGCCCGCCCCATGCAATCCCCCGTCTTCACCCTCGAGAACGAGTGCCAGGACTGCTACAAGTGCGTCCGGCACTGCCACCCCAAGGCCATCCGCATCGAGAACGGCCACGCCGCCGTCATCCCCGGCGCCTGCGTCGCCTGCGGCGAATGCGTCCGCGTCTGCCCCGCCCGCGCCAAGCAGATCCGGCGCGACGTCGACCGCCTCCCGCGCCTGCTCGAGAGCGGCCGCCCGGTCTACGCCAGCGTCGCCCCGAGCTTCGTCGCGGCGTTCCCCGACTGGACGCTCGGCCGGCTCGCCGCCGCGCTGCGCTCCGTCGGCTTCGCGGGCGTCTCCGAGACGGCCCACGGCGCGCAGCTCGTCTCGGCCGCGACGGCGGAGTTCCTCCGCGACCATCCGCGCGGGCTGTGGCTCTCCTCCGCCTGCCCGGCCTCGGTCGACTACGTCCGCAAGTACCACCCCGCGCTCGCCCCGCGCATCGTCCCGGTCGACTCCCCCGTCCTCGCCCATGCCAAGGCCCTGCGCCGCGCCTACGGGGCGGACGCCGCCGTCGTCTTCTTCGGCCCCTGCGCCGCCAAGAAGAACGAGGCGGACCGCGACCCCGCCGCGCTCGACCTGGCGTGCACCTTCCCGAACCTCGTCGAGTTCCTCGAGTCCCGCGGCGTCGTCGAGCCCCCGGACGAGGAGGCCGAGCTCGCGCTCGGCCCCGCGCAGGAGGGGCGCCTCTACTCCTTCGAGGGCGGGATGAACGAGACGCTGCGCGACCCCGCCGCCCCGCCGGCGCGGCTCCTCGCCGTCTCCGGGCTCGCCCAGATCGACCGCCTCTGCCGCGCCTCCGCCCCCGCGGAGGGCGCGCCCGTCTTCGTCGAGATGCTCGCCTGCCGCGGCGGCTGCGTGGGCGGCCCCGCGATGCCCCCCGGCGGCGCGGCGATCGACGCGATCGTCCGCACCGGCGAGCTCGCCGGCGAGCCGCGCTCCAGCGTCGGGCGCGAGGTGCCGGTCGACGTCTCCCACGCCTTCCCCGCCGAGGCCGCCGAGGCCGAGGCGCCGGACGAGACCGCGATCCGGCAGGCCCTCGCCACCGTCGGCAAGTACGTCCCCGAGGACGAGCTCAACTGCGGCGCGTGCGGCTACGAGACGTGCCGCGACTTCGCCGCCGCGCTCCTCGCCGGCAAGGCCGAGACCTCGATGTGCCACACGTTCCTGCGCAAGAGCTTCGAGCGCAAGAGCTCCGCCCTCGTCAAGTACATTCCCGCCGGCGTCGTGGTCGTCGACTCCTCCCTCTCCATCGTCGAGAGCAACCACCTCTTCTGCGAGATCATGGGCGGCGAGGCGCTGCGCATCTTCGAGACGCTCGGCTCGCTCGACGGCCTCGACCTCGACGCCATCGGCTTCCCGTTCGCGCCGCTGCTCTCCTCGATCCTCGAGAACGGCGGCGAGACCACGCGCTTCAACCAGACGCTCGGCGACCGCGTCGCCAACGTCTCCGTCTTCTGCATCGCGCGCGGGCGCCTCGCCGGCGCCGTCGTGCAGGACGTCACCAAGGGCGAGCTGCAGCGCGAGACCGTCGCCCGCAGCGCGCGCGAGCTCATCCGCAAGAACGTCCGCGTCGTCCAGGAGGTCGCGCGCCTCTTCGGCGAGCACGTCGCGCAGAGCGAGATCCTGCTCAACCAGATCGCCGGCCGCTTCTCCGCCTACGGCTCCGACAACCCCGCCCCGGAGTCGGAGCAGGAGGCCGTCGCGGCCGCCGCTGCCGCGCGCATCGCGGCGGCGGCCGCCGCGGGGGAGCCCGGGAA
>CADBEF010000270.1 GCA_902793555.1 uncultured bacterium | reverse complement strand
TCGCCGAAGCGGCCCATCGGCGTGAGCGACATGATCTTGTTGCCGCGCGCGGTGAGCGAGCCGTCCGGGTTCGTGAGCAGCGCGCGGTTCTGGTCCGTGAGGAAGAAGCCGGGGGCGATCGCGTTCACGCGGACGCCGGCCTGCGAGAAGTGGACCGCGAGCCACTGCGTGAAGTTCGAGACGCCGGCCTTCGCAGCCGAGTAGGCGGGAATCTTCGTGAGCGGGCGGAACGCGTTCATCGACGAGATGTTGAGGATCGCGCCGCGGCCACGCTCGACCATGCCCTTCGTGAAGACCTGCGTCGGCAGGAGCGTGCCGAGGATGTTGAGGTTGAAGACGAACTGGATGCCGGCCGGGTCGAGGTCGTAGAACGTCTTGAGCTCGGGATTGGCGGCCGCCAGGTCGGCGGCCGAGAGGCGCTCGTTGGAGGTCGTGCCCTTCGGGTGGTTTCCGCCGGCGCCGTTGAGCAGGACGTCGATGGGGCCGAGATCGGCCTCGACCGCGGCGCGGGTCGCTTCGAGCGACTCCTTCTCGAGGACGTTGCAGGCGTAGCCCTTCGCGACGCCGCCTTCGGCCGCGATCGCGTCGGCGACCTTCTTCGCGGCCTCTTCGCGGAGGTCCAGGACGGCGACCTTGGCGCCGGCCGCGGCGAGCGCGCGGGCGAGGGTGGAGCAGAGCACGCCGCCGCCGCCGGTGACGACGGCGACCTTGCCGGAGAGATCGTGTTTGTCGGGAATGTTCATGGCTGAATGCTGAATGCTGAATGATGAATGCTGAATGATGAATGGATGGAAGAGGGGTTATTTCGCGGGGATCCAGAGGGTCTGGTTTTCGCGGATGGGGTAGTTGGGCGCCTTGAGGTTGTTGGCGCGGGCGACGTCGGCGATGGTCACGCCGTAGGCGCGGGCGATTTCGGAGACCGTCTGGCCGGAGCCGACCTTGTGTTCGTAGTACTGGCCGCCGTCCGTCGGGCGGGAGGAGCCGCGGGAGGAGGACGTCCCGCCGCCGGAGGAGGAGGAACGCGCTTGGGCGACCGCGGCCTTGATCGCGGCCTCGGTGCGCTTGTCGGACGCGGCGATCGCCTGGTTGACTTCGGCGACGATCGACCGGTGTTCGGCCTGGACGGCCGTCTGGATCGTCGAAGGCATCCGGGACATCTGCGACTCGAGCGCGGCGAGGCGGCGCTCGAGGGCGGCCTGGTCGTTGCGGAGCGCGACGGCGTCCGCGCCGCGGGCGTCGGTGGCGCGGGAGATTTCGTCCGAGCGCAGGGCGATGCTCGTCACGGAGGAGCCCATGCCGTCGAGATCGCCCTGCACGGCGGCGTACTTGGCCTCGAGCGCGGCGAGGCGGGCCTGGAGCTGCTGCTCGCGCAGCTCGGCCGGCGTGGGGCCGCGGCGGCGGCCCCAGTGCCGCTGGCCGGCGGCGTCCGTGTAGCAGCCCGCGCAGAGCAGCGCGAGGACGGCGGGGAGGAGGATCGAGCGGTTCATGCCTGTTTCGCCTTCTGCTGCTCGTAGATGCGCTGGACGCGGTCGGAGACGTCCTTGTAGGTGACGTCGGACTTGTAGATTTCCTTGAAGTACTTCGACGCTTCGTCGAGGTTCCCCTGCTGCTCGGAGATTTCGCCCAGGAGGTAGTAGACGTCCATCTTGTCGGCGTTCATGCCGGGAAGCTGCTCGAGCGCGGTGCGGAGCTGTTCGACGGCCATGTCGAGCATCCCCTTCTGGCGGAAGCATTCGGCCATGAGGTAGAGCGACTGGACGCGGTCCTTGGGCGAGCGTTGGGAGATCTGGAACTGCTGGATCGCCTCGTCGGGGTAGCCGTACTTGTGGTACTGCGCGCCGAGTTCGTAGCGCAGGTGCTGGTCGTTGGGGTAGCGCTGGACGCGCTCGGCGATGTCGTCGAAGACGTACTGGTCGCGTTCGGCCTGCATCGTGGCGGCCTGTTCGGCCTGTCCGGCTTCCTGGAGCGCGGCGATGTCGGCGTCGTACTTCTCGATTTTCACCGCGGCGTAGCGGCGGTCGAGCTCGGGATCCTGCCCGATGATCGAGCGGGCGCGGGCGATGACGTCGAGGCCTTCGGCGTAGCGCTTCTGCTGGAGGTAGAGGCCGACGAGCGCGAGGTAGTAGTTGACGTTCTTGGGCTCTTTCTCGATCTTGGCGATCGTCTGCCGGATCAGGGTGTCGGCGTCGGCCTCGGTCTTGACGGACTTGGCGGCGGCCTCGAGCTCTTCGGCCTGCTTCTTGTTGGCGAGCGTGTCGCGGTAGTTGCCGGACTTGGCGGCCTGCTCCCAGCCGGAGTTGAGCGTGGCGAGCGCTTCGGTGTCCTTGAGGATCTTGTTGATCGCGCCGTCCTGGGGCTTGGCGCGGTGGACGCGTTCGAGGCACTCCCGGGCGCGGCGGTAGTCCTTGAGCTCGAGGAAGAGGCGGCCGACGGCTTCCAGCGAGGCGAGGTTGGAGGGGTCGGTGTGGGCCTGGACGATTTCGAGCGTGTCGTGGGCCATGACGGGCTTGCCCGCGGCGATGGCGGTGTCGGCGAACAGCTTCACCAGGTGGATGTTGAGCGGGTCCTTTTCGAGGAGTTTTTCGCACTCGGCGATCGCTTCGTCGAACTTGCCCTTCTTCGCGAGGCCGTTCACCTTCATCTTCTGGAACACGGCCGAGGCGCCGGCGAGCGGATTGGGGGCCGCGTGTCCGCCGTGCTTCTGGAGGTAGCGCGCGATCGCGGCCTTGCGGAGGTTCTGCCGCGCCTCGTCGAACCACGGGCACGTCTGGACGCACTGCAGGAGCATGTTGATCGCCAGGTCGGGATTCCGTTCCAGCGAGGCGAGCGCCTTCGCGTGGAAGTTGCGCATGTTCTGCGGAACGGGTTTCTCGGGTTGCTGGGCGGGGGCGTCCGCCGGGGTGGGGTCTGCCATGGAAGGACCTTTCGTTTTCGGTAAAGACTCGGATTCCGCCGCACGGCCGCGCGTGGCGCGGCGGGGGGCGGAGAACGTCTCCATCATCCCACAATCGCGGGCGGGAGTCAAGCGCGTTCGCGCGCGCGACCGTAATGGGTCAGGAAATGGGGGGGGGGGGCATGCGACCGCGGCGGAGTTGAGCCCTTCGGGCAAGGGAGGCGGAGCCGAAAATCCCGGGCCCGTGCGGTCGGGGCGCCCGCGCGGCGGTCTCGCGGCGCTCGTCGGTGCGGCGGCG
>CADBEF010000269.1 GCA_902793555.1 uncultured bacterium | reverse complement strand
CGTCGGGCAGGAGCGCCTCGAGGAGCTCTCCGCGGACGCGTCGTTCCTCGCGCACATGAAGGCCGTCGAGGCGCAGTTCGAGAAGGAGGTCCAGACCTCCAGGCACTGGAAGAGCCACGCCGAGACGCACCGCCGCGTGATCGCCTACTTCTCGATGGAGTTCGGCCTGCACGAGTCCGTGCACATCTACTCCGGCGGCCTCGGCATCCTCGCCGGCGACCACCTCAAGAGCGCCTCCGACCTCGACATCCCGCTCGTCGGCATCGGCCTGTTCTACCGCGAGGGCTACTTCGAGCAGGAGATCAACGCCACCGGCTGGCAGGTCGAGGCCTACCCGGAGAACGACGTGCACCGCCTCCCCGTCTCGCGCTGCCTGCGCGAGGAGGACGGCCAGCCGCTCCTGCTGGAGGTCCCGCTCGCCGAGGGCCCGCTGCGCTTCACCGCGTGGAAGATCGACGTCGGCCGCATCCCGCTCATCCTCCTCGACACCAACATCCCCGAGAACCCGCCCGAGCTGCGCGGCGTCACCGGCCAGCTCTACGGCGGCGACAAGCTCAACCGCCTCCGCCAGGAGGTGCTGCTCGGCGTCGGCGGCCTGCGCGCCGTCGAGGCGCTCGGCTTCGAGGTCGCCTGCTCGCACATGAACGAGGGCCACGCCGCGTTCCTCGGCCCGGAGCGCATCGCCAAGACGATGGCGCGCAGCGGCCTCACGTTCGACGAGGCCAAGGCGTTCGTCCGCCGCACCTCGGTCTTCACGACCCACACGCCCGTGCCCGCCGGCAACGAGACGTTCGACCTGGGGCTCCTGTGGCCGCAGCTGCAGGCCTTCGAGCGCGACGGCGGCCTGCCCGCCGAGACCGTCAAGGCCATGGGCCGCGCGACCGGCGACACGGGCAACGAGCTCTCGATGACGATCCTCGGCCTCAACTGCTCGCTCTTCTGCAACGGCGTCGCGAAGCTCCACGGCGTCGTCGAGCGCGACATGTGGCACCACCTCTGGCCGGAATTCCCGGTCGACGAGGTCCCGATCGGCCACGTCACCAACGGCATCCACGTCCCGACCTGGATCAGCACCGACAACGAGCGCCTCTACTCGACCGTTCTCGGGCCCGACTGGGACAAGGAGACGCTCGAGGAGTCGCGCGCCGCCCGCATCGACCACCTCGCCGACGAGGAGCTCTGGCGCGTCCACGAAGCCGCGCGCGCGCACCTCGTCCGCTCCGCGCGCGAAATCCTCGAGCGCTCCGCGCACCGCCGCCACGGCTCCCCCGCCGAGGTCGAAGCGTGCCGCAACGTGCTCGACAAGGACGCGCTCACGATCGGCTTCGCCCGCCGCTTCGCGACCTACAAGCGCGCGACGCTGCTGCTCTCCGACCCCGACCGCCTCAAGCGCCTTCTCTGCGACGACGCGCACCCCGTGCAGATCGTCTTCGCCGGCAAAGCCCACCCCGCCGACAACGGCGGCAAGGAGCTCATCCGCCGCATCGTCGAGTTCTCGAAGGACCCCGCCGTCAAGGGCCGCATCGTCTTCCTCGAGAACTACAACATGCACATCGCGCGCCGCATGGTGCGCGGCGTCGACGTCTGGCTCAACACCCCGCGCCGCCCGATGGAGGCCTCCGGCACGTCCGGCATGAAGGCGTGCGTGAACGGCGCCATCCACGTCTCCACGCTCGACGGCTGGTGGCCCGAGGGCTACAGCGCCAAGTGCGGCTGGCAGATCGGCGACGGGCAGGAGTTCGCCGACGAGGGGCAGCAGAACTGGAACGACGCGCAGTCGCTCTACAACCTGCTGGAGACCGAGATCGTCCCGGCCTTCTACGACCGCCCGCACGGCGAGCTGCCGCTGCGCTGGATCGGGATGATGAAGGAGTCGATCAAGATGTCGATCTCCCGCTTCTCCTCCACGCGCATGGTCTCCGACTACTTCCGCGGCTCCTACGAGCCGGCGCTCGCGAACTTCGCCTCGCTCTCGGCCGACAACTACGCGGCCGTCCGCCAGGACATCGCGCGCCGCAACGCGCTGTGGGCCAAGTGGGACGGCGTCCGCGTCGAGGCGGTCGAGACCGACCGCGACCTCGTGCGCAGCGTCGTGGGCGACTCGTTCGAGGTGACCGCCAAGGTCCGTCTCGACGGCGTCGACCCGGCCGACGTGCGCGTCGAGCTCTTCCTCGGTCGCCCGGACGCCTCCGGCGCTGTGCACGGCGGCGTGGCGCTCCCGATGGAGCCGGCGAAGAAGCTCAGCGCCTCGCTCTACCTCTACCGGCTGCAGGTCCCCTGCGACAAGACCGGCTCGTTCGCCTTCTCGGCGCGCGTCGTCCCGGCCTCCGATCCCTGGCGCACCTCGATGCCCGGCTACGTCCGCTGGGCGTAGCCGGCCCCCGTTCCCCGGGGCGCCGAGCGGCGTTCGTCGATCCGATGCAAGCGTAGGGGGAAACCGTGAAACTGTCCGAAACCGGCGTGACGAGGCCCGTGGCGACGCTCATGGCGTTCGTCGCGGTGTTCCTCCTCGGCGTCATCGCCTGGCAGCGCCTCGCGATCGACATGATGCCCGAGATCGAGAGCCCGTCGATCTCCGTCTTCACGCGCTGGGACGGCGCCTCCACCGAGGACGTCGAGCAGCAGATCACGCGCGTCATCGAAAGCGCGCTCGGTTCCGTCACGGACCTCGACGAGATCACCTCCACCACGAGCGAGGGCGTCTCGCGCGTGACGTGCAAGTTCAAGTGGGGCACGGAGCTCGGCGAGGCCGCCAACGACATGCGCGACCTGCTGGAGCGCGCCAAGCGCCGCCTGCCGGACGACGCGGACGACCCGGTGATGTTCAAGTTCAACACCGCCAACATGCCGATCCTCGGCTTCTCGGTCACCGCGACCGAGAACATCGAGAAACTCGAGGACACGGTGAACGACGACATCGTGGACGTCCTCAAGCGCGTCCCGGGCGTCGGCACCGCGGAGGCGTTCGGCGGCCTGGAGCGGCAGATCAACGTGCTCCTGGACCCGGCGAAGCTCTCCGCCCACGGCCTCTCGGTCGCCGCGATCGCGGCGGCGATCGACGCGGACAACCAGACGGAGCCGGCGGGCAACGTGAAGATCGGCACGGTCGACTACACGATCCGCGTGCCGGGCGAGTTCGCGACGCCGGAGGAGGTCGGGCTCGTCGTGGTGAAGCGCGACGGCGACAAGGTCGTGCGCGTCTC
>CADBEF010000268.1 GCA_902793555.1 uncultured bacterium | reverse complement strand
GCGCTCGTTGAGCTGCCAGGCCTTCACGACCGGGAGCCACTCGCGGTCCATCTCGGCGAGGCAGTTGTTGAGCGTGTGGATCGCGCGCTTGAGGTAGCTGGTGAAGCACAGGTCGAAGTCGTAGCCCTCCTTCTTGAGGAGCTGGCCGGCGTTCTTCGCCTCCTGCACGCCCGTCTCGGACAGCTCGACATCCGTCCAGCCGGTGAAGAGGTTGAGCTTGTTCCATTCGCTCTCGCCGTGGCGGAGCAGCACGAGTTTCATCATGGTTTCGTTCCTTGGTTGTGCGGCGGCTTCGCCGCCTGGGTGGTGTTGTTGTGGATGGGGGAAGGGGCTACTCGGCCGCCGGCTCGGCCGGGGCGGCCTCGGCGGGGGCTTCGGCGGGCGCGGGGGCGGCGGCGTCGGCCGCGTTCTCCGCGACCGTGGCGTCGGCGTCCGCGGCGGACTCGACCGCGTCGGACGCGGTTTCGGCGACGGCGCCCGCGGCGTCGGAGGCGGCGTCCTGCACGACCGCCTCGACCGTCGGCGCGGGCTCGCCGGAGGCCTTGGCGCGCGCGGCGCGGATGCCGAAGACGACGCAGAGCACGAGCGCGGCGGCGACAAGCAGCGTGAGCAGCCCGGCGAGGAAGCGCTTGCACGGCGTGCCGTCCGCCTCCTTCGGGTAGGGCATGCGCAGCGTGAACTGGCGGCGCAGGCGGCGCGTGAGGCGCATGGACTTGTTCACGGCCCAGCCGCAGCCCTCGATGATGGGCCCGAGGTCCTGGCGCATGAGCTTGAGGACGCCCGCGAGGACGATGGGCCCGAACACGACCGCGAGCAGCACCGCCAGCGTGACGAGGCGCGAGGTCCAGGACATCTCGCTCACCGACTTGGCGAGGAACGCGAAGGCGGAGCCCAACGCGGCGATCGCGATGGAGATGGTCATGAACATCCCGCCCGCGGGGCCGCCGGCGGCGGGCGCCGGCGCGGGGGCAGCGGGCTTCTTGCCGTCGAGCGCGTCCGTGGCGGCGCCGGTTCCGGCGGCCTCGATCTTGGAGGACGCCGCGGCGCCCATGTTCTCGATCTTGCCGAGGACGGACTTGGCGATGTTCTGGAACGGCGCGAGGATGGCTTCCTTGAGCGAGATCGGGTTCTCGACGAGCGAGACGACCGTGGCGTCGTACTCGTGGTTCTGCAGGTCGAAGAACACGCCGCGCTTGCCGACGGCGAGGTTGCCGCGCGTGCCGGACGTGGCGGGGACGACGACCGTGAACGGCGCGCCGGCGCCCTCGTGCGGCTCGATCTTGAGGTACATCGTGTAGAGGCCGCCGTTCTTCGCGACCGCGGCGTGCGCGGCCGGGTCGGGGATCTGGATCGCGAGGTTGAACCAGCGCCCGTCGATGAGCAGGCGGCCCCGCTCGAAGAGCGCGGTCTGCTTCGGGTCGTAGAGCTGCGTGAGCGCGACGTAGTTGTTGGCGAAGCGCGGGAGGCGGCGGTGGTAGAGCAGCAGCTTCTCCAGGTCGGCGAACGCGGCGACGCGCTGCGCGACGACCTTGTCCTCCTCCTGGAGCTTCGCGGCGCGGTCGGCGAAGTCGCCCTTGTCCCACACGGGCAGCATGTCGGCGGGGAGGGCTTCGGCGATCGCGCCCTTCTTGGCGGCGAGGTAGGCGCCGTAGGGGGCGAGCGCGGCCTTGACCTTCTTCCAGTCGGCCTCGGTCGCGGCGGCGGGGTCCTTCGTGCCGAGCACGCGGCCGAAGAGGCCGTTGCGGAGGGCCTCGACGTCGGCGCGGCGGGCGGGGTTCACGAGCGAGCCGTCGAGCGGGAGCGAACCGTCCGGCGCGGGGCGGGCGAGGGGGGCGGAGTCGAGCGCGGCGGCGGCCGTGTCCGTGTCGGACTTGGCGGCGATGAACTTCGCGGCGCGCTCCGGGTCGAAGCGCTCGAAGTCGGCCAGGAAGAAGAAGCGGTCGATCGCCTCGGCGTGGCGGGCGTAGAGAGCGTAGACGTCCGGCGTGTCGGCGCCGAGCGGCATCGTTTCCTTGTTGTCCGCGGCGCCCTGCGCCTTCCACGCGAGGAAATCGTGCACGGCGTCCTTGAACGCGGCGATCTGGTCGGACGAGACGCCCTGCTTGCCGGAGATGTCCGGCGTGCCGCCGGTGGCCTTGACCGCGGCCTCGATCCAGGCCTTGAGCTCGGGCGTGTCGGCGGCGTCGGGGACGAGCACGCCGTCGCCGTTGAGGGGCTTGCCCTGGAGGGACGACATCGCGGCGCGGACGTCCGCGAGGCGGATGACGCCGTCCGAGCGGCCGGCCTGCTCGTTCACGTAGGCGATCGTGGTGTGGATGGCCTTGCCGGCGTCGTCGGCGGAGGCGACGGACGCGACGGGCATGTCGTCCGACGGGGCGCCGACCTTCGCGTCGTCCGCGAGGCGGGCGAGGAGCCAGCGCAGCGCGGCGCGGACCTCGTCCGAGCGGATGCGGCCGTTGCCGTCCGAGTCGAGGTACTTGAGGAACGCGGGATCCTCGTCGAACGCGGTCGTGGGCGCGGACGTGACGGCCCAGAACGAATCGTCGATCGCGAGCGCGTCGCGCAAGTCGGCGGGGGTTTCGAGGACGAGGTGGTAGGCTTTGCCGAATTTGTTGAACTTCATGGCGGTCGCGTGTTGTGCGGGGGCGTGGCCCGCGTGTTCGGAACGGCGGGAGAGGCTACCAGAAACGGACGAAGTCCGCAAGCGCCGAATGGCGGCCTGCGGACCTCGAAACTGGAGCCAGCGAGGGGACTCGAACCTCCGACCCGCGCATTACGAATGCGCTGCTCTACCAACTGAGCTACACTGGCGTTGCGACGGCGGCGGATACTAGCACGCGCGGCGGCCGCGAGTCAAGCGCGATTTTTCCGTTCAGGCGCCGGCACCCGCGGCGAGCCGGCCGGACGCCCAGGCCCACGCGAGGTTGTATCCTCCGCAGCGGCCGACGGGTTCGGCGGCTTCGCCCGCTACGAAGAGGCCGCGGACGGCGCGCGTTTCGAGCGTCCGCGGGACGAGCGCGGCCGCGGCGACGCCGCCGCGCGTCGCCATGCACGCGTCCGGGCCGTCCGCCGAGCGGACTTGAACCGGGCAGGCGGCGCAGAACCGCGCGAGTGCGCGGGCCGCGTCCTTGGGGAGCCTCGCGGCCGGGGTTCCGTCCGGCACGCCCGCGGCGGCGCACAGCGCGGCGGCGAGCGATCGCGGCAGTTCGGCGGCGAG
>CADBEF010000267.1 GCA_902793555.1 uncultured bacterium | reverse complement strand
CCAGGCCTCGCCCTCGATCTTGTCCCAGCCGTCCTTGGGCATGAAGTCCTCGGCCCAGATGCCGGGCTCGCCGACCCACGCCGCCCACTGTTCGTAGAGGCCCTTCTCGCAGCCGCCGGTCCCCCATCGGTAGGTGCACAGGGCGGGCTCCGCGGCAGCGGACAGGGCCGCCGCCGCGACGAGCGGGAGGAGGATCGAGGCCCGGCGCTTCATCAGCGGACGAGGATCACGGTGACCTGTTCGCCGATGACGAGTTGGCCGCCGCCCGCGGTGTCCTCGAGCCACGCCCAGTCGTTGGCGCGGGCGTCGGCGAGCGTGTAGGCGCCCTGCCGGTCGACGATGACGGTGTCGCCGGAATCGACGACGCGGTCCACGCGGAGAACCCGGCCGCAGAGGTCGACGCGGGCGAGCGAGCCGCTTTCCGTGCGGACCTTGAGCGCGGAAAAGCGGACGTTCTTCAGGAGCCGGATCCGCGCGTTGCTTGCCGCGTAGAGCTCCGCGCCGGCGGCGGCGGCGCGGAACGCCGCCGTGTCGTCGTTCGCCGGAATCGGCGTATAGGCGCGGACGTAGGGACCGAGATCGTAGCGGTAGCCGTTGCTCCAGCTCTCCACCACGTTGCGGACGAGCAGCGTCTTCTCCGTGGCCGACTGCAGCCACACCGTGCCGGCGGCGCCCTCCCAATAGGGCTGGTTGTCCTTCTGCCAGTAGTCGGGCGCGCGGGAGCCGTTCGCGGAGGCCGTCGTCGCCGAGGCGGCGTTCGCCCCGGTCGCGACGAGCGCCACGCGCCCGCCGGAGGCGGCGGCCTGCTGGCCCGACCCCGACGGGGCCGACGCGTTGGCCTCGAACGTGCCCGCTCCGGCGATTGCCGCCGCGCGGACGTAGAGGGAGCCGCCGGCGCCGCCGGCGACCGGCGACCCCGACTGGCCATTGGCGATCACGCGGCCGGAATTGGAGAACGTGCCGCCCACGACGAAGCGGAGGGAGCCGCCGCCGTGTCCTTCGGAGACGTCCACGTCCGTCCCGTTGTTTCCGCGGGCCGAGCCCTTGCCGGTCGCGACGGGCTCGAGGATCGACCCGAACGGCAGCAGCACCGGATCCGTCACCGCGGCGTACATCTGGTTCGTCGCCGTGATCACGTAGCCGGCGTGGACGCCGCGGCTGTTGTGGCCGCCGTCCGTCCAGAAGCCGCGGCCGCGGCCCTGCCCGGAAATGTTGACGCCCGCGCCGACCGTGAAGTCGCCGCCGACGGCGACGTTCATCCGGTAGCGCTCGACCGGCTCGGGCGCGCCGGCGGTCTTGACGGAGGGCCCCTGGACGGGATGCACCCAGGCGCCGCCGAGGACCGACGCGTCGCCCGCGATCGTGAAGAGGTGGAAGCCCGCGTCCACGTCAGAACCTTCGAATGTGATGGGGAAGATCACCTGGCCGTTGTAGTCGGCCGTCTGCGTCCACGAGGCGACCTCGTTCGTCGCGGCGGCGTCCCACGTGAGGTTGCGCGAGCTCCACGGGCCGAGGAGGATGTTGTCCTCGGCGACGGGCGCTCGGCCGAGGCTCCAGTTGGCGGCGGCGGAGGCGTTCCCGTCATAGGTCGCGACCCAGGCGTTGTAGCCGGCGGGCGGCGGGTAGTCGACGAGCGTGAGCGACGCCGTCGCGCCGACGCCGCCGTAGAAGCCGGAACCGGCCGCGACGGCGAGCGTCAGCGTCGCGTCCGCCGCGAGGGCGGGGTCGTTGAGCGGGACGATCGGCACCGAGACCGTCGATTCCCCGGCGGCGAAGGTCGCCGTGCCGGACGGCGCCTGGTAGGAGACGCCCGCCGTGGCGGTGTCGGACGAAACCGTGTAGGCGACCGTCAGCGGCAGCGTGGCGTCGCCGGGGCGCGAGAGGACGAACGACCCCGCCACGAGGCCCTCCTCGAGGGCGTCGGCGCCCTTGGCGGCGGCGACGTCGCCGACGAGGAAGATCTCGTCCGTCGTGCGGCGCGCCGAGGCGCCGGACGGCGCCTCGGCCACGACGGTGGCGGCGTAGGTTCCGGCGGCCTCCGTGCCGGCGCTTGTCCACGAGAGGGCGTAGGTGTCGGCCCCCGCCGCGGCGGTCCACGTCGCGGACCAGAGCGTCGTGGCGCCGAACTGGACGGCCAGGTTGTAGGCGTTGCCGGCGACGCCGCTCACCGTGGCGGTGACGGTGTAGGTGCCGTCCGGATTGCGGACGACCGCGGGGCCGGCGGAGATGTCCGGCGTGTCGGTCGCGGCGTTCTGCACGGCGCCGTAGGAGACGTAGCCGGCCGTCACGACCTGCTCGTATTCGGCCTGGAGGTAGTCGGCCGCCGGAACGCCGTCGTAGATGCGGATTTCGTCCGCGTAGCCCGTAAGAGAATCATATTTGTTGTTGTCCGCCGCATAGCCGCCGAAGGCCACGCCCTGAGAGCCCGCCGTGCCGGGCGTGGCGACGGAGCCGGACACGGACTGGTCGTTGACGATCATCCGGCCGACCGTGCCGTCGATCGTCGCGGCGACGAAGTTCCACGACTGGTTCTTGAGAATCTGGTAGAGCGCGGTGTTCGCGCCGACCTGCGTCGAAGAGCCGTTTCCGCGAAGGATCACGCCCGTGCCGGAAATGCCCATGTATTCGAAGCCGTCGTCGCCGTAAGCGACCTTGTTCGAGAAGAACCGGACCTTCGGCGTGTCCGACGTGGACCGGACCCACGCCGAAACGGCGAAGCGCGAGACGGACGAGAGCGCCGCGAGCGGATTCTTGTCGCGGGTGCCGAGCTTGAAGCGGGTTCCCTGCGCCGTGTTCGAGTTGAAGAACGCGCTGCCGAGGTGGTCGGCGCGCGTGGTGGAGAGCGTGTAGCCGCCCGTCTCGGGCAGGGGCGAGGCCGGATAGTCGCCGCCGGTGGCGCAGGACCAGTCGTTGCCGTGGTAGACCGCGACGTAGTTCGCCCAGACGGCGGTCGGATCGTTCGCGTCCGGGGCGGCGCTGCCGAAGCGCATCGTGATCACGTCGCCCTGGGAGAGCGCCGGCACCTTGACCCAGACGAGCGACTCGCCGTTCTCGTCCCACGTGTCCACCTCGTAGGCCAGGCCCGTTCCGTCGGCCGTCTCGAAGCGCAGGTCCGAGCCCCCGGTCCCATGGAAGTCCTGGTAGGAGAAGCCGGAAATGGCCGATTCCGAGAGGCGGACGAGCAGCGGGAAGTCCGCGAGCGTGACGCCGCTCGGCACGCCCGTCACGGTGATGGCGAGCGTCTTGTCGTAGAAG
>CADBEF010000266.1 GCA_902793555.1 uncultured bacterium | reverse complement strand
CGAGCGCGCCGCCGCGCTCCAGCAGGATCGTCCGGGCGCCGGCGCGCGCGGCGGCGGCGGCCGCCGCGCAGCCCGCGGGGCCGCCGCCGGCAACGAGGACGTCGAAGCCGTCCTCGAGGGGAAGGGAGAGGGAGGGGCGCGTGTAGGTGGGCATGGCGGGTACGAGTGAAGAATGAAGGGGTGGGATGGGGTTTAGCGGGAGGTGCGGAGGGGATACATCGTTTCGCCGACGGCGCGGGCGGCGGCGCAGAGCTCTTCGTAGGGGCGGTCGGTGCCGTCGACGAAGCCGCATTGGTAGGCTTCGCCGTCGCCGCGGCCGACGAGCGGCTGGTCGCGGTACTGGAACCAGTGGCAGCCGACGAGAAGCGGATGCGCGAGCGCGCCTTCGACGAGCCGCGCGTAGCTGCGCCCGCGCTCGACTTGGTCGCCGACAGGGCAGAGGCTCGCTTTGAACATGCCGCGGTCCATGCACCCGAAGTGGAATTCGCCGAGGAGGATCGGCTTGCCAATGCCGGCGGCGGCCTTCGGCAGGTTGGCGATGGAGTTGGCGTAGGCGTTCACCGAGACGACGTCGCAATGCCGCGCGGCGGCCTCCCAGAGGAGGGGCGACTGGCGGAACCCGACGAAGCGGCAGCCGAGGTAGAGCTTGCCCGGCGCCTCGGCGGCGATCGCCTCCTTCACGGCGCGGAAGTAGCGCTCGAACCACTCGGCCTGGAAGCCGTTCCGGAAGTCCCTCCAGCCCGGGCCCTTCGGCTCGGCGGAGATCGCCTTCACTGCCTCCCAGTCGGCGAAGGACGTCCCCCAGGCGGCGTTGAGCGCGGCGATGTCCTGCCCGTACTTCGCGTAGGCGCGCCGGAGCAGCTCGCGCTTGGCCGCGCACTCGGTGAACGGCGCGGCGAGCGCCTTCGCGACGCACGGGTTGAACTGCAGCTCGTTGTCGAAGAAGAACCCGATGCAGAACGGATCGGTGCGGGCGCGGCGCGCGGCGGGGTCCTCGCGGAAGCGCTTCGCGATGTGCGCGCGAAGCGCGGAAACGAAGTTCGCGTCGAAGACGTCGTAGAACTTGAGGCCGCCGGGGACGTGCGGGATGGACTTCTCGTTCTCGCCGAGCGTGACGACGTAGGGCATCGCGGCGGCGCAGAGCAGCTCGCGGCCCGACCAGTTGCCGATGGTGTTGATGCCCCAGGCGGGGAGCCGCTGCTGCACGAAGGCGTAGTAGTCGGCGAGGTAGTCGTCCTTGCCGAACTTCTTGCGGAGGTTCCAGGCCGGATAGGCCATGCTCTTCGACGGCGGGACCGGCGTTTCGTGCCAGTCGGGGTGCTTCGAGCCGTCGGAGGAGTCGGTGTTGTCGCGGACGACGTCGATGCCGGTCGAGAAGAACAGGTGACCCTCGGGCGTGACGAGCCACCATTTTCCGTCGACGAGCTCCGTGCGGAAGGCGCCCGTGGCGCGGAGGCGGGGGCCGTCCTTCCAGCCGCCGAAGCGGTCCCAGGACGCGGGGCGGGGCGAGGCGGCGAGGTCGGCGCGTTCGCGCGCGAGGTCGGCGCGCAGCTCGTCGTCGGAATGGACCTTCTCCGGCCACTCGGCGTGGCGGAACTGCCCGTAGCGGTCGATGAACGGGAAGAACGCGGCCCCCTGCGGGAACGGCGCGGCGGGCTCGCCCTCGAGCCGCAGGTTGGAGAGGCGGCAGTCGACGACCCAGCGGAACTCGTCCTCGAACGGCCACTGGCACTGCAGCTCGATGGCGTTCACGCGGTGCGTGTCGACGAGGAACGGGCCGGGCGCGCCGTCCGGCGTGGCGTAGACCTCCGGATGCGGCAGCAGGAGGCGCATCGTGCCCTTCTCGCCGGGGGCGAGTCCGATGCCGGTGTTGATCGAACGGTTCTTCGTGAAGTTCGCGACGGCGTGGTCGGCGGCCTCGGAGTCCGCGCCGCCGGACGAAACGTGCATCGTGAGGCGCATCTGGCGGTCGGGCGAGAGGTTCTCGACGTCGAGCGCGAGCCACCTGGCGCCGGAGAGGTCGAGCGAGCGCCGGCCCTCGGGCGGATCGAGGCGCAGGCCGCACGACCACTCGGCGCTGCGCATGCGCAGCCGGACGGCGCCCGCGCCCTCGCGCACAACCTCCGCGCCGTGGACGGGGACGAGGCGGCACGCGGAGAAGGAAAAGGCCGGTTGGATCGGGTGGACCGGGTGGACCGCCGGTCCTTCCGATTCTTCCGATTCTTCCGGTCCTTCCGCCCGGTTCGCCGGCGCCGCCGGACGTGGCGCGGGGGCGCCTTCGTTGTGCGCCTGGTAGACGAACCACCCCGCCACGGCGGCGAGGACGAGGAGGACGAAAAGGATCTTCATGGCTTCGGGGGTGAGGAAGGTCGTGCCATCAGCGGGAATCGGGGCGCTCGTCGGAGGTGCGCATCTTGTCGGAGGCGCCGAAGCCGTCAGTCGGCGTCGCGGTTCCAGAAGGCGCGGAGGAGGGCGGTCTTGCGGCGGAACGGCCGGCCGCAGCGGACGAAGAGGTTGCCGGCGGCGAGGTTGCGGTCGGGTTCGTCGCGCAGGTGCGCCAGCTCCGGGTAGCGGCGGAGCCAGGCGGGGTCGTCCGCGCGCCCCGCGCACTTGCCCCGGAACTCCGGTTCGTCGAGCTTGGCGAGCCAGCGCTCGGCGCCCCACGGGTCGAAGCTCGCCGCGAGCGCGCAGTCCTCGAAGACGTTCGCGAAAATCCGGTTGTGCTGCCCGCCGTGCACCTGCACCGCGCCGAAGTTCCCGCGCGCGGCGCGCCGGAAGAGGTTGCCGTAGATGTCCGTCCCGCTGATGAGGTCGTCGAGCCGCACCGCCGCGCGGCCGCAGGCGTGCATGCCGTCCGCTCCGATGTCTTCGAAGAGGTTGAACGCGATGACGTTCCCGCGGTAGGTCGGGTCTCCCCACAGGTCGATCGCGCCCTGGTCGTCGGACGCCAGGACGCAGCGGCGGAAGGCGCACCCCGCCACGGCGTGGTCGTTGCCCTCGAGGCGGATCGCGCTCGACGGCTGGTCCTCGAACGAGCACCCCGCCACGAGCCCGCCGCAACCTTCGAGCAGGACGCCCGGCTGGTAGCAGAGCGCGAGGCGCGCGTTGCGCGAGAAGGCGCAGTCGTGGACGACGCCCCCGCCGGCGCGCGGCGCCCGGCCGGGTTCGCGCGAGCCGCACGAGAGCCGCAGCCCGCCGTGGCCGGTCCGCGCGAAGCGGCACCGGTGGACGAACGCGCCGTCGCAGCCGTCGAGGTCCGCCCCC
>CADBEF010000265.1 GCA_902793555.1 uncultured bacterium | reverse complement strand
TTCGCGCTGTCGGACGAATACGTGCGGCGGGCGGGGCTGGACTACTGGCGGCACCTTTCGCTCGCGGTCTACGACAACTGGGACGACTTCCTCGCCCGCGCCCGTCCGGGGCGGATGCACTTCCTCTCGACCAAGGGCGGGCGGTCGCTCTACGAGACGGCGTTCGAGCCCGGCGACACGCTCGTCTTCGGGAGCGAGAGCGCGGGCCTGCCCGAGCCGTTCTACGAGCGCTACCCGAGCGCTACCGCGAGTCCCTCGTCCGCATCCCGATGCCCGGCCCCCACGCCCGCAGCCTCAACCTCGCCAACGCCGCCTCCATCGCCCTCTACGAGGCGTACCGCCAGATCGGAAGGACGTGACGCGGGGCCGCGCCGCGCCGCCGGAGGGACTGATTCCGACGCGCGGGGTCAGTCGTCGTCGGGTTCTTCGAGGACGGCGGGGGCGTCGGAGTCGTCCGCGTCGGGGAGGTCCGCCGGGGGCGGTTCTTCGGCCGCGGCGCACTCCGGGAAGAGGTGCAGGAGGAGGTCCTTCACGATCGGGCCGGCGTCCGTGCCGCCGCCGTGCGGCGCGTCCTCGACGAGGACCGCGAGCGCGTACTTCGGCGCGTCGGCCGGGGCGTAGGCGATCATCCAGGCGTGCTTGCGGCGTTCCCAGACGCCGTCGACCTTCGCCTTGTACTGCGCGGTGCCGGTCTTGCCGGCGACGTCGAGCCCCGGAACCGCCGCGCGGTGGCCGGTTCCGCGCGCGGTGCGGACGGCGTCCCGCATGCCCTCGCGCACGAGGTCCATGTCCCGCTCGTCCCAGTCCATGCGGCCGAGGACGACGCGTTCGCCGCGGGCGACGCCGGTGCCGGGGTCGCGCACGAGGCGCGGCTGGACGAGCGTGCCGCGGTTCGCGAGCGCCATCGCCATGACGGCGACCTGGAGCGGCGTCACGAGCAGGTCGCCCTGGCCCATGGCGACGTTGGCGGTGTCGCGCGGGACCCAGTGGCGGCGGTCGGGCAGGAACCCGCCGCCGACCGGAATCCCGATGCGCGGCGCGCGGCCGAAGCCGAGCGCCTCGTAGGCGGCGCGCAGGCCGGTGTCCCAGCCGAGGCGGATGCCGGTCTCGTTGAAGAACGGGTTGCACGAGACGGCGAGCGCGCGGCGAACGTCGAGGTCCCCGTGCCAGCCGGTGCAGTGGATCGCGATCTCGCGCCCCTGCTGGTCGAAGCCGAAGGAGTACTTGCCGTCGCAGTGCAGCTCCGTGTCCGGGCCGATCGCGCCGGCGCGGAGCGCGGCGAGGGCGACGACGGGCTTGACGACGCTGCCCGGCGCGTACCGGCCGCTCGCGGCGCGGTTGAGGAACGGGCTCTTCGGGTCGGCGGAGAGCGCGGCCCAATAGTCGGCCGGGACGGCGGGCGTGAAGCGCGAAAGGTCGTAGCGCGGCGCGGTGGCGAGCGCGAGGACGTCGCCGTTCCGGACGTCGAGGACGACGGCCGCGGCGCGGTTCGTCCCGAGCGCGCGCTCGGCCGCGCGCTGCAGCTCCGCGTCGATCGTGAGCACGACGTCGCGCCCGGGTTCGGGCTCGATCTCGGGGTAGACCTCGCGCTTGTAGCCGATCGCGTCGATGCGGAGCGTCTCGAGCCCGCCGCGGCCGGCCAGCGCCGCGTCGCCGGTGCGCTCGATCCCGCTGCGCCCCTCGAGGTCGTGGAAGAAATAGTTGAAGCGCGACGGGTCGAACTCGTCCGGGTATTCGCCGGGGGGCGGCGGCTTGGGTTCGCCGCGGCCGACGTAGCCGACCACGTGGCACGCGAGGTCCTTCCCGGGGTAGACGCGCGCGGCCTGGACGAACACTTCGGTTCCGGGCGGCGCGGCGTCCCACTCGCAGAAACGCGCGAGCTCTTCGTCCGAGAGGTCGCGGAACGCGACGAGCGGAATCGGCCGGCTCTGGTGGACGTGGCGCGCGATGGATTCCCGCGAAATCTCGCGTTCGCGCCCGAGAAACGCGGCGGTCCGGTCGATTTCGGCGTCGACGCGGTTCACGGTGTTGGACCACGGGCCGGCGGCGCGGAGCTCCTCGATGTAGAACGCGACGCCCCAGCTCGGGCGGTTGTCCGCGAGGACGGCGCCGTTGCGGTCGAGGATGCGGCCGCGCGTGGCCGGCAGGCGCACCCGGCGCAGGCTGATGCGGTTCTGGCGCCCCTCGTAGAGCGCGTTCTCCACGACCTGGAACGTGTGCAGCCGCGCGGCGAGGAAGCCGAGCCCGGCCGCCATGAGAAGGCCGAGCGCGCCCAGGCGCAGCGCGGCGCCGGCGCCGTCAGGCTTCCGTCCAGCCGAGGGCATCGCCTTCGTCCTCCAGGCCGACGTTCGCGGAAATCCAGTCCAGGCCCCGCAGGAAGAGCGCGGCGGCGAAGGCGGCCAAACCGCCCGCGAGCGCGCCGGCGAGGAGCCTCAGCGCGAGATAGCCGGCCGGCAGCGCCGCGTAGCCGCCGGCGACGCGCAGCGCGGCGTACTGGACGAGCAGCAGCGCGGGGACGAGCGCGGCGCCGGCCGCGGCGCAGGACGGCGCGCCTTCCTCGACCTGCGGGCGCACGACGTGGAAGCACAGCGCCCAGAAGCCGGCGAAGGCGAGCAGCGACGCGCCGCCCGGCACCGGCCCGAGGCCGTCCTCCAGGACGCCGCACCAGACCGCCGCGAGCAGGCCCCAGCCGGCTTCGCGCCGCATGGCGTAGTAGACCGCGACGCCGAGCAGCAGCGGCGGCTTGAGGCGCAGCGCGCCGACGGGCGCGCAGAATTCCTGCAGCGCCGCCGCGAGAACGACGCCGACGAACATCACGAGGAGCGTCGACCAGGCGCGGCCCTTCATTCCGCGCCCCCTCCCGGGGCGGCCGGCACGAGGACGAACACGCGCCGCAGCGACGCGAAATCGGCGTACGGAGCGACCGTGGCGCGCTGGAAGAGCCGCGTCGAATCGGGCGCCACGGCGCCGACGACGCCGATCGGGACGCCGGCCGGGAAGACGTCCCCGAGGCCGCTCGTGACGACGCGGTCGCCGGGACGCAGCTCCAGGTCCTTGCCGAGGTAGTCGGCGGCGAGCGGCTCGACCGCGTGGAGCATTTCCAGTCCGGCGTCCGAGCGCGCGACGCCGCCGCCGCGCAGGATGCCGCGCGCGCCGCCGCCGCGGCCCTGCACGACGCAGGCGACCTGGCTGTTCGCGTCGCTGAGCAACATCACGTCCGCCGTGGACGCCGTGGCGGCCGTCACGCGGCCGACGAGGCCCTCGGCGCAGATCACGGGGCATCCGGGCTCGATCCCGGCGTCGCGCCCGCGGGAAAGGCGGACCGAGCGCCACCAGCCGGCGCCGCCGCCCTCGGAGACGACCTCGGCGGGAACGAGCCGCGGCCGCGCCGCCGCGATGCCGAGCGCGGCGCGCAGTTCCGCGTTTTCGGCGCGGAGCGCGTCCAGCTCGAGCAGCGAGGCGCGGGCGGCGTCCAGCTCGGCGCGGAGGGCGTCGCGCTCGCGCGCGGCG
>CADBEF010000264.1 GCA_902793555.1 uncultured bacterium | reverse complement strand
GGAGAGCGGCGGCGGCGGGAGCGGCAGGTCGTCGTAGGGCGCGCCGGCGCGCGGCGGCAGGGGGGCGCCGGGGCGATGTCGCACGCGCAGCGCGAAGGGGCGGAGCCGGGCGGGGTTTGCGGCGACGGCGGCGGCGGGGTTCGCGAGGAAGTCCTGCGCGAGGTCGCGGCGAGCCTGGGGTGTCGGGGCGTCCGGGCACGCGCCGTAGACGGTGAAGTCCGCGTCGGGCCGCGGGCTCCAGACGAGCGCGAGGAAGGACGAGCCCGCGGGCTCGGACGGGAAGAGGGCCGTGCGGAGCGCGCCGGTCGGCGAGGCGGGATCGCAGAGGACGATGCGGCCGTTGCGGTCGTTCCGCCCGTTCCCGAACGCCGCCACGGCCGCCAGCGCAAGTCCGTCGCCCGCCGGCGCGTGCTCGGGCGAGAGGCGCAGCGTGAAGTCGCCGTCCGCGTCGCCGGCGGGCAGAAGCAGGCGGAAGGAGTCGCCCGGGACGAGCTCCGCCTCGACGGGCTCCGCGAAGGGATCGAGCGCCGCGGCGAGGCCCGTGCGGGGAACGACCTCCGCGCGGAGCGCGTCGCGCCGGCGCCAGGCCCAGGGATCCAGGTCGGACGTCGCGAGGCGGTCCTTGCGGCGGGCGTCGCGGTGGCTCATGCGTCCGAAGCCGTCGATCGGCTGGAAGAGCGCGCGGTCGGCGATCGCGGCCTCGGCAAGCAGTTCGCGGGCGAAGTCGCGCGCGAAGAGGCCGGGATCGGCGCCCGGCGGCGGCGCGAACGCGCGGACGGCGACGAACGGGTCGCCCGCGAAGCGCGGGAACGTCTCGCCCAGCTCGAACGCCTTCGCGCGGACCGTGCGGAGGACCTCGTTCGTGTCCGCCCCGGGCGCGAGCGGGGCGAGGACGACCGCGCCGCGGTCGCCGAACGCCGCACGCACGGGCGGTCCGAACGGGGAACGCGCCGCGAGCGGCGCCGCGCGCGCGGCGAGGTTGGCGAGCGGGTCGGCCACGAGGTCGTCGATCGTCTCCGCGAGCTCCTCCGGAAGGCACGGGACCGCGAGGCAGATCAGGAGGGCCGCCGGCTGCGGCGGCGATGCCGCCGCGCCGGCGGTCGAGTCGTCGCCGTGCTGAGCGCGGCGACCTGAAGGATTGCGATCTGTCTTTGAATCAGGCGGGGACTTCGTCTCTGCGCCCTCTGCGCCCTCTGCGCCCTCTGCGCCCTCTGCGTGAGATTCTCTCTCTGCGCTCTCCGCGTGCCAGAGGACCCGCCGCGCCCCCCGCGCGTCGGCGAGAAGTGCGCGCGCCTCGCGTTCGTCCGGCCAGCGCACGAACGAGACCCACTCGTTTTCGTTCGTGCGGACGTTCTCGGTCGGGAGGATGCCCCGTGCGACGGCCGGCGGCGCGCCGTCCGGGCCGGGCGGGAACGCGATCCTCCGCGTGGCGCGCAGGAGGGCCGCCTCGGCGTCCTCGGTCGGTTCCGCCGGCTCGTGGTAGTGGCCCTTGGCGAACGGCGCGGCGATCGCGACCGCGCCCTCGCCGGGGATCTCGTAGAGACGGACCGTCGCGTTCGTCCACGGCGCGAGCGCGGCCCGAGCCGTCGCGAGCAGCGCCGCCGCGCGGTCGGGCGCGTCCGGCTCGGGTAGCGCCGCCGAGACATAGAGCATCCGTCCCGATTCGTAGGGGCCGATCCGGTCGGGATCGCCGGCCGGCGTTTGCGCGAAGGCGGGCGCGGCGGCGAACGCCGCCGCGATGACGAATGACGACGCCGCAGCGCGGCAACGAAGGACGGAATGATGCATGTCGAAACGAGAGGGGTTCATCCTCCTAAATCCCGATCCGCGCGAAAAGGTTGGCCGCGACTTCCGCGACCTCCGCGGACTCCGCGTGAGGATTACTCTGCGTGAGGTTCTTCCTCCGCGGACTCCGCGTGGGGGCCTTCAGCCAGGCCCGGCGTGGCGAGGCGATAGATGGTGGGGTCGGGCGGGAACGAGGCGTGCGGTTCTTCTTCCACGCCCGGAAGCCGCGTGCCGAGGAGGTCGGCAAAGCGGCGCGCGTCGGGGTCGCGCGGGAAGGAGAGGAGGAGGTGGCGCGCGATCGGCGGAAGCGTCTCGGCGGGGAGCGCGGCGGCGAGCGCCCGCGCGATGGACGGGAGGCGTTCGGCGCGGACGGCGGCGTTCGTTCCGGCGAGGAGGGCCTCGGCCTGCCGGACGGCCTCGACGGCGAAGTCCGAGACGGCGGCGGGCGGTTCGTGGAAGGCCAGGCGCTCCGGGCCGCCTGCGGCCTCGGCCGCGTCCCGCGCGGCGGCGGCGAGGGCATCGAGGCGGGCGGCGGCGTCCGGGGGCAGGTCCGGCGCGGGCTCGGACGCGGGAAGGCGGCGCGGGACGAGCGTCCAGGAGGAGTGGACGTTCGCGAACAGGAGTCCGCGCAGGGCCGGGTCGTTCTCGGCCTCGGCGCGCTCGCGGCGCGTGACGCCGGCCTCGGCGGCGAAGCCGGGCGGGAGCGCGCCGTGGCCGGCCTCGACGGGAGGGTGGCGGCCGGGGAAGTCGGCGAGCCACGCCACGCGGCAGAGGATGTCGGCGCGGAGGCGGAGCAGTTCGCACTGGAAGAAGCCGCGAGCCTCGCGCTCCTTGCGCGCGATGCGGGCGAGGAGCTGCGCGCGGGATTCGCCGAGTATCAACGAGCTGTCGTTGTAGGGGGAGAGGTAGAGGCCGGGGCGCTCGAGCGCGACGAGCTCGCGGAGGAACGCGAGGACGCGGGTGCGCGCGTCGGACGGCGCGTCGCCGAGACGGCCGACGGACTGTTCGACCTCGTGGGCCCGGCGCCGGAGCTCCTCCGTGCCGCGGTAGACGGCGCTCACGCGCGACCAGTCCTCGTCCTCCGGGAGCGGCATCTCGGCGCCGGCGGCGGGCTGCGCGGCGGCGGGTTTCTCCGCCGCGGGGCGGCCGGGGCGCATCGATAGCTCGTAGACGCGGCGCGACTCCTCGTCCGGGACGATCTTCACGAACCAGACGCCGCCGCGGTAGTTGTCGTTCGCGCCGTCGGCCTCGGCGGGCGTGCAGACGTAGGTGTGGAGCTCGCCCGCGTGACCGCGCGCCCAGTTGAGGGAGTCTTCGCGGTGGAAGCCGCCGCGGAGGCGGGCGCCCGCCATCCCGATGTCCGGCACGCCCTGCGCGGCGAGCCAGGCGGGGTCGTCGCGGCGGACCGCCTCCTCGATGAGCCGGAGCGCTGTCGGACCGGCGGGCGGCGGCGGGGCGCGCCACGCGGCGGGGTCGGCGGCGCGGTCCGCGGGAAC
>CADBEF010000263.1 GCA_902793555.1 uncultured bacterium | reverse complement strand
TCGCGCGGCCGGGTTCGTGCAGGGTGTCGCCCTCGGCGGAGATGCGTTCGTCAAGCGCGCGGCACGACGGTTGCCGAAGCGCGTGCGGCGGCGTGCCGAATCGTTGTTCGACCGCTGTCCCTTCCTCGAGCTCAAATCGGCCGCCGGCGTGCGGGAGGTTTCGTGACATGAGCGGTCCGTCCGGTCCGTCCGCTTGGTTTCTCGTCGGTTGCACGGCAAGCGGGAAGACGGCCGTCGCGAACGAGATCGCCCGGCGGACGGGCGCGCTCGTGTTGTCCGCCGATTCGATGCTCGTCTACCGCGGGATGGACGTCGGCACCGCGAAGCCCTCTCCCGGCGAACTGGCCGGCGTCGACCTGCGGGGAATCGACCTCGCGGACCCGGACGAACCGTTCAGCGCCGGCCGCTGGCTCGAAGCCGCGCGCGAAGCGCTCGGGGAAGCGGACGCGGCCGGGCGCGACCTGGTCGTCGCCGGCGGAACCGGCCTCTACGTTTCGGCGCTGCTATGCGGCCTCGACACGCGGGAGGCCGACCCCGGCCTGCGCGCGGAGCTGGAGGGTCTGTTCGAACGCGGCGGCGTCGAGGCGCTGCTCGAACGGGCGGAAGCCCTCTCGCCGGGATCGACGGCTCGCGTGGACACGCGGAATCCGCGGAGGGTGACGAGACTGGTCGAGACGCTCCTGGCCGGTCCGGGCCCGGCGTCCGCGCGTCCGCGCGGGCGGCCGGACCCGCGGAGCTCCGTTTTGGCCGGGCTCGATTTTCCGGTCGAAGAACTGAACGCGCGGATCGAACGGCGGGCGCGGGCGATGTTCGACGGCGGGCTTCTCGACGAAGTCCGCGCGTTGTGCGAACGGTTCCCGGACTTCGAAAAGTCGACTGCGGGCGCGGGCATCGGCTACGCCGAGGCGCTCGCCGCGTTGCGCGGGGAGATTCCGGTCGAAGAGGCGGCCGCGCGAACCGCCGCGCGGACGCGCCGCCTCGCGAAGAAGCAACGCACTTGGTGGCGCCACCAGGTGCGCGTGGAATGGGTCCGCGGTCCCGCGGACGAAGCGGACGCCGCCCGCGCGGCGGACGAGGTCCTTGCCCTCTGGAGGAAACATGGAAAAACGCCGATCCGCGCCTGACCGCGCCGAAGAACCCCTGTTCGAGCCGGCGTCCGCGCCGCCGCGCGCGGAGCCGCGCGTCGCGACGCCGTCGCTGCACGCGGCGTTCGCCGGCAGCCGCAGCCTCATGCCGCGCGAAAAGATCGCCGCGCTCGGGCCGGCGTCCCTCACGGACGCCGAACTGCTCGCGCTGCTGCTGCGTTCCGGCACGAAGGGCAAAAACGTGCTCGCCGTGGCGGAGGACCTGCTTCGCGCCTACGGCGGTTCGCTGGAGCTGCTCTCGCGCGCCGGCTACGACGAACTCGCGAAGACGTTGGCCGTCGGTCCCGCGAAGGCGAGCGAGCTGGCCGCCGTGTTCGAGCTGGCGCGGCGCGTCCTCGCGTCGTCCGGCGAGGACTTCCCCGTGCTCGACACGCCGGAAGCGGTCGCCCGCTACCTGCGGCCGTTCGTCCTCGCGGAAAGCGTCGAAAGCTTCTACGCGCTGCCGCTCGACAAGCGGCGGCGCCTGTGCGGCGTCGTGGGGCGGGCGCGCGTGAGCCTCGGCACCGCGGACGCGACGGTCGTGACGCCGCGCGACGTGTTCCGCGAGGCGATCCGCGTGGATGCGCGCTTTCTGCTCGTCGCCCACAACCATCCGAGCGGCGACCCGACGCCGAGCGCGGCGGACCTGCGGCTCACCGCGGACCTCGTGGACGCCGGGCGCGTGCTCCGCATCCCGCTGCTCGACCACGTCGTGCTGGGGGACATTCCGTCGCGGCTGCGCCCGGACGGAACGCCCGACACGGAGGGCTGCCTGGACGCGGTCCCCCGCTTCCGTTCGATCCGCGCGTCCGGCGCCGTCGACTTCGAAGCGCCCGTCTAGCGCGTCGCGCCCTCGCCTCGCCGGATGGGAAAAAATCCTTGCATTCGCGCGGGGCGTTTGGTAGTCTTGCCCGCGTTTCCACACCCACCGGCGTGATAGCCAAGCGGCTAGGCAAGGGACTGCAAATCCCCGTAGAGCGGTTCGACTCCGCTTCACGCCTCCATTTTCCGCGGTCTCCGCAAGACGTCCTTGCGGAGGCCTTTTTTCGGCCCGGCGCGGGCCCGCACACCAGCCAGCAAGGAGGTATCGTCCCATGAAAGCGCGTTCGTTCGTCGACACCTGCGTCCTGCACGCCGTCGCCGGAAGCGGCGGCCGCGGCTCCAATTCGTTCCGCCGCGAAAAATTCGTTCCCCGCGGCGGGCCCGACGGCGGGGACGGCGGCCGCGGCGGCCACGTGTTCCTCGCCGGCGACGAGGACGTCGATTCGCTCGTCGGCGTCTTCTACGAGCCCGAGCGCCGCGCCGAAAACGGCGAGCCCGGACGCGGCCGCTTCAAGCACGGCGCCAACGGCCGCGACGTCACGGTCCGCGTCCCGCTCGGAACCGTCGTGAAGGACGCGGATACGGGCCGCGAGCTGGGCGAAATCCTCGAACACGGCCAGACGATCCGCGTGGCCGAAGGCGGCCGCGGCGGCGCGGGCAACCTGCATTGGAAGAGCTCCGTCCACCAGGCTCCCACCGAGTTCACGCCCGGGCAGCCCGGCGAGGACGTGCGCCTGCGCCTCGACCTGAAGATCCTCGCGGACGCCGGCCTCGTCGGCTTCCCCAGCGCCGGCAAGTCCTCCATCCTTCGCGAAATCTCGGCCGCGCGCCCGAAGGTCGCCGCCTACCACTTCACGACGCTGCGTCCGATCATGGGCACCGTGGTGCTGCCGGAGAAGTTCGCGAGCTTCCGCGTCGCGGACATTCCCGGCATCGTCGAGGGCGCGAGCGAGGGCGTCGGGCTCGGGTTCGAGTTCATGCGCCACGTCGAGCGCAGCAAGGCGCTCGTGCTCGTCGTCGACATGGGCGCCGAGGAGGGGCGCGACCCCGTCGCGGACTACGAAACGCTCCTCTCGGAACTCGGCAAGCGCGACCCCGCGCTGCTGGAGCGCCCGCGGGTCGTCGTCGCGACCAAGATGGACCTGCCGGAGGCCAAGGCTCACCTGAAGGAGTTCAAGAAGGCCACGGGCGTGACGCCGATCGAGACGTCCGTTCCGGAGAAGAAGGGTTTCGACAAGCTCGTGGCGCGCCTCGCGCGTCTCGTCAAGCCGCGCCCCCGCACGGCGGGCCGCGCGCCGGTGGACGCCGGCGCGTCCGCGCGCGGCGTCGCCCCGATGCGCACCGCGCTCGCC
>CADBEF010000262.1 GCA_902793555.1 uncultured bacterium | reverse complement strand
GCCGAGCGAGCGGCACCCGCGAGACGCCCGCGCGGGCGCCCCGACCGCACGGGCCCGGGATTTTCGGCTCCGCCTCCCTTGCCCGAAGGGCTCCATCCGCATCCCCCCGAAAAAAGTGGGGAATGTCCAGTAGTCCCCGTCTTGCGCGGCGCGGGCGCGTTGTTGTAGAATGCGCGGCATGAACGCCACCGAACCCGTCCGCATCGCCGTCTTCGGCGCGGCCGGCCGCATGGGCCGGTCGATGATCCAGAACCTCCCGGGCTTCCCCGGCCTGCGCCTCGCCGCCGCCGTGGAGCGCCCCGACTGCCCGGACCTCGGCCGCGACGCCGGCGAGCTCGCCGGCATGCCCGCGCTCGGCGTCCCGCTCTCCGCGGACGCCGACGCCGCCGTGGCGGGGTGCGACGTCGCGATCGACTTCACGTTCCACGCCGCCGTCCCGGAACACGCCGCGCTCGCGCGGAAGCACCGCAAGGCGCTGCTCGTCGGAACGACCGCGCTCACGCCGGACGAGCGCGCCGCCGTGCTCGCCGTCGGCGAGGTCGCCCCCGTCCTCGTCGCCTCCAACATGTCCGTCGGCGTGAACGTCCTCGAGGCGCTCGTGCGCCGCGCCGCCGCCGCGCTCGGCCCCGGCTTCGACGTCGAGGTGGTCGAGATGCACCACCGCCACAAGAAGGACGCCCCGTCCGGCACCGCGCTCACGCTCGCGAAGGCCGCCGCCGAGGGCCGCGGCCTCGACCTGGACGCCGTCGCGCGCTTCGGCCGCGAGGGCGTGACCGGCGAGCGCCCGGCGGACGAGATCGCGATCCACGCGCTGCGCGGCGGCGACGTCGTCGGCGACCACACGGTCACGTTCGCCGCGGACGGCGAGCTCGTGCAGCTCTCGCACCGCGCCACCTCGCGCTCGTGCCTTTCCCGCGGCGCCCTCCGCGCCGCGCAGTGGCTCGCCGCGCAACCCGCCGGCGTCCACGCCCTCGCCGAATCCCTCGGCCTCTGAGTCCCCTTCCCTTTCCCCCCCCCCTTCCACTCTTCCACTCTTCCACTTGGCGCGCGAAGCGCGCAACCTTTCAACCTTTCAACCTTTCAACCCGCCAGCCTTTCCATGTTCGACCAGGAACAGTTCCGCCCCCAGATGCACGCCGCGCTCGGCGAGGTCTCCGCGATCGTCTTCGACACGCCGGACTTCCGCGAGGCGTCCTTCCGCTTCCGCGACCCGATCGGCCCCGGCGACAACCGCGCGCTCGCCATCCGCCCCGTCACGGTCGCCGGCGAGCCCAAGTGGCAGCTCTCCCGCGCCGGCCTCGCGGAGAACAAGGGCCGCGGCGCCGCGAAGAAGGAGCTCTGGGAACTGGCGAACAGCTCCAACATCCTCCTGGAGGCCCACGCGACGGCGGCGGACGGCGCGGCGCGCCATTTCCGCGTGACGAAGAAGGGCCATGTCCTGCTCCAGCGCCTGCGCGGCAACGTGCAAGGCGCAAGGCTCGATGCGCAGTGTCCGGACGACGCCGGCTCTTGTCACTCGTCACTCGTCACTCGCCACTCGCCGGCCGAGGCCGGCAACGGCCACGACCGGCGCAAGGACTACCCGCTCGCGCGCTTCGACTCGGCGCAGCTCCTGCTCGCGCTCGGCTTCGCGGGGCCGGACGGCGCGCTCAAGCCCTCCATGCACGCGAAGTACCGCCAGGTGAACGAATTCCTGCGCCACCTCGACGCCGCACTGGACGAGCTGCCGCCCGGCAAGGACCCCGCCCGCCCGCTCTCGGTCGTCGACTGCGGCTGCGGCAAGGCCTACCTCTCGTTCGCCGCCAAGGCCTACCTCGAGGCGACTCGCGGCGTCGCGGTCGAGCTCGCGGGCGTCGACCGCAAGAAGGACGTCGTCGCGTCCTGCCGCCGCACCGCCGAGGTGCTCGGCTGGGGCGAGCCGGGGGCGACGTTCGCCGCGTGCGACATCGCGGACTTCAAGCCGCCGCGCGCGCCGGACGTCGTCCTCTCGCTGCATGCGTGCGACACCGCCACGGACGACGCGATCGCGTTCGCCGTCGAACGCGGCGCGCGCCTGGTGCTCTCCGCGCCGTGCTGCCAGCACGAGCTGCAGAAGTCGCTCCCCGCCAACCTGCGCCCGCACCGCGCGGTCCTGCGCAACGGCATCCTGCGCGAGCGCCTCGCGGACATCCTCACGGACGCCTTCCGCGCGCAGATCCTGCGCGTGATGGGCTACCGCGCCTCGGTCGTCGAGTTCGTCGACCCGGAGGCGACGGCGCGCAACGTCCTCATCCGCGCCGCGCGCGTCACGCGCCCCGGCACCGGCACCGCGCTGGCCGACTACGAGGACCTGCGCGAGGCATGGGGCGTCACGCCCTACCTCGCCACGCGCCTCGCCGCCCTCCGGCCGGAACTGGCCGGTCCCGGCCGTTAGCCCGCCCGCTCCGCCGGATCGACGCCGCTCCGCCGCGACAATCGTTGACCCGGAAGCCCGTCTGGTGTAAAATGCGGAGCATGAAAACCCAAAACGCCGCCGCGAGCGGCGGGAAAGAGAACGCCGGCATGACCGAAAACGACGCCAAACCCACCCAGGACCGGCCGTTGCCGGGGCACGAGACGCAGTCCGACGAGATGGCCTGCCCCAAGTGCGGCCGCTTCGTCGGCGCCGCCACCAAATGCCCCTACTGCGGGGCCAAGGTCGAGAAGCGCATGAGCCTCGTGGCCCTCCGCTGGGCCGCCGTCCTGCTCTCCACGGTCGGCCTCGTCCTGCTCTGGCTCATGGCCAAGACCCGCGAGCCCGAGCAGATCCGCATCGGCGACATCGAGACCACGATGAACTTCGGCGTGGTCCGCCTCGCCGGCGAGGTCTCCGGCGACGCGCGCCCTTTCAAGAACGGCAACGGCATGTCCTTCTCGGTGGATGACGGAACCGGCAACATCCGCGTGTTCGTCGACCAGTCCCAGCGCAAGGCGATGACGGACGCGGGGCTCGTGCCGAGGCGGGGCGACTTCGTCGACTTCGTCGCGCAGCTCCAGGCGTCGTCGGCCGGCAATTCCGCCCGCATCCGCAGCCTCAAACCCTCGTCGTTCAAGCTCACGCGCGGCGGCGGAGCGCCCGCCAAGTCCTCCTCCGGCCGCACCGCCGGGCGCCCTGCGGCGGCCGCCAGGGACTTCGACCCCGCCCAGCCCTTCTCCGCCGTCGACGAATCGATGGTCGGAAAGTCCGTCACGCTGGAAGGCACCGTGGTCGCCCTCAAGGAGCCCGAGGCCGGCACGAAGAGGCCCTACGTCCTGACGATCAGCGACGGCGCCGAGCAGCTCGACGTCAAG
>CADBEF010000261.1 GCA_902793555.1 uncultured bacterium | reverse complement strand
GCGTTCTGCCACGTGCCGCTCGTCGTGGCGGAGGACGGCCGGCGCCTGGCCAAGCGCCACGGCGACACGCGCCTGTGCGCCCTGCGCGAAGCGGGCGTCTCGCCGGAACGCGTCGTCGGCCTGCTCGCGTGGTGGAGCGGCTTGGCGCCGTTCGGCGCGGAAGTGCGCCCCGCCGACCTCGTGGCGGAGTTCGACCTCCGCCGCGTCCCGCGCGCGCCGGCCGTGCTCGACGCCCGCGTCAAGGACTTCCTCGGCATCCGGGAGGCCGCGCCGTGACCGCCGCGCCCGAACCCGTCCGCGCGAAGCTCGCGCAGCTCCCCGACAAACCGGGGTGCTACCTCTTCCGCGACCGCAACGGCGAAATCGTCTACGTCGGCAAGGCAAAAAGCCTGCGCAAGCGCGTGCGGAGCTACTTCGACGCCGCCCGCATGGCCCGCGAGAGCCCGAAGCGACGCGGCATGGTGAAGTGCTTCGCGGATCTGGAATGGATCGAGGCCCCCAACGAAGCCGCCGCCCTGCTCACCGAAGGCCAGCTCATCGCCCAGTACCGGCCGCGCTTCAACACCGCGCTGCGCGACGACAAGCGCTACCTGGCGCTGCGCGCGTGGACCCACCTGGACTGCCCGCGCTTCTCCGAGTGCCGCATCGTGCGCGACGACGGCGACGAATACTTCGGACCGTTCCCGTCGTCGACCGTCGTCCACGTCGTGCGCGACTTCGCCGAACGCCGCTGGGGGCTGCGCAAGTGCGACGCCGCCGCGCCGGACGCCGAAACGCACCGGCACTGCCTCGACGACCGCATCGCGCAGTGCTCCGCGCCGTGCGTCGGCGCGGTCTCCCCGGACGACTACCGCGCGCGGTTCGAAACGGCGTGCGAGTTCCTGCGCCACGGCGATCCGGCCGTGACCGCCTCGCTCGCGGAGGAAATGCGCGCGGCGGCGGCCGCGCAGGATTTCGAAAAGGCCGCGCGGATCCGCGACACGCTCGAAGCGCTCCGGAAGATGGTCGAGGAACGCGCCCGCGTCGTCCGGACGCCGTCCCTCGCGCGCGACCTCGCCCGCAAGGGCTGCGCGCAGCTCGCGGAAGCGCTGCGCCTGCCCGCCCCGCCGCACGTGATCGAGGGCTTCGACATCTCGCACCTCGGCGGGCTCGCGACCGTCGCGTCGATGGTCGCGTGCGTGGACGGGATCACGACGCCGCAACGCTACCGCCACTTCCACGTCAAGACCGTCGCGGGCATCGACGACCCCGCGAGCATCGCGGAGGTCGTGGGGCGGCGCTACGCGCGGCTGCTCGAAGAGAAGAAGCCCCTCCCGGACCTCGTCATGCTCGACGGCGGCATCACGCAGCTGCGGGCGGCCCGCGCCGCGCTCGCGCGCCTCGGCCTCGCGGACCTGCCGACCGTCGGCCTCGCGGAGCGGTTCGAAATCCTCGTCGTCGACTGGCCGGACGGAACCGGCGAGCTCGTCCTGCCGAAGGACTGCGAGGCGATGAAGGTGATGATCCGCCTGCGCGACGAAGCGCACCGCTTCGCGATCTCGTTCAACCGCAGCCGGCGCCTCAAGCGCATCCGCGAGTCCGCGCTCGACGAAGTCGAGGGCGTCGGCCCCGCGCGCAAGACGGCGCTGCTGAAGCGGTTCGGTTCGGTCCGCCGCCTCGCGGAAGCCGATCCGGCCGACGTGGCGGCCGTTTCCGGGATCGGGACGGAGCTCGCCGCCCGGATCGTCGACACGGCCCGCCGCAACGTCGGGAACGCGCCGCCCACGAACCGCGTCTAGCGCCCGCGCCCGGCCGCGAGGAGTTCCTCGCGGTCGTCGAAATGCACGGTCCGGTCCGCGAAGATCTGGTAGTCCTCGTGGCCCTTGCCGGCAACGAGCACGACGTCGCCCGGCAGGTTCGCCAGGCGCACCGCCGCCCGCAGCGCGGCGCGGCGGTCCGGTTCCACGACGGCGTGCGCGCGCATCGCGGCTGGGACGCCCGCGAGGACGTCTTCGATGATCGAGGCGGGGTCTTCGGAGCGCGGGTTGTCGGACGTGACCACGAGCTCGTCCGCCAGCTCCGCGCACGCCGCGCCCATGAGCGGGCGCTTCGTCCGGTCGCGGTCGCCGCCCGCGCCGAAGACGGCGAAGACGCGGCCTCGCGCGATCTCGCGAAGCGTCCTCAGGACGTTGCGGAGCGCGTCCGGCGTGTGCGCGTAGTCGACGTAGAAGGAGGCCGGGGACCCCGCCACGCGCACCGGCTCGAGGCGGCCGCGCACGGGCGGCGCGGCGCAGAGCGCCGCGGCGATTTTCGCGGGGTCGAGCCCGTACGAAAGCGCCGCGCCGAACGCGGCGGCGAGGTTGAGCGCGTTGTGGCGGCCGAGCAGTTTCGTGCGGATCGCGGCGGCGGGGCGCCTGCCCGGCAGCTCCAGGTCGAACGCGCTGCCGGCCGGACCCATCGAGAGGTTGCGGACGCGGAGGTTGCAGCCGGCGGTGAAGCCGTAGGTCCAGAGCGCCTGCGGCGCGTGCGGGCCGACGACGTCGCGCAGCTCGTCGTGGAGGCGCGCGCCCGCGTCGTCGTCGCCGCAGAGCACCGCCGCACGCGGCGCCAGGTCGACGAAGAGCCGGCGCTTGGCGGCGAAGTACGCATCCATCGTGCGGTGGTAGTCGAGGTGGTCCTGCGTGAGGTTCGTGAAGACGGCGCACGCCAGGCGCGTGCCGTCGAGCCGCCGCTGGTCGAGCGCGTGGGAGGACGCCTCGATCGACATCGCGCGGCAACCGCCGGCGAGCGCGTCGCGGAAGAGCCCCTGCAGCTCGACGGGGCCGGGCGTGGTGTTGTGCGCGGCGGCGGGCGCGGCGGCGGCGAGGGGGTGCGGGTCGTTTTCGATCGTCGAGAGAAGGCCGCACGGGACGCCGCAGCCCTCGAGCGCGCGGCGGACGAGGTTCGCGACCGTCGTCTTGCCGTTCGTGCCCGTCACGGCGAAGACGGCGAGCCGGCGCGAGGGGTGGCCGGCGTCCTCGCACGCCAGCGCGGCGGCGGCGGCGCGGGAATCGGGGACGCGCTCCCACGCGACGCCGGCCGGCAGGTCCGGCGGCGGCGGGTCCTCGGAAACGACGCGCGCGGCGCCCGCGGCGAGCGCGGCGGGGACGAACCGCGCGCCGTCGGTGGCGGCGCCCTTCACGGCGACGAACGTGTCGCCTTCCCTTACGAGCCTTGAATCGGTCTGGATTGCCATGCGGGAAAGACTACCACAGGCCCGTCCCCGGCGCAACGCGCTTGCGCGGGGGCGCGGGCTTGTGGTAGAATCGGGCGCGTTTCCACGCCGGAGAAAACCCCATGAGACTCCCGTCCGCCTCCATCGCGCTCCTCTT
>CADBEF010000260.1 GCA_902793555.1 uncultured bacterium | reverse complement strand
GGCTGCGCGAGGCGGAGCTCCGCGGCGTCCTCGATCGTGAGGATGCGCTCGGAGTGGGGCAGGTAGTTCGAGAGGACGTTCAGGAGCGTCGTTTTGCCCGAACCGGTGCCGCCGGAGACGACGATGTTCTTGCGCAGCAGGACGCAGGCGCGGAGGAAGTCCGCCATGCCCTGCGTGAGCGTGCCGAACGCGATCAGGTCGCGGTCGAAGAGCTGGCGCGAGGCGAACTTGCGGATCGTGAGGCAGGGGCCGATCAGCGAGAGCGGGTGGATGACGACGTTCACGCGCGAGCCGTCCGGCAGGCGCGCGTCGACGTAGGGCTGCGACTCGTCCACGCGGCGGCCGAGCGGCGAGACGATGCGCTCGACGACGGCCATGACGGACGCGTCGTCCATGAAGCGCAGGCCGGTGAGCTCGAGGCGGCCGCGGCGCTCGACGTAGACGCGGTCGGGGCCGTTCACCATGATTTCGCTCACGGTCTCGTCCGCGAGCAGCTCCTCGAGCGGACCGAGGCCGAGCGCCTCGTCGAGGATCTCCTTGCCGAGGCGTTTCGGGTCGAGCCCGGCAGGCAGGCGCGCGGCCGTTTCCGCGAGGATCGCGGCGACGGTGTCCGAGGCGCGGCGGCGCAGCTCGTCCGGCTCGATGCGCGAAGCCGCGAGGCGCTTGATGTCGAGGCGCTCGACCAGCTCGCGGTGGATCTGCTGCTTCACGCTGCGCCGGACGTCCGCGAGCGGGTCTTCCGCCGGCGCCGGGGGCGCCTGGGGCGTTTTGGGCGCCGGCGGCGCCGGCGGGGCGGAGGGGCCGGACGGTCCGGGCGGCGCGGATGGCGCGGGCGGGGCCGATGCGGGGACGGGCGCGACGACGAGCGTGTAGGGGCCGATGGTGACCGGGGTGGTCGGGAGGACGGCGGCGGGCTTGTCGACGGGCGTCGCGTTGAGGAGCGTACCGGTTTCGGAGCGCATGTCCTCGATGGTGGCCGAATCCCCGCGGAGCGTGAGGATCGCGTGGCGTTCGGAAACGCCGCGCGCGGGCAGGCGGATGCGGCAGCGTTCGCCCGAGCCGATCGGGTAGATGCCGTCCTCGAGTTCGGCCTTGGACGGGGCGGCGCCTTCGCGGAAGATGGTGAGCAGGTGCATGGCTAGCGGGACGCGGCCGGACGGCGGGTCGACTTCTGGCGTTCCTCGTTGAGGGCCTTGAGCTCGGACTCGACCTGGGAGAAGTCCACGCGCGGCAGCTCGCTCTCGTAGTGGACGTCGCGCGGGTTGCGGAGCGTGAGGAAGAGGCTGCCGCGCATCTGCTGGGCGAAGACGAGCACCTCGGCCTCGCGCGGGGAGACGAGCAGCGTGACGGTCCCGTAGGAGCCGGCGGCGGCCGACGAACGCGTGCGCGACGTCTCGGCGCCGGTCGCGAGGACCGTGACGTTCTGGACGACCGTCATCGTGACGAGCTCCGGCTTGTCCTTGTCGAGGCCGGTGGCGAACGTGGCGAGCACGTCCACGTGGTCGTTCGGGCGGACGTGGCCGGAGACGGAGGCGGCGCCGGAGACGGGGACCGAAATCGCCCGCAGGCCGGAGGAAACGTCTTCGGAGAGCTTGCGCGACGTTTCGCGCCCGCCTTCGAGGTAGGTCCACAGGAGCGGGTCTTCGGCGGAGACGGTGTGGTTGAGCGTGCGGCCGACGACGCGGTGCGCGTCGAGCGCGGAGATGTTGTCGGAGCCGACGGCGACCTGGAGCGTCTCGCCGGCCGCGAGGTCGGACATTTCGAGCTTGGTGCCGGCCGCGAGGGGGCGGGCGGCGTAGAGGACCTGGACCGTGGCCTGGGAAGCCTTGATGCGGGCGACGCGCGCGTCGACTTCGGCGTTGCGGGCGTTCACCCACGCGCGGGCGAGGATGGCGGCGAGGAGGCCGACGGCGATCGAGGCGACGAGGAGGAATTTCTGTTTCATCGGCGGTGCGGGGCGGGTGGGTGGCCGTGACGCGCCCCATCATACCACAACTCCGCGCCCGCGGGCAAGGTGCGGATTTCGCTGGAACCCGCGGGCCGGACGTGGTATCCTCCGCCCGCGTTCCGTCCGTACCGGATCCGTTCCATGGCTCCCATCCCACCGACTTCCGCCGCCGGCGCCGCGGCCGGGCTCGCCGCCGGTTTCGCGGCGGCGTTCCTGCAGTCGTGTTCGTATGTCGTCTCGTCGCGGTACGTCCGCGAGTCGGGGCGTCCGGCCTGGACGCTCCTTCCGCCGTCGTTCCTGCTCATGGGCCTTGCGGCGCTGCCGCTGCTGGCCGCGGTGCGGCCGGCGGACCCGGCGGCGCTGGCGTGGCGTCCCGCCCTCGAGGCGGCGACGCTGAGCACGCTCTTCTGCCTGGCGGCGAACGCCGCGATGTTCTTCCTGCTCAAGCACGCCGATTCGTCGCGCGCGTCTCCGCTCCTCGCGCTCAAGGTCCCGATGCTCGCGGCGTTCTGGACGTTCGGGCTCGGGCGCCCGTGCTCGGCCGCGCAATGGCTCGGCGTGGCGCTCGTGGTCGCGGCGGCGGCGCTGCTCGCCGGCGCGGGGCGCCGGTTGTCCCGGGCGGCGTGGGGCTGGCTCCTCGCGACGTGCGCGGGATACTGCGTGGCGGACTGGTACATCGTCCGGACGTTCGAGGCGGTCGCGCCCGCGTTTCCGGGCTTTCTGGCGCGGTCGCTCTTTTCGCTGGCGCTGATCTACGCCGTCACCGGCGCGGCGAGCGCGGCGCTGCTTCCGTTCTGCCGGTCGTTCGGCGCGGCTGACTGGCGCCGGCACGCCCTTCCGTACGCGGCGTTGTGGTTCGCCGCGATGGTCGTTCTCTACGTCTGTTTCGCCTCGTGCGGACTCGTTCTGGGCAACATCGTGCAAAGCACGCGAGGGCTGATTTCGGTCGGGCTCGGGTGGCTCGTCGCCCGCGCGGGGCGGACGGACCTGGAGGAGCGCGTCGGCTCGGCGGTCTTCGCCCGGCGCGTCTTCGCGGCGCTGCTGCTCGTGGCCGCGGTCGCGCTCTACGCGGCGGGGTAGGGCTAGTGCGCCAGAAGGCGCAGGGCGAGCGCGGCCTGCGTCGTGGCGAGGAGCCGCGGGGCGCCGGAGGCGCCGCCGTCCCAGCCGGCGGCGCCAGTGTCCGGGTCGACCGTCTGGCGCACGACGAGGCGGTTGGCGAGGTGGTTGCGCCAGTCCCACGGGAAGAGCGTCGGATCGGACGCGAGCGCGTGGCGCGGGAGCGACGAAGCCAGGACCGTGCAGAGCAGCGCGGAGGCGGGGTCGAGCGGCGTGGCGGGGTCTTCGGCGCCGCCGTAGACGAGGCGGAGGCGCGCCGCGAGCCAGCGGACGTGCGCGAGGACGTCGGGCGACGCGCCGTCGCCGCCGAGGCGGCGCGAGCGGGCGGCGCGCGCGAGG
>CADBEF010000259.1 GCA_902793555.1 uncultured bacterium | reverse complement strand
CGAAAGCCTCGACGCCTACCGCGCCGCGGCGGCCGACCCGCTCTGCGCGGAGGCCGGCCTCGCGCCGGAATGCGCCTTCAAGATCGGCCGCGCGCTCGAACGGATGGGCCGGGCGGAGGACGCCGTCGCGCACTGGCACGCCGCGGTCGTGTTCCCCTTCGAGGCGGCGCCGGACCCCGCCGCGGCCCCCTGGTACTCGCGCGCGGTGTTCGGCATGGCGGGCGCGCTGCAGTCGCGCGGCGCGCGCGACGAGGCCGCGGCCCTGCTCCGCAAGCTCGCCGGGACCTCCCTTCCCGGTGCGGACGAGGCCGCCCGCCGGCTCGCCGCCCTCGGCGAGTGAGCGCGGCCGGGCGAGGGGCTACGACTCCCGTTTCGGCTCCTCCGCCTCGCGCAGGCGCTCCTCGAGCAGCGCGACGCGCTGGGCGATGCGGGCGATGTTGTTCTCGTTCTTCGAGAGCGTGCGGCAGATGGCGAACACGGCGAACATCAGCGCGAGGAACGCGACGCCCGCCATGATGGAGCCGTATTCCATGCCGAAGAAGCGCCGGACGAAGTCGAGCACGCCCGGGAAGAACGCGAGGAGGAGGATGGCGAAGGAGGGGATGACCCAGAGCAGCGCGTAGCGCTCCTTGAGCTGGGTGCGGCGGATCGACTCGAACGTCGCGAACAGCAGCAGCAGCGCCCCGGCGGAGGCCGCCGCGCGGATGCGCCCCATCTGCGAGACGCCCGTGCGAACGAAGAGCTCGAGGAACGCCCAGACTGCGATTGCGGCGACCGCGACGAAGAAGAGACCGTAGAGGGATTTGCGGAGGGTGGTCATGGGGGATGGTTGGGGTTGAAGCGGTTGAAGGGGTTGAAAAGGGGTTAGGCGCGCGAAGGGCGGGAGCCGGTGGCGCAGTAGCGGCGGATCGGGCAGGCGGCGCAGCGGGGGTTGCGCGGGGCGCAGATGCGCTGGCCGAGGGAGACGAAGCAGGCGTTCCAGGTCGTCCAGTAGCGCACCGGGAGGATCCGGCGCAGCGTCCTCTCGGTCTCGAGCGGGTCCCGGGTCTTCAGGAGCCCGAGGCGGTTCATGATGCGGTGGACGTGGACGTCGACGCAGATCGCCGGCTTCCCGAACGCGACGGCTACGACGAGGTTCGCCGTCTTGCGCCCGACGCCGGGCAGCTCGCAGAGCTCCTCGACCGTCTCGGGCAGGCGACCGCCGAAGCGCGCGTCGAGGACGTCGGGGATCTTCTTGATCGCCTCGGCCTTCTGGCGGTAGAAGCCGACGGGGTAGATGAGCCGCGCGATCTCGTCCGCGGAGAGGCGCCGGACGTCGTCCCACCCCGCCACGGCGGGGAAGAGCTTCTCGCGGCAGACCTTCGCGGTGCAGGCGTCCTTGGTGCGGGCCGAGCAGATCGTCGCCAGGAGGATGCGGAACGGCGACTCGCCCTGCGCGCCCATGAGGTCGATCACGGGCGCCGGGCTCGCCGCGAAGTCCGCGGAGAGCAGGCGGTGGACGGCTGGGATGTCGGAGGCTTTCAATGCGGAACGCCGGAGCGACGGCGGGAACGCGACGGATTCTAGCATTCGTCCGCTTCGGACGCAAATTGCGAGCGGCCGTGGACATGGGCGCATCTCCGTTTCCGGCCTCCCTCCTGCGCCCTGATTCCTCCAAGGAGTCTATTTCCGGGGGGCTTCAGGCGGCGGAAGGCGCGATTGCGTAGTCCAGTTCCTCGTTCAGGTACCAGACATAGGCCCGGAGCATCGCGGAAAAGCCCTTCCGGCTCCAGAATTGTCCGCGCCTCTTGAGCCGGTCCTGGAATTGCCCGCACAGCGATTCGACCGCCCCGCTTCCGATGGGCACGCCCTCTTTCCGGCGCTTGTCGTAGTCCATGTGCCCCTTGTGCTTCTGGAAGTAGTTCACTTCCCGCTCCGCGACCTTCCGGGCTTCGGCCGGCAGATCCTTTCCCGCAAGCATCTGGCGGAGCGTTCCCGCCAGCTGCGCGCCGCCCTCCCTCTTCACGCGCCCGCGCTCCGCCTCCAGCCACGCCTCCCGAGCCTCCCTTTCCGGCATCAGCGCTTCCGCCACCGTCCCCAGATGCTCCATGGCGTGGTAATAGTCCAGCGTTCCGTCCGCGACCGCCTCGAAACGGTATTCGTACAGGTTCCACAGATACGCGCCGCCGTCCGAAAAGAAATAGATGCGCCTGGCTTCGCGCATTCCCATCCGGATGGCCGCGCGTTCCACGGCCTGCCCGAAGCGTTCCGGCCCGGCGTCGGCCGGCACCGCCACCACATGCCGCGTCAGCAGGGCATGGCGCTTGCGCCCCGCCCCCACCACGTGCGACAGCTTGAAGAGCACCGCGCTCTTGATGTCCTTCCATTCGACCCGCTCGTCCGGCAGCGCCTTCTTCCGACCCCACTTCGGGCCCCGGTGCCGGGCGTTCCAGCCGTCCGCCATGATCACCAGCACGTCCTCCGGCCCGGCCGCGCCGGCGCACCGCCGCGGCAGCTTCGCCTCCCGGCATCGCCCGGCGACCGCCCGCACCGTGTCCATCACCTTGTCGTCGCTGACGCAAACGCCCCAGTCTGCGCACCGCGCCGCGGCCTTCTCGAAGGATCCTGCCTCCAGTCCCAGCCGCGCCACGTTGCGCATGAGCAGCGGCGTCATCGCGCGATGCTCTCCACCGAAGAGCCTCTCGCGCACCGGCGTCAGGCTCCGGCCTTCCAGCCGCGAATGGCCGGTGACGACCTCCAGCCTGAGCCTGCCGAAGCACGAGTCCACCACCATGCTCGTCCGCTCCCGGTGCGTCAGCTTCGCCCCATGCCGGTCACGGGGCTCGATCGCGGATGCCGCCTTCTGCAGCTCCCGTTCCAGCTCCTTGCGGGCCTCTTCCATGTGTTTGTCCCGGATCCGCTTCTCCAGGACCAGCATTTCGGCTGCGGTCATCTTTCTTTTTGCTCCAGGGGGTTGACATTGTAGCACTTAAGTGCTAGACTTCCGCATTCTACAGGAGGCCACCCCGAAATGCAAGACCAAAACGAGGCCCGCGCGGAGGCCAGAATCCGCGCGCTCAAGGACCGCATCGCCCGCCTCGGCCCCATGAGGCCGGGCCTGCTCACGGTCCAGTACAAGGACCCCGCCCGCAGGCGCGGCGCCTACCGCCAGATCAGCTACACCTTCCAAAGGCGGAGCCGTTCGGACTACGTCCGCCCGGACGATCTGCCGCGGATCCGGGCGGAGCTGAAGAACTACGCGCGCTTCAAGCAGCTGTGCGAGCGGCTTGTCGCCGAGTCGCTCGCGCTTTCAAAACTCCGTTCCTCGGCTTCGCGCAACAGGCCGCGCCCGCCCTCCGCCTAATCCCCCCATGAAATCGAGGTTGGAGGGTTCAGGGCGAAAGAGGGATGGCCGGAAACGGAGATGCGCCC
>CADBEF010000258.1 GCA_902793555.1 uncultured bacterium | reverse complement strand
CCCGCGAGCGTGACGGCGCCCGCGGCGAGCAGGCGCTGCACCGCCGCGCGGGCGAGGCCGCTTTCGGCGGCGAGCCACGCGTCGAGGCGCGCGCCGGGCGCTGGCGCGTCCGGCGGCACGGCGAAAACGCGGACTTCTTCCCCAAGCGGCGGCATGACGGAAATGCTACCACAACGCCCCCGGCAAGTCACGCGCAAACGCGCGCGGCGCAAGGAGCGCGGACGGGAAGCGGAGCTAGGCTCCGGCCTCTTCGGCGCCTTCCTTCTTCTCGAGGCGCTCGACCTGCCAGTATTCGAGGTCGACCGGCGTGTCGCCGCCGAAGATCGAAACCGACACCGTGAGACGGCCGTGGTCCGGGTCGACGGACTGGACCGTGCCTTCGCTCGCCATGAACGCGCCGTCCACGATCTTGACCGCTTCGCCGGGCTCGAACGTGACCTTCGGCTTGGCCTTGGCCTCTTCGCCGCCGGCGGACGCCTTCACGTTGAGGATTTCCTCCTCGGTCATCGGGCGGGGATAGTCGCCGCCGAGGAAACCGATCACGCCGTCCAGCCCGTTCACGAACGACCAGACGGCCTCGTTGCGCTCGCGCTTGCGGTAGTTGCTGTAGAGGTCCAGCTCGGCGAACACGTAGCCGGGGAACAGCTTGCGCGTCACGGTCGTCTTGCGGCCGTTGCGGGTCGAGACCTCCTTCACCGTCGGCATCAGGGTCTCCCCGATCATGCCGGCCAGGTCGATTTCGGCCTCCGCCGCCTTCGCGACGAGAAGCTTCTGAACCTTCTGCTCCTGCCCCGTCAGGGTGTTCAGGACGAACCACTGCTTGCTCATTGGACGCTCCCGCCGGAGATATGGTCACGCGCCGATGCGCGTGAGGACGGAGACGGCCCCCACGAGGACGCGGTCGCACACGAGAACGAAGAGGCTCAGCATCAGGATGAGGGCGCCCACGACCCACGTGGACTCCACCAGCTGCCGGCGCGGGGGCCAGGTGATCTTGCCCACCTCGGCGCGGCATTCGCGGAGGAAGTTCCCGAAGGACTTGAACTCGTCTGCAATCTTGCTCATGGCGATGTGAAAATTGGCACGTCGGGCAGGAATCGAACCTGCAACAACCGGTTTTGGAGACCGGTACTCTGCCAATTGAGCTACCGACGTGTGGGAAAGGGTTACTTGACTTCCTTGTGCACCGTGCGCTTGCGGTCGTGCGGGCAGAACTTCACCAGCTCCAGGCGATTGGTCGTCGTCTTCTTGTTGCGGGTGGTCGTGTAGTTGCGCCGCTTGCAGACGGTGCATTCCATGATGGCTTGTTCGCGGGGCATGGCGTTGGGGGATTCGGTTGACGTGAAAAGCGGAGGGCATGCTAGCACACGAGCCCCCCGATTGCAAGCGTTTTTTCCGCCGCGTTTTTTCTTGCAGTCGCGGCGCGCGCGTGGTAGACTGCCGGGCCCGTTCGCGCGTTGCGGTTCCGCCGGGCGCGCGGGAATCCACCCACGAAACCATCCTCCCCCCGCACGTTGCGGTTCCGCCGGGCGCGCAAACACAACCAACGGAGTCATAAAATGACCTACGCACAGAAAGTCCTCGCCGACGTCAAGGCGAAGAATCCCAACGAGCCGGAGTTCATCCAGGCCGTCACCGAGGTGCTCGGCACCCTCGAGCCCGTGCTCAAGGCGCGGAAGAAGTACGAGGACGCCGGCGTCCTCGAGCGTCTCGTCGAGCCCGAGCGCGTCATCATGTTCCGCGTCCCGTGGACCGACGACGCCGGCAAGCTGCACGTCAACCGCGGCTACCGCGTCCAGTACAACAGCGCGATCGGCCCCTACAAGGGCGGCCTGCGCTTCGACTCCACCGTCAACCTCTCGGTCCTGAAGTTCCTCGGCTTCGAGCAGGTCTTCAAGAACTCCCTCACCACGCTCCCGATGGGCGGCGGCAAGGGCGGCTCGGACTTCAACCCGAAGGGCCGCTCCGACGCGGAGGTCATGCGCTTCTGCCAGAGCTTCATGACCGAGCTCTACCGCCACATCGGCCCGGACACGGACGTCCCCGCCGGCGACATGAACGTGGGCGGCCGCGAGATCGGCTACCTCTTCGGCCAGTACAAGCGCATCGTGAACGAGTTCACGGGCGTGCTCACCGGCAAGGGCCTCTCCTTCGGCGGCTCGCTCATCCGCCCCGAGGCGACCGGCTACGGCGACGTCTACTTCGCCGCGAACATGCTCGCCACGAAGGGCGACACCCTCGAGGGCAAGGTCTGCTCGATCTCCGGCTCCGGCAACGTCGCGCAGTACGCCGCGCAGAAGCTCGTCCAGCTCGGCGCCAAGCCCGTCACGTTCTCCGACCGCTCCGGCTGGATCTACGTGAAGGGCGGCATGTCGCAGGACTTCATCGACGAGGTGAAGGACCTCAAGCAGGTGAAGCGCGGCGAGCTGGCCGAGTTCGCCAAGGGCAAGAAGGGCGTCGAGTTCCACAAGGACGGCCGCCCGTGGGCCGTGCCGGTGGACTGCGCGTTCCCGTGTGCCCGCCAGAACGAACTCGACGGCAAGGACGCGGACACGCTGCTCAAGAACGGCGTCAAGGTCGTCGGCGAGGGCGCGAACATGCCGTCCACGCTCGAGGCCGTCGACAAGTTCGTGAAGGCGAAGATCCTCTACAGCCCGGGCAAGGCGTCCAACGCCGGCGGCGTGGCGACCTCGGGCCTCGAGATGTCGCAGAACTCCGAGCGCCTCAGCTGGAGCGCCGCGGAGGTCGACGAGAAGCTCAAGGGAATCATGAAGGCGATCCACGACAACGCCTACGAGGCCGCGAAGGCCTTCGGCAAGAAGGGCAACTACGTCGCGGGCGCCAACATCGCCGGCTTCGTCAAGGTCGCCGACGCGATGGTCGCGCAGGGCTACGTTTAACAGTCAAGGGGTCCGCGCGCGGACCCCGTCGTAGCTCCGCTTCGCTCCGGCCCCCCGCGCCTTCGGGTTCGGGGGGCCGCCGTTTTCCGAACCGCCCTAGAACGACGCGAGGCGCGCTTCGACCTCGGCGATCAGGTCGTCCGGCGTCGACGCGCCGGCCGTGAGGCCGACGGCGGAAACGCCCGCGAAAGCCGCCGCGTCGAGCGCGTCCGCGCGGTCGACGACGACCGTCGGACGCAGCCGCGCGGCGAGCGCCGCGAGGCGCTGCGTGTTCGCGCTCTCGGGCGAGCCCACCACGACGATCGCGCCGCACGCCTCCGCGAGCGCCGCGAGCTCGCCCTGCCGCGCGCGAGTCGCGTCGCACACCGTGTTGCGGACGAGCGCGTCCGGCCAGCGCGCGAGCACGGCTTCCGCCGTCGCCTCGAACAGCGCCGGCTCCTGCGTGCTCTGCGAGAAGAGCGCCACCGGCGCGCCCGGATCGGGCAGCGCCGCGACGTCCGCGGGGCCGGTCACGACGCGGCC
>CADBEF010000257.1 GCA_902793555.1 uncultured bacterium | reverse complement strand
CCGCCGCGCGGCGCGCGGCGGACGCGCTGGCCGGCGGGGCGTCGGTGGGCGCCGGCGAGGAGGGCCTGCGCGAGCTCGCCGCGATGCCGGACGCGGATCTCGTCGTCTGCGCCATGGTCGGCATGGCGGCGCTGGGGCCCGTCCTCGCGGCGATCGACGCCGGGCACGACGTCGCGCTCGCCACGAAGGAGGTGCTCGTCGCCGCCGGCGCGCTCGTCACGGCCCGCGCACGTGAAAAGGGCGTGAACCTGCTCCCGATCGACAGCGAGCACAGCGCGATCTTCCAGTCGCTCGCGGACGCCCGCCGCCTCCCGGCGTGCGTGCGCGGCCGCCCGGACGCCGCCGGCCCCGGCCCCCGCGAAGCCGCCGAGCCGCGCATCGAAAAACTCTGGCTCACGGCCTCGGGCGGCCCGTTCTTCTTCCGCCCGGAGATCGACTTCGCGGACGTCACGCCCGACATGGCGCTCAAGCACCCGCGCTGGAAGATGGGCCCCAAGGTGACGATCGACTCGGCCACCATGATGAACAAGGGCCTCGAGATCCTCGAGGCGCGCTGGCTCTTCGACGTCCCGGCCGACCGCATCGGCGTGCTCGTCCACCCGGAGAGCATCGTGCATTCGCTCGTGGAGTTCGCGGACGGCGCGCAACTGGCGCAGCTCGGCATGCCCGACATGCGCCTGCCGATCCAGTACGCGATGACGTGGCCGGACCGCGCGCCGAACGCGGAGCTGCCGCGGCTCGACCTGGCGAAGGCCGGCGCGCTGCACTTCCACGCGCCCGACCCGGCGCGCTTCCCGTGCCTCGCGCTCGCCCGCGACGCCGCCGCGCGCGGCGGCGTCGCGACCTGCACGATGAACGCCGCGAACGAAATCGCCGTCGCCGCGTTCCTCGACGGGCGCATCCGCTTCCCACGCATCTGGGAGAGCGTCGCGCAAGTCGTCGCGGAGACGCCGTCCTTCCCCGGAACGCCGTCGCTCGAGGAGATCCTCGAGGCCGACGCCTGGGCGCGCCGCCGCGCCGCGGAAATCCTCGCCTGACGCGGCGCCGCGCCGCGCGGAAAAAGAAGGTCCGGAGTCCCGCGGCGCGGGACTCCGGACCTTGCATTCGGGCGGAAGCCGGGCGGCCTATTCGGCGACGACCCAGACCTTGACGACCTGGGCGACGTCCGGATGGACCTTGATCTCGACGTCGAACGTGCCGGTCGTCTTGATGTTCTCCTCGAGCCCGACCATTCCGGGTTCGACCTCGGGGAATCCGACGAGCTTGAGGCCTTCGGCGATCTGGGCGGCGTCGACGGAGCCGTAGAGGCTTTCGCCGTCCTCGCCGACCTTGGCGCGGATCGTGACCTTGGCGTCCTTGAGGCCCGCGGCGAGCTTCTGGGCCGCCTCGAGCTCCGCCTTGCGGGCGGCCTCGCGTTCGGCCTGGAGCTTGGCGAGGCGGCGCTTGGCGGCCTCGGTCACGGGCTCGGCGATCCCCTTCGGGACGAGAAAATTGCGGGCGAAGCCCGGCGCGACGCGGACGACGTCCCCGGCCTTGCCGAGGTTGTCGACGTCTTCGAGAAGCAGCAGTTCGGTGGACATGTCTGTCTTTCCTTTCGGGATGTTCCGTTAGACCATGAGGCCCATGGTGCGGGCGCGGCGGACGCCGCGCTTGACCTTGCGCTGCTGGCCCGACTTGAGGCCGGTCATGCGCTGGGGCAGGATCTTGCCCTGGTCGCTGACGTAGCGCTTGAGGAACTCGACGTCGTTGACGTCGATCACCGTCACGTCGCCGTTCGGGTTGCGCTTGCGCAGGGGGGTCTCCTTGCGGTGGAACTTGGAATCTTTGCTCTTGGGCATGGTTGTTTCCTTGTTTGTGTTGAAGTTTTACTTGAGGCTGAACGTGTCGCCGTCGGCGGAGCCGTCGGGCGCGGGCGCGGAACCGCCCTCGGGGGCGGACCGGTCGGCGGGCGGACCGACGGGGTCGAGGAACTGCACGGTCGAGGCAACGACGCGGATCTGGCTGCGCCGCTGTCCGTCCCGCGTGGTCCACTCCTGCTGCTGCAGGCGCCCTTCGACGAGGATCCGCGATCCCTGCCGGAGGTGTCCGTGGACGGACTCCGCCAGCTGGTCCCACGTCACGACGTCGATGAAGAGCGTGTTGGAGCGGCCGTCGCGCGCCGCGGAACGGCCCTTGTAGGGGTCGTCCACGGCCATGCGGAAGTCGCTCACCGCCATGCCGTTCGACGCGGCGCGGCGGTACTCGGGGTCGCGCACGAGCGACCCGACGAGGATGACGCGGTTGAAACTGGCGGACATGGCTGCCATTTCCTTCGCTTGGCTAGGCCTCCGGCGCTCCGGCGGGCGCCTCGCCCTCGGCTGCCGCCGCGGCGGCCGCGGCGGCGGCCTTCTCGGCCATCTTGGCCTGGAAGGCGGCGCGGCGCGCGTCGTCCTTGGCCTTGGCGGCTTCGATGCGCAGGTTGCGGGCCGTGTACTGGATCCGGAGCGTCTCCTCGTAGAGGCGGAAGCGCGTGCGCGCGGCGGCGATGACGCCCGGCTCGGCGTCGAAGCGGACCTTGCCGTAGAGGGCGGCGTCGCGCTTGTCGATCGTGCGGGCGAACGTCTTGCGGCCGAGGGCTTCGGTGCTCTCGATCGTGGCGCCGAGCTTCTGGAGCTCGTCGGCGAAACGCCCGATCGCGCCTTCCAGGTCGTCGTCGCGGACGGCCTTGGAGAAGATCACGAGGGCTTCGTATTTCTTGGTCATGGTGTTGTTCCTTGCGGTTTTTCGTGAAAGGGTTTCAGGACGCGACCGTCTCCGGTCCGTTGTACTTGTTCATCGCGAAGTCGGCGCCTTTTTCCGCCGCGCAGAGCGCGGCTTCGGCGGCGAGCTTCTCGCCCGCCGCGACGGCGGCTTCGTCCTCCGGCTCGATGCGGCCCAGGACGCGCGCGGCGAGGTCGGAGACGGGGTGGTGCCCCATCCCGACGCCCACGCGGACGCGGACGAAGGCCTGCGTGCCGAGCCGTTCGGCGACCGACTTGAGCCCGTTGTGGCCGCCGGCGGAACCGCCGGGGCGGACGCGGACGCGGCCGGGGGGCAGGTTCACCTCGTCCGAGACGACGACGAGGTCCCCGGCGGGAACCTTGTAGAAGCCCAGGAGCGGGGCGAGCGAGTCGCCGGAGAGGTTCATGAAGGTCTGGGGCTTGACGAGCAGGAGCGGGCCGGCCGCGCAGGTCGCGCGGGCGATCTCGGCCTTGTACTTCGACTCGGTCCGCCACGAGGCGCCGAGCGACTCCGCGAGCGCGTCCACGGCGCGGAAACCCGCGTTGTGCGGGGTCCGCGCGTAGTCGCGTCCGGGGTTGCCGAGGCCTGCGATGACTTTCATGGTCTGTCGGTCGGAAGGTCTGAAGGGTCTGTCGGTCCTTCGGTCGGGTCCTTACTTCTTGGCGGGGGCCTTCTTGGCGTCGGCGGCGGGGGCCGCGGGCGCGGCGCCGGCGGCGGGCGCGGCGGCCGCGTCG
>CADBEF010000256.1 GCA_902793555.1 uncultured bacterium | reverse complement strand
CCGCCTGCGCCGCGGCGGCGAGCCCCGCGGCCCCGCCGTCGGCCGCGGCCGCAGCGAGGAATGCGGCGAACCCCGCCACGGACGACCAGAGCAGCACGTCCACGGCGGAGTTCTCGCGCACCGCGTGCTTGCAGGCGACGTTGTAGAACCCGAGCGAGAGCGCCGAGAGGGCGACGAGGAGGAAGGCGGCCGGCGTCATGTTCCAAGGGCCGCCGTCGCGAACGCCGGGACGCCGTCCGGGTTGCGGGTGCGGAGGATCGCCTCCGCGCTCCGGCGGAGCGTTACGCAGAGAAGGCGGAGGGTGGTCTGGTGGCGGTTCACGGGGCACGCATTCTACCACACTTCCGGCGCGCGTGTCACGCGCGCTTGCGGCACGGGGCGGTTTCCGATAGACTCGGCGGCACGTCGGGAAGCTTTTTCCGCCGGCTGCGGAAAAACCGGGGGGACGGCTCCTTTCCCTTCAAACGGGAGATTTCAGCATGGACGACATTCAAGACCGATACGCCGGCGACGGGGCCTGGCGGCAGTGGTTCGAGATCTGCTCCGTGGCGGGGTGCGGCGAGGAGGACGCCCGCCGCCTCCGCGCGCAGATCGTCCCCGCGATGATGCGACGGCTCGCGGCCTGCGGCGTTTCGCCGGAGGAGACGCAGGGCGAGGACCCCGTCGCGTTCTTCGACGCCTTCTTCCGGCTCAGGGGCTCGCGCGAGGGCGCCAAGCCGCTCAAGCTCTGGTTCGCCCACCGCATCCGCGCGGAGGGGCTCGCGATGCGCGACTTCGTCTGCGGCACGCTCTTCGGCGCCGCGTCCGGCCGCGTGCACGACATCGTCGTGGACTGGATCGCCGCCCTCAAGGGCTGGCGGCCGCGCACGCTACGCGGCGAGGACGGCCGCCGCCGCCTCGTCTGGGAGGGCGCGCCCGCGGACGAGGCCGCCGCCGCGCTGCAGGCCGGCGACGCCGCGCCCGACGCGGCCGACCTCCTCGACGCGGAGCCGCTCCGCCGCCAGATCGAAGACGCCCTCTCCCGCGCCGCCGCGAAACTCGGCGCGGAAAAATCCGCGGTCGCGCTCCTTTTGTATGCGACGGCCCAGGACGTGCCGCTGACGGATGCGGCGGTCCTCGAAGGGCTCAAAACCGGAAAAACGCGGGCCTACGCGCTGCGGGACAAAGCCATGAAACGGATGAAAGCGGAACTGTCGGACCTGGAGGGGACCCCGAGCCCCCTCGCCGCCAGGCTGCTGCTCGAGGTCTGCGAGTCGGCCGTCCCCGCCGCGACGCGCGCCCGCTGGGAGAACAAGCCATGAACACCACGTTCGAACAGGAATGGAACCTCTACCGCGAAGGCGGCGCGCGCCGCCCCTTCGAGGCCGACCGCCGCCCCGCGGAGGGCGGCGCGTTCGACGCACCCGTCCGCGCCGGAGAGATCCGGCTCTTCGCGGACATGAAGCGGCCCTTCGCCGCCCTCGTCGCCGAGGACCGCGGCGCGCCGGGCTGGCTCCTCGTCCCCGTCTCGCCCTTCACCGTCCCGGCCTCGCCGCGCGAACGGCTCGCCGGCGAGCGCGTCTTCCAGCTCTGGAACGCCTGCACCGCCTCGCGCCGCTTCGTCGAGCGCAGCTGGCGCGTGGACACGCTCGCCGATGCGGACCTGGCCGACCTCCTCGCCGCCGCGAAGCGCGCCGCGCCCGGACGCCTTTCGCGGACCGACGGCGGAAGCGCCGTCGCACAATACGAACGCGCGTTCCTCGTCGCGGGCGGCAACTTCGTCCCGCTCTTCCGCCGCGAACCCGCGTGGCCGCTCTTTGCGCGTCCCGCCTTCCGCGCCGCCGCCGCGCTCGCGGTGTGCTGCGGGCTCGCGGTGTTCGTCGCGACACGGGACGCCGGCGGGCGTCGCGACAACGCCGTTGTCACGACGCCCGGGGTGGCGGAGCGCTCCGCGGCCGACGTTCCGCCGGAGCCGCCGGAGGTGCTCGAACCGGAAGCGATGGATGCGCTGACGCGCGCGCTCGGCGGTCCGGCGGTCGAAGACGCGGACGACGGGGAAGAGGATTTCGAGGCGTGCGAGGCCGCAGCCGACGAGGAGGACGAGTCCGACATCGAATGGAGCGCCGAGGAGGCGGCCGAGGCCGTGGCCACTGGCGGGGAGGGATCGAACGGAGATCCGTGGGCGGATGCCAAGGTCGAGGTCGTCACGGAATCGTTTGCTCCGCAACCCAAGGAAGTCACGGCCGTGACGATGGTCAGGTCGCCGGTCAAGATGAAGGGCGCGATGGCGCCCGCGGCGGCCGCCGCCCCCGCCCCCGCACCAGCGGTTTACGGGCAACGGGCCCTTCCGTCCGGCGTGACGTATCGACGTGCGCCTTCCCGGGAAGGTCGGGGCGACACCGGAGTCTACTACTACGGCGACGATTACTCCGCCGGCGACCGTTTGGTCCTCGGCCGCGCCCCGATGGCCGTTCCCGCGGCGGAGCGCTACGCTGAGTTTTCGGAGAACGAGTTTCTCGACCCGAAGGCGACGCCGCTCTCGACGTTCTCGCTCGACGTGGACACCACGAGCTACGCGCTGATGCGCCGCGAACTGACGGACGGCAAGCGCCTGCCGCCGCGCACGTCCGTGCGGCTCGAGGAGTTCGTGAACTACTTCCGCTACGACTACCCGCAGCCGGCGGACGGCAAGCCGCTCGCCGTCTCGTGCGAGGCCGCGGCGTGCCCGTGGAACCCGGCGCACAAGCTCGCCCGCGTCGCGCTCCAGGCCCGGAAGCTCGACAAGGGGAACATTCCGCCGTGCAACCTCGTGTTCCTCGTCGACGTCTCCGGCTCGATGTCGTGGCATGGCGGCATCGACATGGCGAAGAAGGGGCTCTCGATGCTCGTGGGCGAGCTGCGTGACGAGGACCGCGTCGCGATCGTCACCTACGCCAGCGGAACCGCCGTGCGCCTGCCCTCCACGCCCGGCAGCGACAAGGCGCGCATCCTCGACGTCATCGACTCGCTCATGGCCGGCGGCGGCACCGCGGGCGGCGCGGGCATCCAACTCGCCTACGAGGAGGCGAAGAAGAACTTCGACAAGGCGCGCAACAACCGCGTCGTCCTCGTCACCGACGGCGACTTCAACATCGGCATCTCCAGCCCGAAGGAACTCGAGGACTTCATCGCGGAGAAGCGCGCGAGCGGCGTCTTCCTCACCGTCGTCGGCGTCGGCGCGGGCAACTACCAGGACGCGACGATGAAGAAGCTCGCGAACGCCGGCAACGGCAACTACGCCTACGTCGACTCGCTCCTCGAGGCGAAGAAGGTGTTCCTCACCGAGTTCGGCGGCACGCTGCAGACCGTCGCCAAGGACGTCAAGCTCCAGGTCGAGTTCAACCCGGCGCAGGTCGCCGCCTACCGTCTGCTCGGCTACGAGAACCGCAAGCTCGCCGACAAGGACTTCAACGACGACAAGAAGGACGCCGGCGAGATCGGCTCCGGCCATTCGATGACCGCGTTCTACGAGATCGTCCCGGCGGGCTCCGGCGAGGAGGCCGTCGCGAGCGTCGACCCG
>CADBEF010000255.1 GCA_902793555.1 uncultured bacterium | reverse complement strand
GGGGGCGAGCGTCACGAACTCCTTGTCGCCGAAGGGCTGCAGGACGCACTTGCGCTCGCGCTCGTAGTCGAGGTTGAGCAGGCAGATCTTCCCGGCGTCGGGGAAGTAGGAGAAGGCGATCCAGCCGCAGTCCTCGTCGGGATTCTCGAAGTCGGGGCCCGTGATGTAGACGTTGCCGCGGCCGAGCTTCGCGGCGTACCGGTAGAGGCGGCCGGCGAGGCCGACGCCGCCCTCCTCGGCGCCGCAGCCCACGTCCATGTCCGCGACCGCGGGGTAGCCCCACCAGTTCATCAGCAGGACCTGGCCCTTTCCGTTGCGGCAGCGCAGGACGAAGGGGTCGCCGTCCTCGTCGTCCACCGCGATCGGCTCGAAGGCGGACTCCGGCGCGGCGTACTCGAGCCGCCCGAGCGGGAGGCACATGTAGCCGAAGCGGCGGCGCGCGGCGAAGCCGAGGCAGTTGGGCTCGTCGGAGGGGGCGGTCGCCCACCACTTGCGGCCCGTCGCCCCGACGACCCGGAGGCCGCACAGCTCCGTGAGGTCGCCGCCGTTCACGAGCTTCTCCGGCGAGGGATCGGTGTAGTTCCGAGCGTCGTCCGTGGCGAGGTGGCAGAGGCCGATCACGAGCGTGCCGCCGCCCTTCACGTAGTCGCAGAGGACCTTGTACTGCTCCGGCGTGCAGGTGTTCCAGCCGGCGAACATCAGGACCTTGTAGTTGCGGAGCAGGTGCTCCGCGGTCGGGCCGCCGGCGGCGAAGGAGGCGAGGTCGCAGAGGCCGTAGGGCGTCGCGGAGAAGTGGATGTTCTTGTTCGGCGCGAGCATCGGGGGCTGCGGCATCACGGCGCGGCGGACCGTCTCCCAGCTCTCCTCGGGCGCGCCGTGCAGCCAGTTCGGGTTCCGGCGCGCCAGCTCGAACGCGGCGCAGATCGCCATCCCGGGGGTGCGGCGGGGCTCGCCGAGGTCGAGGTTGCCCTTCGCGATCGCCCACGTCGCCTCGGGCTGCCCGGCCGGCGCGGGATGCTCGCGGCAGAACGCGAGGAAGTCCCCGAGGGTGCGGCGGTACTTCACGGCGACGGGCGAGCGCCAGTCGATCGACGGGAACTTCTTTCGCGCCTCGTCCATCACGGGCTCGACGAGCTCCCGGCGCACCTCGTCGGTGATGGGCGTCGAGTGCCTGTAGACGGGCTTGGGCATCCGCGACATCGGGGAGTCCTCGCAGAGCGAGCTCTGGAGCTGGAAGCAGCCGGACTCGTTCACGACCAGCTTGGCGCCGGTCATGTACTTGATGCGCAGCGCCGTCTCGAGCGTCCGCATCTTGTAGGGGTTCTTGTGCGGGATCCAGCTGTACCACTCGTGCGCCAGGTGCGAACCCCACATCGGCAGGTCGTACTGGCGGAAGAGCCCGCGCGAGAGCGCCGAGGAGAGCACGAGGTCTCCGAACGGGAAGTCCTCCGTGCACGGGACGTCCACGCCGGAGGCGACCTCGTAGTCGAGCGAGAAGTTGCCGGACGTCGCGAGGACGTTGCCCCAGCCCTCGGCGTGGAGCCGGTCCACGTACTCGCGGACGCGGCCCATGTACTCCTCGGCGACGGACGAGAGCGTCCCGCCGCGCTCGCCGCGGTCGTGGAGCGCGAAGCTGAACCTCTCGCCGAAGTCGTAGCCGATCCACGAGGGGCCGAGCTCCTCGACGATCGCGCGGGCGAGTCCGTTGGTCGCGCGGGAGGCGAGGCAGGTCGAGTAGATGCCGTTCTCCTTGGCGAGGCGGCAGAGGTCGCGCAGCCGCTCGTTGTTCGTCCAGAACTGGAGCGCGTTGCAGAAGCCCTCCTCCGCGGCGAGGCGCACGGCGCCGGTGGGGTCGAGCGTGCCGGGCTCCCAGTAGGTGAAGCAGAATCCGCCGCAGAGCATCCGGCCGGACTCCTCGTAGACCCCGGTGCCGAGGTAGATCCCGGTGTCCTCCGGGACGGGGAACTTCTCCGCGGCGGAGGCGGAGCATAGGAAGGCGGAGACGGTTGCGACGATGCCGGCCGCGGACGGGACGAGACGTTTCATGGCGACGCAGTCTACCACACTCCGGCCCCCGGCGCCACCAGAAACGCGGCCGGGATCACCGCCGGGACGCGTTGCGCGCGGTTGCAGATTCGGCGCGGGCGATTTCGGCGGCGTCGGCGAGGGAGACGTGGCCCTCGACGCGGCCGTCGTCGAGGGCGTTGAGGCCGCCGCCGGACTTCTCGCGCTCGTCGAGGTCCCGGAAGAGGCGCAGCAGGTCGCGCGTCGAGCAGATGCCGAACCAGACGGTCGAGACGACGCCGATGATGCACGGCACGACGATGTTCGTGACGAAGAAGTAGCGTCCCCACCACGAGGGCGGCTGCGGCGAGACGACGTGCCAGACGACGTTGCCGAGGAAGCACAGGCAGAAGCCCCACCCGAACGACCAGAGGAAGACGGACCACGCCAGCGCCTTGTCGCCGCGCGTGTAGTTTCCGTCGATGCCGAGGACGAGGTGCAAAAGGCGCGAGGCGCCTTTTGCACAATGACGGGCGCCTTCGGCGCAATGACCTGCCGCCTCCGGCGGCAATGACGAATGACGGTTTCCTTCATCCGTCATTGGGCGCGGAGCGCCCCCGTCATTGCGCGGCGCAGCCGCGCCCGTCGTTGCCGGCGCAGCCGGCCCGTCGTTGCACCGCGGCGCCGCGTAGCGGCCGCGGTGCAGGAGGCGGTCCATGTTGAAGGGCGCGCGGCAGGTCGCGAGCGAGACGACGACGTAGAGCAGCAGCGTGAAGAGCTGCGTGATCACGCCGACCTCGACGGAGTTGATCGGGAACTTGTCCGCGGTGAGCTCCCAGTGCACCCACGGCTCGAAGGGCGCGGAGAGCGCGCGCAGGAGGCGGTCGAGTCCCGGGCCCCAGCCGTGCGCCGCGATCCACGGGTAGAGCCGCGGCACCCAGAGCTTCTGCGCGAAGATGGCCGAGACGGCCGCGCCGGCGCCGAGGACGAGCGCCGTGAACGCGCCGGCGGTCGTCCCGCGCCTCCAGTAGAGGCCGAGCGTGATGATCGGGCCGGACGCCATCCAGAGCGCGCCGGTGATCGCGAAGAACATCAGGATGAAGTCGACCTGGCCGAACCAGTAGCTGAAGGCGAACGCCGACGCGGCGACGCAGCAGATCGCGATGCGGAGGTTCCGGATCTGCGCCTTCGGCGTCCAGGGCGTCCGGCGCAGCGGCAGCAGGAAGTCCTGCACAATCACGCTCGCCCAGCCGTGCAGGTAGGTCGTGTCCGTCGTGAGCATCAGGAAGAGCGCCATCGCGCAGAAGACGCCGACGAGGCCCGTCGGCAGGATCGCACGGATCGTCGCCGGGACGCGCTGCTGCGTGAAGACCGTCCCGAGCGTCTGGTTGCGGGCGCGCCTGGCGCCCCACGCGGCCTTCTCCTCCTTGGACATCGCCGCGATTTCGTCCTCCGACTTCGCGCCGCCCAGGACGCCGGACGCGGCCGCGAGGAACGGGTCGTCCGTTTCGGCCCTGAAGCGCGCGACCTGCGCGTCGTGGCCGGCGCGCGCGGCGGCCTCCGCGTCCGCGCCCGCC
>CADBEF010000254.1 GCA_902793555.1 uncultured bacterium | reverse complement strand
TCCGGTTCGGCTTCGGATCGCGCTTTCCCTTGAGGAATCCTAGCATGGTCCGCCTCCCGCCCGCATCTTCGTGATGCGGATGCCGTGGCGGCTGCGGTCCGCGGGCGCGGTCGCCTCCTCGGAAGCGAGATACTTCTCGAGGGCGAGCTGTTCGGAGAGGGAATGGTTCGACATCTCCTGCCCGTCGACCGATGCCGACTTGGGCTGGTCGGCGAGCCGACGGAGCCGCTCGCGGCGGGTCAGCCGGACGGTGGTTGTGGACATGAATGCTTCTCCTCGTTTTCCTGGATGCGGTGTCCGATCCACGCCATGACGTTCACGCACATCGAGTTGCCGCACGCCTTGTAGCGCGGCGCGTCCGGACACGCCTCGGGCGGCTTGCCCTTCCAGGAGATGCGCGTGTAGTCGTCCGGGAAGCCCATCAGGCGCTCGCACTCGAGCGGCAGAAGACGGCGGACGATGCCCGCGTCCTGGTCGCCGTCGGTGCAAACGGCGGGACGGTGGAACGTGGTGATGGGCGAGGCGGGGTCGCCGTCTTCCCCAATGCCGCACTTCCTGTTGGGGTTGCTCGGCCGGTCGGCCGCGTTGATCGTGTCGATGGGGATGGCGACCGGCGGAGCCGGCGGTTCGACGATGGCAAGCCCGCCCTGCGCCTTGCCCGGATCGGGGTGAGTCGCGTCGATGGTCTTGGCGACGTCCATCTCCGGAAAGCCGGAGTCGGGGTTGCCGGACTTCATCGAGTTGGAGTTGAGCGGCGAAACGCCGAAAACCTTCGGAATCACGGCCACGGCCGTGTTGTATCCGGGCGCGGTCGAGACCTTGAGCGTCTGTGAGACCTCCTTGGCAATCGGACATCCCGTGTGGATGTCGAGCGCGGCGCCGTAGGCTTCTGTCTCGACCACGAGCTTATCGCAGTCCTGGAAGTTCTGCTTGGTTGGATAGTTCGCGTCGAGGGTCGGGCAGACCGGCGGGACGACGAGCTTGCCGCCCTTGAAATCGCTCGCCATGAGGGACGGCGACGCCTCGGACGAGTTCCGGTCGACCTCGCGGGAATCGATCACGCAGGGAAGCTGGCCTTCGTCCGGCATCCGCTGGCCGAGGCTGCGCGTGGTGAGCGTCGGGGCGACGTTCTTGCCGTTCCACCAGCACGGGCGCACGACGATGTTCTCGCTGCCCGCGGAGAGCGTTCCGCCCGCCGCGCGGCAGGGGCCGGCGGCTTCGGTTTCCTTGTAGCCGGCGTAGCCGCCCTCGCGGTAGGCCAGGCCGGGCTCGTCGAACTGGAAGAGCGTCTGGTCGTTGCCCGTGCCGAGGCACTGGCTCACGCCTTCGCTGACGAGGGCGCCCTTGCCTCCGCCGGGCCTTCCGCACCGGACGCGGAGCGTACAATCCGGAGGAGCGCCCGCCGGAGGATTTCCGGCAGTTTCTTGCCTCTGTTCGCGGCGCGGCGGAGAATCCCCACCGCGCATTTCACCGTCAAGTAGAACCTCCGCGGCACGGGTCCACGAATCAAGATGTCCGACAACGATGACACGACGCCTTCGCTGCGAGATCGCCCTCGGAAATTCGGGAACTCGGGTATATTGAGCGTCAAGCACTCGCCACGCCACGCCGAAGCATCCGGGGGCGTTCGTGACGATTCCGCACTTGCGCCATCCGTCGGCGGGGGGCTGGGGGGCTTGACCTCCCATCCGACGAGGAGCGATAGGAAAGCGGCAAAATCGCTTCCCTTGTCGCCGCTTGTAAGGACGCCCGGCACGTTCTCCCAGACCACCCAGCGGGCGCTTGTGCGATAAGCCAGGCGAGTAAACTCGAGCATGAGGTTCCCGCGCGGGTCGGAGAGCCCGCCGCGGAGGCCGGCGATGCTGAACGATTGGCAGGGCGTTCCGCCGACGAGCAGGTCGATGTGTCCATCGTAGTCTTCGGGTTGGATCTTGGTGAAGTCGCCCAGGTTCCGGACCGAGCCGGTCTTCGGGAGCAGGGTGATTTCCTTGGCCCACTTCTTGCGCAGGAGTCGGTCCTTGTCGCCGACGGCTTCCGAGACGGCGAGCGGCCGCAGGGGCGGCGTCGCGTCCCAGCGCTGCTGCAGGAGCGCGCAGGGGAACGGCTCGACCTCGGCGAGGAACGCCGGCGTCCAGCCGAGCGGCGCCCAGGCGAGCGAAGCCGCCTCGACGCCGGAGCAGATGCTTCCGTAGCGCATGGTGGGTGGTTGGGTTGAGAATGAAGAAGTGGCCGGTGCGGCGTGCACGCCGCTCGTGCCCCCGGCCGGGCATCCACGCATCCAATGGGCATTGCCGGTAAAAGGAGCGAAAACCCGGCAGGAGGCCCGCGTGGAACGACACTTGGTTGCGGGAGCCGGAGTCGAACCGGCGGCTCGGGGGCATGAACCCCGGATGTTGCCGTTACACCATCCCGCGTTTCTATCCCGTTCATTCGTCCGAACAAGGTGAAGATTCCGGATTATTCCGAACTTTTTTGTCACCGCTTGTTCTTGCGGATTTCCGAGAGTTTGAGCCGCGGCTTCGCCTCCTTCTTCGGACGGAGGTTGTCCGTGCCGGGGAGGACGCAGCCGCACATCGACGCCGCGACCGCGCAGCCCACGGTGCCGTCCCACCAGTGGTTGTCGCGCGCCTCGGGCCGCATCTTCCATTCGTCCACGACACGGCCGCGCCCCTCGGTGCGGACCTTGTATTCGGCGGTCATGTGTTCGGCGTAGAGAAGGTGCCGCTCGGGCTCGCGCCCCCAGAGCGACAGGCACCCTCGGTCGCCCATTGCCGTCTGCAGGCGCTTCTGGACAAACGACTTCCAGAAGTTCGTGTCGAACACGACGTGACGGATTGCCCGGCGGCCGGCGACGGTCGGAATGCGCCAGTTGAAGCCCACGCGGTCGCCGGCGACCTTCTTGTATTCGCTCATCGGCTTGCTCGATGCACCGACGTAGCGGCCGTGGCTGGGAAGCACGATGTTCGCCCACTTGGTCTGCCGGCAGAACTGGTACACGACCTCGGTCGAGTCGCCCCAGTTCGCGTCGATGAGACACCGCTCGATCTTGAGCGGCGTCCCGTCGCGCCGGAGCCACTCCCGGCCCAGCATGGCATCGGTCAGTTTTTCGAGGCCGGCGTAGAGCTGCCCCTCGAGACCGGCGTGCGGACACGTGCTTTGCAGCGTCGGGTTGGCGTCGGCAAGCGAGAAGTACCGCCGGCGCTGGTCGGGCCAGGCGCCGTAGTCCACGACGTATCCGGTGAAGTCGTCGTCCCAGGCGCACACGACGTAGAAGAGCAAAGCCTTCTGCACGTCGATGAACATCGTGAGGCGATTGCAGGTCGCGGGAAGAGCCTGCCGCGCGTGGCCGTTGAGCTTGTGGATCACGGCGTCGACGGTAAGCTGCTCTTCGGTTCCGAGGTCTTCGGGCAAAGGTTCGTTCTGGTATTCCGACCAGAACGCCACTTCATCCTGCAGCTTGAGGTTCATCGCGTTCTGGACGGCCGAAATCTCGTCGTAGTTGAAGCGCGCCGGCCAGCCCACGACCGCGCCCGCGTCCATCGCGGCCCGGTTCTTCTTGTAGAAGGCGGTCGCCTTCGTGAACGTCCCGTCCTTCCGGAGCTGCTCCGCGCGGAGGTCGGCGTACTGCTCCCAGAGCTTCTCGTTCGTCGGGAACTTGTAGACGAGCTTCATGCGCTCGCCTTGCCATTCGGGATGCTTCGCCTTGTCGAGAATTTCGTCGGCCATGTCGCCCGGCCGAATGACCGTGCAGGGCATCACGCCGGCGATCTTCTTGCCCGGGCCGGCGAGGCCGAGGATGTCGCCGGCGAGAACGCGGACGCGCTTGCGGGTCTGCTCGAGCGAGCCGGCCGACTCCGTGGTCTGCGGGTCGTCGACGATCACGAGCGAGGGTCGGATCGTGCGGCCGTCGGGCTTCTTGAACTTCATGCCGCGGATGCGGCCCGTGATGCCGGCGACGCGGACGGCGACGCCCGAGGAGGCCGCGCCCTCGATGGTCGGCAGGACGATCTCGTCCGCCGTCCACGTGATGCGCGTCCGGCCCCCGTGGTAGAGTTGCCCGGCGCAGCGGTTCGCAATGCCATCGAGGGCGGCAATCGGAAACGTGGCCTCCGGGAAGTCCGCTGCGATGTGTTCATTCACCTCGAGTTCCGTCTTGATGCTGTCGAGCATCTCAAGCGCCGCGCCTTCGGTCGCGCCGATGAGAACGACGAAGGGTCGATGGCCGTAAAGCATCGCCCAGAGGCAGGCTGCCTCCGTGAGCGAGGACTTGCCGCTGCCGCGGCTCATCGCGAGCGCGAAGAGTCCGCCCTTGAGGACGGCCGTTTCGATCTTCTTGATGACCTTGAGGTGGTCCTCGGACCACTCCAAGGTGAACACCTCCGGGAAGTAGCATTCGCAGAACGCGCGGAAGTCGGTGCGGCACTTCTCCTTCCGGTCGGGGTCTTCGACTTCCGGCAGTTCGCCGATGTCGCGGCCGGCGGCCGACTGCTCGGCCTGGCGCTGCCGCTCGGCTTCGCGACGCTCCTCGTAGCTCCGCGCGCCGGATTCCGGATCGGGCGCGTTGTGGCGGTCGACGAGGTAGGCGATGTATCGGACGAGGTGGATGCTGCGCGGATCGTCCGCGGCCGCAATGCGGAAGCCCGCCCGGCTGAAGTCGCGGTAGACCCTGTTCTGCGGGAGAACGAAGCCGAAGCGGGTCGAGTTGAGGAGGCGCGCGACTTCCGGCGCGCTCATCCGCGCGGGGTTAAGGTTCGGCATGGGGTTCCTCCTTGCAGAGCCAGGCCGCGTACTCGACGAGGCTCACCGTCCCGTCGGCGTTGACGGGCGCGCCTTCGGCGATGTCCGCCTCGAGCGTCTCCGCCGAAACCGTGGACGAACCGGCGTTGCGCAGCAAACGCACCAGCGCCTCCTTGGTCAGAGAAGTCAGTCTGATTTGGTCTGGCATGGGCGGTTGAAAGGTTGAAGGGTTGAAAGGTCGAGGCGCTTTCGCGAGCGAAGCGCGACAGAACGAGAGCAAGCCATTTCCGGGCCGTTTCGCCGGCCCGCAGAATTGACTTGCTAATGGACGGGAGTTACGCAATATGCCGACTCGTTGCAACCCAATAACCCCCAACGAAAGGAGACAGCAATGGACAGCAACATCAAGGTCGGTTCCCACGCGTTCGCGCAGGTTGGGAAGAACAAGGTCGAGGTGGTCGTTCTCGGAATCCAGGGCGACCGCTACAAGGTCGGCTCGCTCACCCACGCGTTCGCGCAGGTTGGGAAGAACAAGGTCGAGGTGGTCGTTCTCGGAATCCAGGGCGACCGCTACAAGGTCGGCTCGCTCACCACGGGGCGGCAATTCATCACCACCCGCATCGAGGCCAAGCCCGGCGCGGCGGCGGTCGAACCCAAGCCCGCGGCGGCCGAACCGAAGCCCACGGCGGTCGAGCCGAAGCCCGCGGCGGCCGAACCGAAGCCCACGGCGGTCGAGCCGAAGCGCAAGCCCGCTGCGGCGCCCGCCGCCGCGCCGGCCCCCGAACCCGACGCGACGGAGAAGCCCCAGCGCGGCGGCGGGAAGCTCTCGCTGATCGACGCGGCGGCGAAGGTCCTCGAAGACGCCGCCGAGCCGATGGGCGTGAAGGAGATGTTCGAGGAGGCGAAGCACCGCCGCCTCTGGACGCCGGGCGCGGGCAAGACCCCGATCCAGACGCTCTACTCCTCGATCTACCGCGAGATCAAGGAGAAGGGCAACGAGGCTCGCTT
>CADBEF010000253.1 GCA_902793555.1 uncultured bacterium | reverse complement strand
TGGCGGCCGACTGCAACGACATCCGGCGCATTCTCTCCGCCTCCTGCAAAACACTCGAACGGAATCTCCAGCCATGAAACTGTCCGACCTGTTCCATTCGCCGCGCAGCGGCATCCTTCGTTCGGCGGCAACGCCGCCGCCCTTCATTTGCCGCGTAGCGGCACCCTTCATTCGCGGCGTAGCCGCGCCCTTCATTTGCCGCGCAGCGGCACTCTTCATTGCGTTGTCGGCCGCGACGAGCGAAGCCGCCGACGCCGGATACACATTGGGGGTGCCCGGCGCGCCCGTGTTGCGGCTGAACGCAAGCGCGGCCGACAACGCGTGGCTTTCGGCCAACCCCAACTACCCCGCGATGTCGGTGGTGGCGCCGGGGGCGGCGCGGGCGTTGTCGCACCAGTCGATCGCGGGCGAGGAGCGGGTGGCGCTCGCCGCGTCCGAGTCCGGGTTCCCCATCGAGCGCACGAAGCCGGAATACTACCTCGGCGACGCCATCGCCCCGCCGGACGGCGTGGACTGGCCCGCCACCTACGACCTCTTCGCCGCCCGCCCGACCGAGGAGCAGGCCGCCTTCCTCTTCGACCCGGCCGGGGAGCGCGTGTTCGTGGCGCAGGGCGGCACGCAGCGCTTCACGTGGGTCCTCTCGGGCGGCGGGACGCGCGAGATGACCTACGTCTTCGCCGCGAACTGCCAGGGCCGCCCGCGCCGCGTCTACTGGACCGACTACCCCTACAACGGCCCCGCGATCGACCTGAGCGGCAAGTTCGTGAAGTTCTACGGCCCCGCCTCGCTCATCGAGCCGGTCTACGGGACCTACACGAGCACCGCCGGCGGCATCCCGCAGACCATCACCAACCGCATCGTCTCCGGCCTCCACCTGGACCCCGCCACGAAGATGCTCTACGCCTACGGCGAGCTGCAGGGCCAGGCGGTGATGGCCTACTACGAGACGGGCACCTACGAGAAGATCCTCCACGTGCAGGCGGTCGAGGTCTGCCGCCCCGCCGTGAACCGCCTCCCCGGCGAGATCGGCCGCGCGCTCCGGCCCGACGGCCGCGGCTTCCCCACCGACGGCCTCCGCGCGCGCCCGACCGTCGTCTCGCCCACGGACGGCCGCGGCGAATACCTCTACCAGCACAAGGGCCGCTATTCCTACAGCCCCAAGAACGGCCAGGTCTTCCCGCTGCGGCCCACGGCCGACTGCCCCTGGAACGCCGAGGTCTACTGGATGGAGACGGACGAGATGGAGGTGGAGTGGCCCTTCGAGCTCGACCAATACGCCTGCGACTGGCCCTCGGACGCCACGGTGTTCGTCCGCGGCGACGTGGCCGGCGACACCGGCCGCAAGATCTTCGTCCCCTCCGACTACAACGCCTCGCTGATGGACTTCCAGGAGCCCGACGGCCACGCGCGCGCCGTCGGCGCGGACGGTTCGTTCTACACGACGGGCGAGGGCTGGTCGATGCTGCGCCTCAAGACCGACGACGACATCTGGTTCGTCCCGCTGCATTCGATCCTGCGCTCCAACGCCGGCTACTTCACGCTCGCGCCGCAGGAGGCCCGCGTGGGCGAGGAGCTGCCGCTGCGCGGCGGCTCGGCCGCCGGCACGGCGCCCGGCTTCGAGCCGGCCTGCGACGGCGCGAGCCCCGGCTACGTCTACGAGGCCGCGAGCGACCCGGTCTGGAACCCGAAGCTCTACAAGGCCCCCGCCGCGAAGGACGCCTCGGACCAGACGGCCGCCTCGACGTCCGGGGACGGCACCAACGACTACGCCTCCGTCGTCTACGCCGTCACCGCCAACGCGCGGACGCGGACCGGGGCCCCGCCGCTCGTCGAGATCTGGTGGAACACGGTCCTCAAGTCCCCCGACATGCCGGCCGCCCTCGAGATCCCCACGCTCCCGCAGGTCTACTCGATCCGCTGGCCCAAGGAGACCGAGACGCCGGAAATCGTCCTGGCCTCGCAGCTCGGCAGCGCCGGCGAATCGGTCTTCGCGCACAACATGGGCATCTACCTCTCGGAGACGAACTCGACCGCCGGGCTGCCCGCGCGCCCCTACTTCGGCGCCGACGGCGGCACGCTGATGTTCTGGTTCCGAGCCCTGCCGCGCGACGACGACGGGGACGACGGCGGCGGGGTGCTGTCGCTCGTCGGGCTCGACGCGGACGGCAACGACGCGAACCTCCTGCACCTCTCCGTCCGGCGGCAGCCGGACGGGGCCTCCCTGGGCTTCCTCTTCCGCAATCCAAGCGGCGACGCCGGCGCGGGGCGGATCGAGGTGCCGAACGACGACGCCTGGCACCACTTCGCGGCGACGGTGTCCGCGGCCGGGAACGTCGCGTTCTACTGCGACGGCGCGCCCTGCGGAAGCGGCGCCGCCTCGAAGACGTGGCTCCTCGGCGGCAACCTCTCCGTCGTCCTCGGCGCCGTCGGCCTCAAGGGCTGCGACTTCTCCGACGGCGCCCGCGTGGACGCCGGGCTCGGCGAAATCCTCCTCTGGAGCCGCGCCCTCCCCCCCGAGGAAATCGTCTCGGAGATGTTCGTCGCGCACCGGGGCGCGGAGGAGAACCTCACGGGCTGCTACCAGTTCCGCGCGGGCGAGGACCTCGAGGTGTCCGGCACCGACACGCGGCTCTTCACCGAGAAGAAGCAGGGCACGATCTGCCGCGCGACGAAGTGCCTCGCGGACACGGACGGCCCGCCCGCGGCCGGGACGGGCGTCCTCGTGCCGGACGCCGGCACCACGCCGGCCGTCTACGTCCAGAACGACCCGGAGGCGACGGGCTACAACCCCAACGAGGAGCACGCGATCGTGCTGCCCGGCGCGGGCGGCTACGTCGCGTGGGCGCTGCGCACGGACCTCAACGACGAGGACTCCTCCGAGCCGGGCGTGCTCGTCACCTACGTGAAGGGCGGGCGCAAGGCGATGCAGTGGTTCGGCGTCGCCGTGACCAACGCGGCCTACCCGGAGCTCGCGGCGCCGTGCGTCGCGGGCAAGGCGCTCCCCGGCCCGCACCCGATCGACCTGCTCGACGATCCGTGGTGCGAGGAGGACTACTGGGACGAGGACCCCGACGAAACGCCCGCCTTCCGCGACCGCAAGCTCCAGCTCTGGGCGCGCTGCGCCGGCGACCTGCACGTCCGGATGTACTATCCGATGCAGGCGGGCTTCGCGTTCCCGTCGATCCCCGCGGACGAGTGGCCCGCGGCCGGCGAGGCGGTCCCGTGGCTCTCGCTCCTCGGCGGCGACCCCGACTCCGACCCGAACGCAGCCAAGCCCGCCCGGTGGCTCTGGCGCGTCTCGTGGCCGGAGAACCCGCCCGAGATCGAGATCGGCCGCACGCTCACCGTCGCCGCCTCCGGGCTCCCGGAGGTGTGGAACGCCAAGTCGATGGGCGTGGTCTGGCCCGGGACGAAGGCGGACCGCGACGCGACGGCGCTGCTCTTCGACCCGACGGTCGCGCAGACGGCCGGCTTCTCCGCGGACGACTTCGAGAACGTGTCCGCCGCGATCGCCGGGCTCGGCATCAAGACCGGCGCCGGCGGCAACGCCACGCTGCGCAAGGGCAAATACTACTTCGACGGCCTCCCGCCCTCG
>CADBEF010000252.1 GCA_902793555.1 uncultured bacterium | reverse complement strand
CCGCCGAGGCGGCGCGCCGCCTCGGCGTCCCCGTCGTCGCGCTCGAGCCCGCATTTGCGGCTGCGGAGGCCGCGGGCGTCCCGCGCGATGCGCTCGCCGACCCCGTGGACGGCGTTCATCTCCGCCCCGAGGGCGAGCGCGCCGCGGCGCGCGCCGTCTTCGAGGGACTCCTCCGCGCAGGGCTCCTGCCGCCGCCGCGCACCGCCGACCACGCCCCATGACAGCAACGAAGAAGACAGCCCCCGCCGCCCCGGTCCGGTCCGACGACCGGACCGGCTCCCGCGGCCCCGAGCCGCGCAAGCGGATGCGCCTCGTGGACTGGGTCCGCAACGGCATCGCGGAAGGGCGCCTCCCGCCCGGCTCGGCGCTGCCGGACCGGACGTGGTTCCAGACGCGCTTCGGCGCGACGCGCGCCACGGTGCAGCTCGCCTTCGACCAGCTCGCGCGCGAGGGCTTCACGCGCGCCGTCCGCCACCTCGGCACGTTCGTCGCCGACCCGCCGCCGTTCGCCGGGCGCTACCTGCTGGCGCTTTCCGGGACGGCCGACGCGCCGTCCGACGACATGATCGGCCGCGCGCTGCGCGAGGCGGCCGCCCGCGTCGGCGCGAGGCGCGGCGTCCGGTTCGAGGTCGCGTTCACGCTCGACGAAGGCCCCGACTCGCCCCGCTACGAGGCGCTCCTCTCCGACCTGGCGCGCCAGCGCTGGGCGGGCGCGTTCCTGCGCGCCCTCTCGAGCAACCGCGGCCTGCGGACGATCGCCAACGTGGACCACGTCCCCGTCGCGGGCCTCTACGCGGAGGACCCGCGCGGCGGCGGCTCGCTCTCCTGCGCGCTTTCGCCGCCCGCGCCCGCCGGCCCGACAGCCGCCTGCCGGCGCCTCTTCGAGAAGTGCCTCCTCGCGGGGGCTCGCTCCGTGTTCGTGCTCAGCTCCGGCTCCGCCGCGGGCGAGGAGGCCGCCGTCCGCGCGCTCGCGGGGCGCGTCGGCCTGAAAATGGGCCCCGACGCCTACCAGACCGCGTGGATCGACCCGCCCGGGCTGCGCCAGGCGCGCCGCCTGCTGCGCCTCGCGCTCTCGCCGCGCTCCGCCTACCTGCCCGACGCGGTCGTGCTGCTCGACGACAACTTCGTTGCCCCGCTCGACGCCGCGTTGCGCGCCAACTTCGGCCCCACCGCCCCCGAGCGCTTCTTCGTCGCCGCCGCCGGCAACCTGCCCGCGCTGCCGCAGACCTCCCTGCCCGTCGCCTTCTGCGGCCTCGACCTGGAGAAGACGCTCGACTCCTTCGTCGCCTGGGCCGAAGCCCTCCACGCCGGCGTCCGGGACCCCGAACGCCCCCGCCTCTTCGCGTTCTGATTAAGTCTGCCGTTTTCGGAAAAGACGGAGTTTTTCCGTTGACCGGGCGCGGCGGTTTCCGTAGGATGGGGCGCATGAAGAGCACCGCCGTTTCCGTCGGGCGGTTCCGCCTGGAGCTCCGCCGTTCCCGCGAGGGGGATTTCCTCGGCGTCGGCGGCGTCTCGTTCGGCGGCCTCCCGCTCCGCTCCGCCGCCGCGCCGTGGCGGTTCCACGCCTCGTCCGGGCCGTTCTCGTTCCGCCGCTTCCGCCTGCTCGGCGTCCGTCCGCTCGCGGACGGGGGCGCGACGGTGCGCTTCGAGTCGCGCGGCGAATGGGAGCCGCGCTCGGAGGAGACGGACGCGATGGACGAGCCCCGCGTCCGCGCGCCGCGCCTCCGGGCCCCGCGCGCCGTCTTCGAGTGGACGTTCCGGCCCGTCCGGGAGCGCGTGTTCGAAAACGAGTGGGACGGCCTCTCGACGCGCCTCGCGGTGCGCTCGCCGGACGCCCCCCTGCACACGGTCCTCGAGGCGGCGACCTGGGAGATCGGCGGCTCGGCGGAGGGCGCGACGCTGATCCAGCAGGACGTCTCGACGATCGGCCTCGAGCAGCCCGTGCGCCGCGGCTCCGCGTTCTCGACGATCGAGAAGTTCCACACGCCCGGCTGGGGCGGCGCGTTCCCGATGGACATGCTCCCGCGCGGCGCGGGCTCGGCGTTCTTCGACTTCCAGTGGAAGGGCGGCGCGGCGCTCGCGATCTTCGCCCCCCGTCCGGGGCTCACGCGAGCCCGTCTCGAGAAGCGCGCGGACGAGGACGTCGTGCACTACCTCGACCGGCCGTTCGTCGCGCGCGCCGCGCGCGCCGTCTTCCCGGAGCGCGTCCTCTACGTCCGCCGCGCCCCGAGTCCGCTCGCGCGCCACGAGGCGCGCAACCTGTGGCTCGACTGCTTCGAGCGCTTCCGCGAGCGCCTGCTCGCGCCCTACGGCCTGCGCCACGAGGAGCCGCTCCCGCAGGTGCGCGCGATGCTCTGGGACAAGGAGCTCAAGAAGCGCGGCGCGCGCTGGACCGAGCCCCTGCGCCGCGCGTTCCCGGCCTACGCCCGCCTCGGCTTCCGCGAGGTGTTCACGCACGGCGTGTGGGAGTCCGTGACGAGCGACCCGGCGCCGGAGCGCCCGGGCAACATCTGCTGCCCCTACGCCTACCGCTTCGCGGAGGCGTTCGGCGGCGCCGCCGCGATGCGCGCGACGTCCGAGGCGGCCGAACGCGCCGGGATGCGCCTCTTCCAGTGGTTCTCGTTCCAGCTCTCGCGCCTCGCCCCGGTCTGGAGGGAGCATCCCGGGTGGCTGCTCCGCAAGACGAGCGGCGATCCGTGGAACGCCAGCTACGACGAGCTCGTCGCCGGGCGCCTGAACGGCCCCTACGGCGACTGGCTCGAGGCCCAGATCGAGGCCGTGCGGCGCGAGGCCGGCATCCGCGGCGCGTTCTGGGACTCCTACCAGAACCTCGGCTTCACCTGCATCGACTGGCCCTCGGAGGACCGCGCCCCGCAGGCGGACCGCATCCTGCGCCTCCAGGCGCGGATGCAGAGGGCCGGGTGGAAGCAGTACTCCGAAGTCGTCACGCCCTTCGGCGTCTCGCAGGTCGCGATGTTCGGCTTCGAGAGCGACATGTTCCGCCGCCGACTCTGGGACGACGTGGAGAGGGCCGACGCCGCGTTCGCCCTGCTCGACACCTCGCCGGGGTTCTTCTCCGAGGACGACCCGTTCGTCCCGGAGCGACTCTCCCCGGCGCGCTACTTCTGGCTCGCCGCCCACCGCGCCATCCCCGCGATGCGCGCGCGACCGTGGTCGCCCGGCGCCGCGCTCCCCGGCGGCGCGCACGCGGAGGACTACGCCCGCGTGAACCGCCTCTACAACGCCGCGCTGCCGCGCATGCGGCGCCTGCGCTGCGTGCGCGGCGGCGCCTGCGCGCTGTGGCTCGACGAATCCGGCGCGCCGTCCGCCGTCTGGTGCTTCCGCCCCTGCCGCGCGCCCGTCCGCGCCCCGCTCGTCGACCTGGAGACCGGCGCCCCCGCGCCGAAGCGACTCGAACCGGGCCACGTCTACGCGGCGCAGAACTCTCTTCCGTAGGATGGAGGCCATGAAGAAACCGCTTCTCGCAATCGCCGCGCTTGCGGCGCTCTCCGCCTCCGCCGCGGAGAACATGCTCCTCTTCCAGACGCAGAACGAGGGCTTCGAGGCCGTTCCGGCGCCGGGGGCCGTCGCGATCGACGGCGACCTCGCCGACTGGGACCTCTCGGGCCGCA
>CADBEF010000251.1 GCA_902793555.1 uncultured bacterium | reverse complement strand
GGCCAGGTCGTGCGCGTCCCGGAACTCCGCCGCCAGCCGCCGGTAGCCCATCAGCGCCGCGTAGTGCTTCATCAGCGCCGGGCAGTTGTCGGCGATCCACCCGCGCAGCCCCGCCCGGCGACCGACGATCTCGCCGTTGTCGTCCCGTACCAGCGAACTGTCCACCGACGCCTCCGCATCCAGCAACATCGAGCCGAGCCGGATCTTCTCCTCCACGCGCCCGCGGCCGCGGGCCTTTTCGTACTGCGCGAAGACGGCCTCGGCGGTCGGCGGTTCGTGGACGGAGAAGGAGCAGAGCCGCCGGATGGGGGTGCCGCGGCGCACGGGGTTGCGGGCGAGCAGGTCCCGTGGCGGGGTGCGGGACCCCGCCACCGCGCGCTCCAAGGCGGTGAACCACGCGCGCCAGGCTTCGTCGCGGCGGCGGCGTGCGCGTTCACGGCGGGCGGCCGAGCAGGGGGCGTCGGAGAGAGCTTCGCGCTCCGCCTCGCGGGCGGCGCGTTCGCGGGCCAGCTCGCGCAGGGTGCGCCGCCAGACGGACGGCGCCGCGCCGCGCAGGGCGTGCAATCGCGCCGTGCAGTACTTTGCGAACTCTCGGTCGACGTGGGCGACGTGGCGGTAGGCGGCCTGGCGGGCGGCCTTCCAGCCGGCCTCTGCGCCCTTGGCGGCGAAGAAGACAACCGCAAAGGGGATTGCGGCGGAGGCGTAGGCGGTCAAGGCCCAGAAGGAGAGGGCGAATCCGATGTAGGAACGCATGGGATGGGGGTGGGGGATGCTGGTTGCTTGTCTCACGGGCGGCGGCGGCCTAGGGCACGCCGCGGAAAACGAGGTGGATTCTACGGAAAGTGGAACGGGGGTGCAAGGAAAATTTTCCACGGTGTGATTGAAGTTTTTCTGGAAAACAACGGGGCTGGATTCGTATATATAGGCAGAAATCGGATGGCAAGGGGAAACGAGGATTGTCAGGCCAGATTCCAAAGAACACAAAACGGGAGAAACTTGACATGCAACGGAACCAATCGGTCCAACCGTTTCACCAGCGGCCGTCCGGTTGTGCGCCGCTCTGGATGCTGGTGGCAGGCGCCTTCGTTGCCGTCGGTGCCGCGGAAATCCCGACGGAGCAATTCAAACCGACGGAATGCTTCGTGTCCGGTCCCGACGTGCGGTTCTCAGGCGTCAATCAGAGGCATTCGACGAATTCAACGATCGTATCCGCCACAACCACCCGTTGCGCAATCCCCTACGGTCCGTTCGAGACGCCCTTCGTCAGCGCCCGGGCGGCGCGGGACTTGCGCGCGACGCAGAATGCGGACGGCTCGTGGGCGGACGGCGATCCGGCCGCAACGGCGATTGCACTGCTCGGTCTTGCCGCAGCGGACTACCTGCCGGGGGACGAGGAGTTCGGTCCTTGCATCGAAGCGGCGGTCCGGTTCCTGTGCGAGTTCGTTCCACCGGACGGTCGGCTGCCACCCGGAGATACCGCGCTTCCCGCACAACCGATTGCCGCCCTCGCGCTCTGCGATTTGTTTTTCAGGACCCGCAATCCATTGATCCTCGAGGCAGCCCGCCGTGCAATCCGTCCGGTGATCGAAGAGTTGGATGCGGACGCTTTTGTGGCGTCCGGCGATCTTGATCGGATTGTTTGGGACCTCGATGCAATCCGGGCCGCCGTTATGGCCAATGTGCGGGACGAAGCCCTTCGGAACGAACTGGCTCGAGTCCGGGCTTCCGCCACAACCGGGCTTCTGGAGCGCATCTCGGCCGCAGATGGTGCAATCGAGCGGCCACTTCCCGTCGCCTATGCGCTGGATGGACTCGATCTCCCGGACCACCCCTTGATTGCCAAAACCCTCGATTCCGTCGCGCACAACGCCTCCAACCTATGGGCCGACTGCAGGACGCGGCCGCGGGACGATCCGGCGCGCTTCGACTGGTTCTGGGCGGGTCTTGAGTCGTGGCGGCACGGCCGCGACCCCTTCCGCCGCTGGAACCAGGAAGGCATGAAGGCAATCAACGAGGCGCAGACGATCGTTCCCGCGGCGGAAAGCGGCGTCAAAGACTGGCGCGGGCGTCCGCGGGAACGCGGCTTCTGGGGCGATTGCGCCGATGCGCGCGACCGGGCCGTCCTGTCCGGCCTGTATCTGTTCATGCTGCCGCCGTCCCGGTGGATTCCAAAACTGCCGATCACGGGCGGCGCCTCCGCATCGACCCGGGCTGAGAATCGCGAAATCACCGTTTCGATAAGCCGCCGCGACGAGCCGCCGCCTACGGTGTCGCTGGAATCGGAGGAAACGCCGCTCGAACCGCCGGAGGATTGACCGGAAGTCGCCGGGCGTATATACTTGCGGGCATGTTCGATTCGCCCTTTCCGGCCTTTCCGTCCCGGCGCCCCGGCGCGGGCTTTCCATCCAGACGCCCGGCGACGGGCGGCAGATTCCCGACCATGAAAAACGCAATCGCCCCCCTCGTCCTCGTCCCCGTCGTGCTCCTCGCCCTCCTGTCCCTCAAGGGATGCTACACGGTCGATGCCGGCGTCGTCGGCGTGAAGACCCAGTGGGGCAAGATCGTCGGCGGCCCCGTCGATCCCGGTCTCACCTGGGTCAACCCCATCGGCGGCGACCTCGTGAAATACGACTGCCGCGAGCAGCGCGTCGACTTGCGGATGAACACCTACACCAAGGACGTCCAGACCGCCGCGATGGACGTGACGGTCACGTATTCCCTCGACCGCTCCAAGATCGCCGAGCTGCACAGCGAATACGGCCGCGCCTACGCCGAGCGCATCATCACGCCGACGGTCGTCGGAATCACGAAGGACGTGATCGGCCAGTGGGAGGCGGACAAGCTCATCAACGGGCGCGAGCAGGCCACCAAGGAGATCCACGAGCAGGTCGCCGCGAAGCTCGCCGGAACGCCCGTCCGCCTCGGCATGATCGTGCTCTCCAACATCGACTACTCCGACGTCTTCGAGAAGGCGATCGAGGCCAAGCAGGTCGCCATGCAGCGCGCGATCGAGTCGCAGAACAAGACCAAGCAGATCGAGGAGGAGGCCCGCCAGAAGGTCATCAGCGCCAAGGCGGAGGCCGAGTCGATGCAGATCCGCGGCGACGCGCTCAAGGCGAACCCGTCGCTCGTCTCGCTCGAGGCCGTCCAGAAGTGGGACGGCAAAGCCCCCGCGACGCTGGTCGTGGGCGGGGAGGCGGGCGCCCTGCTCCAGGCCAAATGACCCGCCCGGACCGCTGGAACCTCCTCCGGCTCGCGCCCTGCCGCGCGTGCGGGCGTCCGGCGGCGGAGGGCTGCGCGTGCGGCTGGTGCGGCGAGCAAGCGCCCGTCGCCGGGCCTTCGCTCCCCGACATCCTCCTGGCCGTCATCGGACTGGTGCTGCTCGGCGTCGGGGATTTCCACGGCCCGGGCGCGGACGCGATGGCCGCCGCGCACCTGGCGCCGCTCCTCTCCGTCCTTTCGGCCCTCGCCGGCTGGGCGCTCGCCGAGCCGCTCCGCGAAACGCCGGACGGCCGTTTCAGCGCCCTGCCCGCCGCGGCGCTCGCGGCTGGCGCCGCGGCGCTCGCCGCAAAGCTCGCCCCGGGCGGGTGGCCCGTCCCGGCGTGGACATTCCCCGCCGCGGCCCTCGCGGCGCTCCTGCT
>CADBEF010000250.1 GCA_902793555.1 uncultured bacterium | reverse complement strand
CGTCCGCCGCGGCGCCGCCGGCGCCCTCGCCGCGGCCGCCGCCCTCGCGGCCGCCGTCCTCGCCGCGCCGTCGGAACAACCCCTTTCACCCCCTTCATCTGCTTCAACCGTTTCAACCGTTTCAACCGCCCTCCTCGCCTCCCAGCGACCCGACGGCTCCTGGGCCGCCGACCGCGGCGGCGAGGCGAACGCCCCGGCCGCCACCGCGCTCGCGATGATCGAGCTCGCCCCCGCCGCGATGGACGACCCAGCCGCGGCCGCCGCGCTCGCCCGCGGGGCGGCGTGGTTGCGCGCCCACCAGAACGCCGACGGTTCGTTCGGCGCCGCGCCGGCGGAGTCCGCCGCATCCGCGTGGAATCTCGCCCTCTCCGCCACCGCCTTGCTGCGCCTCTACGAAGCGGGCGGGCATTCGGACCTGTTCACCCCGATCGACGGCGCGGTCGGTGCGCTCCGCGCCCGGCTCGCGCGCCCGGCGTCCGCGGCGGCGGACCTGCAGCTCGCTTCCGCCCTCGCGCTGGCCGATTCGCTCGAGTGGCCCGACGCCAACTCCGGCGATCTGCGCCGCGCAATGCGCCGCGTCGGCGCGGAAGGCGAGACCTTCGCCGCCAAGCGCGACGCCCTCGCCCGCCTCGCCGGCCGGATCTAGGGGTCCACGCCGGTCCCTTCGCGCGCGCGATTGCGAAACGCGCGCGGTTCTGGTATCCTCTGGCGCGTTCACGCATTCTCCGCCATGCGCCGTCTTTTCCTTTTCCTCCCGCTCCTCGCCCTCGCCGCCGGTTGCTCGCGCGAGCCCGCCGCGCCGCCGCCCGTCCGCGGCGCGCTGCTCGTCACGGTCGATGGCTCGCTGCCCGACTTCGCCGCCGACGGCTTCGCCTTCCGCTCGGAGGATGTCTCCCCCGTCTCGCCCGAGGTACTGCCGTCCGCCGCCTCGGTGCTCACCGGCCGGATTCCTCCCTGGCACGGCCTTCGCGTGGACGGCGTGGGCGCGCTCGACCCCGCCACGCCGACGCTCGCCACGCGCTTCCGCGACAAGGGCTACGACTGCGCCGCGTTTCTCTCCGACATCGCGCTCTCGCCCGTCCACGGCCTCACGAACGGCTTCTCGCTCTACTCGGTCGCCATCGCCCCGACGAACCGCGCGACGCGCTTCCACCGCACGACCGCCGAGGTCTGCGCCGAAGCGCGCGACTGGCTCGCGAAGCGCCCCGCCGGCGCGCCGCCCGCCTTCGTCTGGCTCCACCTCTCGCCCTACGCCGGGCTTTCCCCGACCAACGCGCCCGCTCTCGCGGCGGCCGGCGCCGCGGCGGCCACCGCGCTCGAGCCGGTCGTCCTCGCGTTCGCGCCCAAGAGCCCCGTCCTCGTCCTGCCGCTTTTCGGACTCGGCTCCGACCCGGACGTCCGCGGCCTGGACCTCTCCGACCCGGCCTTCCTCGGCATCCGCGCGTCGTTCAGCTGGCTCCCGTTCGCGCCCCTGCCCGGCGAAACCGTCTGCAGCGCGCCCGCCTGGTTCGGCGCGGCCAGCCAGGACGCGCGCGTTCCCGGCGACTGGTGCGAATCGCTCGTCCCGTGGTACGCGTTCCGGCTCCCGCCGCTGCTGCGCTCCCACCAGGACCTCGGGACGACGGTCCTCGACGGCCTCGGCGGCGACCCCGTCGCCGTCCCGCTCGCGCACCAGAACGCGATGGCGGTGATGCGCGCCAACGGCCACCTCGGCGAGGGTCTGATCCCGCCCTACACGAACGAAGTCTATGTCTACTGGTTCCCCTACGGCGACGACCGGCGCCGCCCCTACGCCTACCGGTCCGGGCAGACCGGCAAGGACCTTGAGGAGGATTGCGATCCGGCCGCCGGGCGCGCCCGCGTCGAGCGCTGGCGCGCCGCCGTGTCGGCGTCCGCGACGAACCGCGTCGCCGCGCTGCGCGCGCTCGTGCAGAGCGATCCGGACGTGCCGCTCTTCCACCACGAGCTCGGCGAGGCGCTCCTGCGCGAAAAGGACTTCACCGGCGCGTGCAACGCGTTCGCCGCCGCGTCGCGCCTCGGCTGGAACATGGTCCTCGCGAACCGGATGCAGGCGCGTTGCCACGCGGCGATCGGCAACGTCCCGGCCGCGATCGACCGCGCCGAGGCCGCCTTCCTCGTGAACGAGGGCGACGGCCTCACGCGCCGCGAGCTCTCCGACCTGCTGCTGCGCACAGGCGCCGCGCTGCTGCAGGGGCGCGAACTCGTGTCCGCGCGCGACTGCCTCGCGCGCTCGCTGCTGCTCGAGCCCGGTCGGCCGGACGCGCTGCTGCTCTCGGCGCGACTCGACCTCGCGGCCGGGCAGACGAACCTCGCGGTCCGGACGCTCGACGATCTGCTCAAAGCGCACCCGCGTCTCAAGGCGGCGGCCGACCTGCGCGCGGAGATCCGCGGGGGAGGGTCCAAGTGAGAACGCTGCACCGCTACATCCTGTCGAACTTCCTCGTCACCTTCCTGATGGCGATGGCCGTGCTCACGTTCGTGATGACGGTCGGCCTCGTCTTCTCGTCGATGAAATACATCGCCCGCGGGATGTCGCCGCAGATCCTCGTGGAGTTCCTGTGGCAGAGCCTCCCGGGGACGCTCTCCTACTCGGTCCCGATCGCGGCGCTCGTCGCCTCGCTGCTCGTCTTCTCGCGACTTTCCTCGGACAGCGAGATCTCCGCGATGCGCTCCTGCGGCGTGTCGCTCTGGGCCATCATGCGCATGCCGGTGCTGCTCTCGGCTTTCCTCGCGTTCGCGTGTCTCTGGGTGAACAACGACGTGTCGCCCGACGCGGCGTTTTCGCGGTCGATCCGCCGGCACGCGTTCCGTGCGTCGGACGTCACCGCCCTCATCCAGCCGCTCGAATGGCTCGAGACGGACGACTACAGCATCTACGTCTCGGAACGCGACGGAAACAGGCTCGTCGACCTGCGTGTCAAGCAGCCCATGCCGGACGGCCGCGTCCGCGACATCCGCGCCGCCGAGGCGATCATCCGGCAGCCCGCGGACGGACCCGCTTTCCTCGACATGCGCAACGTCAAGGTCGAAATGACGGGCCTCGAACCGGGCGCCTCGTCCGCCGTTTCGTCCGGCTCCGGGCGCCGCGGCGACTCGATCGACGCCGGCCGTTTCGAAACGTGGCGGGTCCCCCTGTCGGTCCTGTCGAAGGACGGCGGCTCTTCGCGCGTGGGGTCCGACGGCCGCCTGCACCGCCGCACGAAGGACCTGCGGACGTGGGAGCTGCTGCGCGACATCCTTTCGGCCGAAGCCAAGCCGCCCGTCGACAAGGCCGGCGTCGTGGCGATCGCGCGCGCCAAGGCGGAAGTCGTTTCACGCGCCGTCCTCGCGGCCGCGTGCCTGTGTTTCGTCCTGATCGGCATTCCGCTCGGCATCCAGAGCCACCGAAGGCAGTCGTCCGTCGGCCTCGGGATTTCGCTCGCCGTCGCGGGCGTCTTCTACCTGTTCTGCATCACGGGCCAGTCGCTCGCCAAACATCCAGAGCTCCACGCCCACCTCATCGTCTTCGCGCCGATGGTCGTCTGCATCGTCCTCGCCGCGGTCTTGATCTCCCGCAACAACTAGCGCCGCCATGACGGACATCGAAACCCTCGTATCCCTTCCGCCCGCCGGCCTCCGGCTCGGCCCGGCCGCCGCGCCGGGCGCCGCGTTCGCCGGC
>CADBEF010000249.1 GCA_902793555.1 uncultured bacterium | reverse complement strand
CACGTCCATGTGGAACATCTTGCGGTAGTAGGGGAGGGCGACGTGCACGTCCGCCCCGAGCTCGAAGAGCGCGGAGACGAGCGAGGCGGAGACGTCCGCCAGGCCGCCGGCCTTGGCGGTCATCTTGTTGGCCATGTTGCCCATGCCCGCCGGCAGGTACGTGATCTCCGGCGTGACGATGAGGATGGTCGGGTTCTTTTTGTGGTGCGGGGCTTTCGTCGGCATGTCGTGTGTTCCTTTGCGCCCGCGTAGACTAGCAAAACGGCCGGCAAAAGGGAAGCCCCGCTGGACACGGACCGCCGCGTTGTGGTATCCTTCGCCCCGTCCCGACCGCTTCATCCCCCCCGTTCCGCGCCCCCCGCCCATGAAAACCGCCATCCTCCCCGCCGCCCTCCTCGCCGCTTCCGCGACCGCCGCTTCCGCCGACGGGTTCTACTGGCAGCACCTCGATCCGGATCCCCGGCCGTTCGCCGTCGGGGCGATGTTCACGTCCGACACCGAGTTCGAAGGCTACGGCGTCACGGACGTGGTCGAAGCGTTTTTCGAGTCCAATTTCCTCCCGATCGAAGACTTCCTCTTCGGGGAGCTCGAGCTCGGGATCTGGGCCCACGCCTACGGGTTCGTCGACAACCCCAACATGAAGGCCGTCCCCCACGCGCTGCTCGACGCGTCGTTCAACGCCGGCTACGTGCTGCGCTTCGACAACGGCTGGGCCTGGCGGCTCTGGGCGCGGCCCGGCGTCTATGCCGATCCGTCCGCGCCCGCGTTCGGCTGCCCCGCCGGCCTGAGCTTCTTCTTCACGGCCACGGACGAGCTCTCGTTCGAGCTCGGCGGCACCGTCCGCCCCGGCTGGGACATCCCCGTGATCCCCAACGTCGGCGTCAAGTACCGCCCCTCCGACATGTTCGAAATCGAGCTGGGCTGCCCGCGGAGCCACGTCACGCTGTTCCCGGACCACATCCTGAGCTTTTTCGCGACGGCCGAATGGCGCAACACGACCTACATGCTCGACGACGAGGACGAGAAGATGCCCGACAAGCTCACGATGGACGACATCCTGGCCACCGCCGGCGTTTCGCTGCGCGTCTTCGGGGCGTTCGAGCTCTCCGGCGAAATCGGCACCTTCGTCGAGCGCGAAATCTCCGCGGACGTCGAGAAGGACAAGGGCGTGGACCTGTCGAAGGACTCGTTCGTCCGCGTCACGTTCGGCGGCGTGTTCTGAGTTGTCCGGCTTCCTCGCCCGTTTCTGCCCCCGCGCGCTCGCCGAGGGCCGCCCCGCGCTGATGGGGATCGTGAACGTCACGCCCGATTCCTTTTCGGACGGCGGCGCGCACGCGTCCCCGGAGGCCGCGCTCGCGCACGCCTCGCGCCTCCTCGCGGACGGCGCCGACCTGCTCGACCTGGGCGCCGAGTCGACGCGCCCCGGCTTCGAGCCCGTCCCGGTCCGCGAGGAGACGGACCGCCTCCTGCCCGCGCTCCGCGCCATCCGCGCGGCGCATCCGCGCGCCGTGCTCTCCGTCGACACGCGCAAGGCCGCCGTCGCCGCCGCCGCGCTCGACGCCGGCGCGGACGTCGTGAACGACGTTTCCTCTTTCGAGGACCCGGACATGGCGCCGCTCGTCGCCCGCGCCGGCGCCGGGGTCGTCCTCATGAACGGATGGCGCGAACACGTCGGCGCGCGTCCGCGCGCCGCCGGGCCGGGCGCGCTCGGCGCGTGGGTCCTCGGCGGGCTCCGCGGCTTCCTCGCCCGGGCGCTCGAAGCCGGCGTCGCCGCGGAGAACGTCTGCCTCGACCCGGGTTTCGGCTTCGGCCTGAAGGGCGCGGACAACGAGGAGGTCCTCCGCGCCCTGCCGCAGATCGTGGCGGGGTGCGCGCCGTGCCCCGTCCTCGCCGGCGCTTCGCGCAAGCATTTCGTCTGCGCGGCCTTCCCCGAGGCCGGCGGCGACCGCGACCGCGCAACCGTCCTTTTCCACGCCGCCTGCGTCCGCGCCGGCGCCGCGATCCTGCGCGTCCACGACGTCGCCGCGCACCGCTTGCCGCGCGGGCGCGCGTTGTGGTAGAATCGCGCGGCGTCATGACAACCGCCGCACCCGCACGATCCGGCCTCGACGTTGCGCACATCTGCGCGCTCGCCCATTTCGACCTCCCGCCGGAGGAGCAGGCGAAGTTCCAGAAGGAGCTCGCGCCCATCGTCGCCTACGTGAACAAGCTTTCCGAGCTCGATCTGACCGGCATCGAGCCCACGCAATACGGCCAGCCCGTCGCGAACGTCCTCCGCGAGGACGTCGTCGAGCCGTCCCTCGACCGCGAGACGGTCCTCCGCAACGCGCCCGACGCGTCCGAGACCGAGTTCCGCATGCCCCGAATCGTGGAGTAGACGCCATGGCCGACATCGACATCTCCTCCCTTTCCGTCGTCTCCGCGCAGGACGCTCTCCGCCGCGGCGACTTCACGTCCGTCGAGCTCACGCAGGCCGTCCTCGACGCGATCGCCGCCAAGGACGGCGCCATCGGCGCCTACCTCACGGTCGACGCCGACGGCGCGCTCGCCGGCGCCGCCGAGGCGGACGCCCGCCGCCGCGCGGGCGAGGACCGCGACCTACTGGGCATCCCCGTCGCGATGAAGGACATCTTCAACGTGAAGGGCCAGCCCTGCACGTGTGCCTCGCGCATCCTCGAGGGCTACGTCGCGCCGTTCGACGCGACCGTCGTCGCCCGCCTCCGCGCCGAGGGCGCCATCCCCTGCGGCCGCGTGAACATGGACGAGTTCGCGATGGGCGCCTCGACGGAGCACAGCGCGTTCCAGGTCACGCGCAACCCCGTCGCGCCGGACCGCGTCCCGGGCGGCTCCTCCGGCGGCAGCGCCGCCGCCGTAGCCGGCGGCCTCGCGCTCGCCTCGCTCGGCACCGACACCGGCGGCTCGATCCGCCAGCCCGCGTCGTTCTGCGGGTGCGTGGGCCTCAAGCCCAGCTACGGCCGCGTCTCGCGCTACGGCGTCACCGCGTTCGCCTCGTCGCTCGACCAGGTCGGCCCGATCGCGCGCGACGTCGAGGACGCCGCGATCCTCCTGCAGGCGATCGCCGGCGCCGACCCGCACGACCAGACGTGCCTCGATCGCCCCGTCCCCGACTACCGCGCCGCGCTCGCGGGCGCCTCGGTCGAGGGGCTGCGCATCGGCGTCCCGAAGGAGTACTTCGTCGAGGGCACCGACCCGCAGGTGATGGCGCTCGTGCGCGCGGCGATCGACAAGGCCGCCGCCGCCGGCGCGCGCGTCGAGGAGATCTCGCTACCGCACACCGAGTACGCGATCGCCGTCTACTACATCGTCGCCACCGCCGAGGCGAGCGCGAACCTCGCGCGCTTCGACGGCGTCCGCTACGGCCGCCGCGAGGTCGGGCCGGACGGCTCGCTGCAGTCGCTCTACGACCTCTCGCGCACGCACGGCTTCGGCCCGGAGGTGAAGCGCCGCATCCTGCTCGGCACGTGGGTGCTCTCGAGCGGCTACTACGACGCCTACTACAACCGCGCGCTCAAGGTGCGGACGCTCGTGCGCCGCGACTTCGAGGCGGCGTTCGCGAAGGTCGACCCCGTGGCGCCGACGCCGGCCTTCAAGCTCGACTCGACCGTGAACGACCCGCTGCAGGCCTACCTCTGCGACGCGTTCACCGTCCCGGCGAACCTCGCGGGCCTCTGCGGCGTCTCGATCCCCTGCGGCCGCACCGCCGACCTCGGCCTCCCCGTCGGCCTGCAGATCCTCTGCCCGCCCTTCGAGGAGCCTCGCCTGCTCCGCATTGCTCGGGCCATGGAGACGCTCCTTTAACACGGAGCCACACAGAGGGCAAAGAGCTTCCGACATCATCGCTTCGCGCCATTCTCGGCGCTTCATGCCAACATGAAGAGAAAGTTTTTGAAAAACCGGCCATAGATCCGACCCCTGCCTTCAGCCACCTTTCGGCCGCTCCCGCCGCTCCGTGTGGCTCCGTGTTAAGAAACCAATCGACATGCTCGAACACGAAAACGAACTGACTCGCCAGATCATCGGCGCCGCCATCGAGGTCCACAAGACGCTCGGCGGCCCCGGCCTTCTCGAGTCCGTCTACAAGGAGGCGCTTGCCGAAGAGCTTCGGCGCATGGGTCTCCGCGTGGCCCGCGAGGTTCCGTGTCCGATCGTCTACAAAGGCAAGACGCTCGGCGATCCGCTGCGGATCGACCTGCTCGTCGAAGACGAAATCGTCGTCGAAGCGAAAGCCGCGGTCGTCAACAATCCCGTGTTCGCCGCCCAGTGCCTGACCTACCTGCGGTTGAGCGGCCGCAAGCTCGGGCTGGTCGTCAACTTCGGACGCAAATACGTGACCGATGGCGTCGAACGCGTCCTCAATCCCTTGGCCCTTTCCCCGGAAGAAAACCAGTCCATACCCGTCCCGAATCCCTAACACAGAGCCACACAGAGGGCAAAGAGCTTCCGACAGCCCTGCTTCGCGCCATTCTCGGATCCACCTGCCAGCAAGAAAGAAAGTTTTTGGATTTCCTTAACACAGAGCCACACAGAGGGCAAAGAGCTCCCGAAATCACCGCTTCGCGCCATTCTCGGCGCTTCATGCCAACATGAAGAGAAAGTTTTGAAAAACCGGCCATAGATCCGACCCCAGCCTTCAGCCACTTTTCGGCCGCTCCCGCCGCTCCGTGTGGCTCCGTGTTAAGAAACCAAAACATCCACACTCCCTGCCCGGCCCACAACCCGACCCCAGCCTTCAGCCACCTTCGGCCGCTCCCGCCGCTCCGTGTGGCTCCGTGTTAAAAACCACCCACCCCCGACCCACCATGAAACTCGACCCCACCAAACTCTCCGACTGGCAAATCGCCGAAGCCGCCGAATCCGAACTCAGGCCCGTCGCCGACGTCGCCGCCGCCCTCGGGATCCGTCCCGACGAGCTCTCCCCCTACGGCCGCTGCTACGGCAAGGTCGACGCGCAGAGCGTCATCGCCCGCACGCCCGCCGACGCCCCGCGCGCCAAGTACGTCGACGTCACCGCCATGACCCCGACGCCGCTCGGCGAGGGCAAGACGACGACCACGATGGGCCTCGTCGAGGGCCTCGGCGTCCTCGGCCGCCACCCCGTCGCCACGATCCGCCAGCC
>CADBEF010000248.1 GCA_902793555.1 uncultured bacterium | reverse complement strand
CTCGTGGACGAGGAGGCCGACCGCGCGGCGGGTTCGTCCCGCCCGCTCGCGACGGGCGCGCTGTCGCGGCGCGCGGTCCGCATCGCGCGCGCGGCCTGCTTCGCGGCGGCAGCCGCTGTCGGGCTCGCGTTCCGCCTCGGCGCCGGGTGGTGGGTCTGCGCGGCCGGCCTCGCCGCGGCAATCCTCGCCTACGATCGCGCCAAGGAACGCCTGCCGCGCCTCGGATTCCTCCTGATGGGGCTGTGCCGCGGGCTGGCGGTCGTCTCGGGCGCGGCGGCCGTGGCGGGCGTCGTTCCGCCGGAGTCGGTCGAATGGTACGATGCCGCGACGTCGACCCTCGACGTGGCGTGGATTGCCTCCGTGGTGCCGATGGCCCTCGGATGGACGCTCTACACGGCGGCCGTGACGAAGCTCGGCGCGGGCGAGGAGCGCGCCGCGGGGGCGATGGGGCAGCGACGATACGCCCCCGCGCTCCTCGCGCTCGTTCCGGTCGCGTTCTGGTGTCTGGGCCTCGTCCTGACCGCGACGGCGGCAATCCTGCATCCGGGCTCCCTGCGGGGAAGCTTGCCGTCCTTCGGCCCGCTCGTCCCGATCCTCGGCTGCCTCGCCGCGGCCGCGACGTGGTGCGCGGCGGTCTGGCCGCTCGGGGAGCCGCACGGGCCGCGCGAACGCGGCCGCGCCGTGGGGCGCGCCATCGGCGGACTGCTCTGGATGCAGACTGGCTTCCTTTGCTTCTGGGGGCACGGCGTCCCGCCCGTCCCGGCGTTCGTCGGGCTCGCGGCGGCGTGCTGGATCGCGCGCCTGGCGATCCGCCGCGCGTGGCCGGCGATCACGGGCTCGTAGGCCGGGTGCGGGGCTAGCCCTCGCCGAGGCAGGCGCGGAGGAGGGCGGGGGAGAGGATGCGGCGCGTGTCGTCGTCGACGAGGGAGAAGCGGTTCCCGTCGTTCGGGGTGGAGAGGTAGTTCCAGACGCACCACGGGATGCCGTGTTCGCGCAGGAGCGACGTCACGTCGCGCATCCACGCCTCGCGCCAGGCGGGCCTGGCGTGGCGGATGGTGCCGAACTCGCCGCACCAGAGGATCCGGCCGGGGTGGGCGGCCTTCCAGTCGAACGCGTCGCGGAGGACGTCGGCGAGGAAGTCGCGGCCGATCTCCGCGAAGCCGTCGAAGCGGCGGGGGTCGCGGCCGGTCTCGCGGGCGTGGTCGCGGTAGCGCTCCGGGTCGCCGGGATACGGCATGTCGCGGTTGTAGAAGCAGTGCGCGGGCTGGAGGACGCCACGCTGGTGCGTGAAGGCGGAGGGCTCGTACATGTGGAACGTGTAGGCGACGCGGGGGTCGTCGAAGGGCTCCAGCGCGCGGAGCGCCCACGGGTTGTTCCAGCAGGTCGGGCCGACGACGATCCAGCGCCCCGGGTCGAGGCGGCGCAGCGCGGCGACGGTGCGCCGGGCGAGCGCGAGCCACTTCTCCGGCGGGACGTCGAGCACCTCGTTGAGGAGCTCGAACGCGACGGCCGGGCGGTGCGCGAAGCGGCGGGCGACGGCCTCCCACAGCGCGACGAAGCGGTCCTGCAGCGCGGGGTCGTCGAGCAGCGCGTTCTCCTCGCGGATGTCGCAGTAGTTGCCGACGGCCTTGTGGAGGTTGAGGACGACGCCGAGGCCGCGCGACTCGAACCAGCCGCAGAAGCGGTCGAGCAGGTCGAGGATTTCCTCGCGGTAGACGCCGGGGCGCTCCTCGAGGACGATCTGGTCGAATCCGACGCGGACGTGGTCGAAGCCCATCGCCGCGACGTTCTCCGCGTCCGCCTCGGAGAGGTAGGAGCGGAAGTGCTCGAAGTCGCCGACGGTGAGGCGGGTGCGCCACTCCTGCGGCAGGACGTTGAAGCGCTTGTAGTTCGTGAGCCAGCCGCCGAAGCCCATCCCGCGGCGGAAGTCGGGGAACGTTCTCGCGTCCATGGCGGGGCTACCGGTCGATGGTTCCGTCGATCGGGCGGGAATACGCCTCGTCGGGCGCGGCCTCGAAGCGCCTCTGGTTCTCGGACGCGTCGAGGAAGCCGTTGTAGGCGCGGTAGACCCGGCCGCTGTCCTTCTCCACGACGCGCTCGTAGCCGAGCGTGGCGTCCGAGCGCCTGCCCACGCGGGCGTCGAAGCCCTTCTGGCGCTCCTCCCAGCCGCGGACAACGAGGTCCGAGGTCTCCTGGAGCGTCTGGGCGAGCTTGGCGTTGCCGGCCGCGCGGATCTGCGCGTCGCGCGCCGCGGTCGCCTCGAACGCCTCCGAATAGCGCACCGAGCCGAGGACCTTCGCGAGCGTCGCGGCCCAGTCGCCGAGCTCGCCTTCCGGCGCCGTGACGCCCGAGATGTTGTACATGATGTTGCACCCGACGTTGCCCGTGAGGACGATGCCGCGGCAGAGCGTTCCGGTGAAGAGCCCCTCGCCGCGGCGCTTCGTGAGCGGGTCCGTGAAGGTCCCGCGCAGCAGGGCGTCGTCCAGCGCCACGCGCGACATCGCCGTCCGCGCCGGCCTCTTCTCCAGCAGCTCGAAGTCGGCGATCTGCGGGAACGCGAACCCGGCGTAGCTCTTCTCCCACTTCGCGGCGAACGCGCAGAACGCCGGGAACTGCGCGTAGAGGTCCTCCACCTTCTCCGCGACGATCATGTCGGCGAACATCGCGTAGAGGCCGAACCCGCGCTTGTCCCAGTAGAACTGCTTGGAGGCGCGGTTCATCAGCAGGCACTCCGTCTTGAGGAGGGTGAAGACGCCGAGCTCGGGGCGCTTCGGGTCGCAGGCGTGGATCCAGTGGAGCAGATCGAACCCGCCGGACGAGACCACCCATCCCTTCGGCACCTGCATCGTGAAGTTGCCCTTCGGGTCGCGGAACGCGACGAGCGACGCGTCCGCGCGCCTCGGCGCGGGGGCGGCGGCGCCCGCCCGGCCGCCCTTCGCGCCCGTCATCCCGGCGAGCCTCTGCCGGTGCCATTCGCGCGCCTCCGCCGCATTCGGTCCCTCTTGGCCGCATCCGCAGAGAGCCGCCGCCGCAATCGCCGCCGCCGCGAGCTTCGCCGCCGTCTTCCCGAGCTTGTTCATCGTCGTATCCTCCGGAGTTGCCGCCATTCTCCCAACTTCGCGCCCGGAAAGCAAGCGGAAACCGCGCCGGGGCGCGGCTAGAACTTCGCGCGGTTGACGAAGTAAACGGCGCCGACGAGGCAGAGGAACGCCCAGAGATAGTCGAGCCGGAGCTTTTCGCCGAGGACGAAGTAGGCGAAGGGGACGAACACGAGGAGCGTGATCACCTCCTGCGCGACCTTGAGCTGCGCCACGGAGAGCCCCGCCGCCGCGCCCAGGCGGTTGGCCGGCACCATGATGATGTATTCCAGGAGCGCGATGCCCCAGCTCATCAGGACGATGAGCAGCAGCGGCTTGCCGTCCGCGGCGCCGCGGCGCAGGTGCCAGTACCACGCGGTCGTCATGAAGACGTTGCCGAGGACCATCATGCCGAGGGGGAGGAGCGCTTTCATGCCGGCGAATCCTACCGCCGCGGCCCGCGAAGAGTCAAGCCCGTTCGAGCGGCCCGGTCGGGCGAGGAAGCCGATCGGGCAGGAGAGGCGCGAGGAACCGGGCGGATTCGAGGACGGCGGCGTTCATGTCGCGGACGCCGTAGCACTCGATGGCGACGGGGACGTCGGTGCCGTCGGCCGCAAGGCGGCGGAACAGCGCTTCGAAGGGAATGGCGCCGGAGCCGACCGGGCAGCCGTAGAGGGTCGCCCCGCCCTGCGTGGCGAGGGGCGAACCGCCGTGTTCCGGC
>CADBEF010000247.1 GCA_902793555.1 uncultured bacterium | reverse complement strand
CTTCGTCGGCGTCTCGCCGTCAAACGTCGGCGTCGTGCCGTACGGGACGTTCGCGTCGGTCTCGACCGTCTGGCCGTTCACCACCCACGTCACCGTGTACGTGCGCGTGTCCGAAGAATAGGTTGCGGTGTAGGTCGCGTCGCCCTCGACGGTCGGCAGCGTGTCGGTCGTGCCGTAGGTCGACGTGCCGTCCGTCCAGCCCGTCCACGTGTAGACGAGCGCGTCGGTGCTATCCTTCGAAGGATCCTCCGCGCCGGCGTAGGCGACGGGATCGCCGTACGCGAGCGTCTGCGTGTCGAGAACCGTCGTGTTGTCATCGTCCTTGAACGTCACGGTGTACTGGTTCACCGTGTTCGTGAAGGCGGCGTAGTAGGAGACAGCGCCGGTGACGGTGTCGAAAAGATTCGTGGGAACCGTGGCGACCGTGTTGGTGAAGCCGGCGAAGTAGAAGGTGTACTGCGCGTCGGCGGCCTTGGTCGGCGCGGGGGCGAGATACTGCGGAGCCGTGCCGTAGGGGACGTTGGTGACCCAGGAGGCCGTGGCGACGTCGTTGGTGTAGAAGGTGACGTCGTAGCCGTTGACGGTCGAGCTGAAGGTCGCCGTGTAGATGGCGTCGGCGGTGACCGGCGCAAGGGCGGGCGTCCAGCCCGAGTGCGAGTAGGTATACTGATCGTCGGCGGCCTTGGTCGGCGTCGCGCCATTGTAGCTCGGCGTGGCATTGTAGGCGACGTTCTCGTCCGTCTCGAGAACCGTTCCGTCGTAGTTCTTCCAGGTCACCGTGAAGGTCTTCTCGACCTGCGTAAAGGTGGCCGTATAGGTCTTGGCGCCTGTGACGTCCGGGAGGGCGGCGTCCGTGGCGTAGTTGTTCTCGCCATCAGTCCATCCGGTCCACGTGTAGGTGTACTGTTCGGTCTCTGCCTTGGTCGGATCCGAGCCGGTGTAGGTAGGCGCAGTGCCGTAGGCAACATCACCAGACTGAAGTTCGACGTCGTTGTCGTTGTTGAAGGTGATCGTGTAGGAGCGGAGGGTCGGCGTATAAGTCGCGTAGTAATTGGTGACGGAGACGATCGTCTCGTTGGCGAGCGTAACGACGGCGTTGGCACTGGCGGCGTTGGTCCAGCCGGCGAACTCGTACGTGTACTGGGGCGTGGATTCCTTGGTCAGGGTGGAACCGGCGTAGGCGGGAGCGGTGTTGGCAACGACGCTGGTGGTCCAGCAGGCGGAGGCGGCGCCTTCGTCGAAGAAGGAGACGAGGAACTCGCTCGGCGCGGCGGGCGCGGACTGGCCGGCCATCTCGCCGATGGAGCCGGTGCCGGAGAAGGAGACGCCCGTGACCTGGGTCTTGGAGGTGGAGAGCGTGACGGGGTTCGGCGTGAGCGTGGTGTCTCCGACCTTGAAGGTGACCGTCGGATTCGCACCCGTATAGTTAAAGGACATCGTCACGGTGTTCGTGGCGCCTTCGACGGGCGTCGCGCCGGAGAGGGCGAACCAGGTGAGGTTCGTCGTGTCTGTTCCTTGTCCGGTGTAGGCGCCGGCCCAGCCGTAGTAGGAGAGCGCACCGCCGGACGCCGTGTTCGTATAGACGCAGATCGCGGCCTGCGAGTCGATGCCGCCGACCGCCTCCACGCCGGGGAACTCGTACGCCGTCGTGAAGACCGCGTTGGAGATCACGACGTCCGCCGTGCCGTTCGCGTCGGACGCCGTCGGCGCCGTGTACGTGAGCGTCTGGTCGTCGCCGAGATCGAACGCGAGCGTCAGCGTGTCGCCGGAGCCGGACTTCGTCGCGACGGTTCCGGGCGCGGAGCTGTCCGAGACGGACCAGCCGGTCGGGAAGTTCGACACGGCGCCGTCGAGGAAGTCCGTCGACGCGGACGCGGGCGTGACGAGGAACAGCGCCGCGGCGAGCGACGCGAGGAGCGAGGTGCGAATTGCTTTCATGGCAGTTCGGTCTTGGGGGTTGTTGTTTTTTGAAAGGGAACGCGTGTACACCTCCGGCATGGAGGGAACGCGCTCAAGTATACCCCATACGCGTACGCGTAGCAAGCGAAAAAAACGGAGGGGGGGGTCAAGATGCGCCGCGGGCGAGGGCGCGGCGTTCGCGGAGGATCGGGGGGATCGTCGCGAGGAAGGCGGCGACGTCCGAGATCGGCAGCGAGATCCACACCGCGAGGAGCGGCGTGATCGGCAGGAGGCGCGGCAGGACGCGGGGCAGGATCCACACGCACGGCAGCAGCACGATCACCTGCCGCAGGAGCGAGAGGACGATCGCGGTGCGGGGGCGCCCGATGGCCTGGAAATAGGTCGTCGCGGCGACGTTCAGGCCGATGCACCAGACCATGCAGTTGCCGACCCGCAGCGCGAACGAGCCGGCGCGGACCACGTCCGGTTCGTCCTGCGCGAAGCACCACGCCAGCGGCCGCGCGAGGAGCATCTGGGAGAGGCACGCGAGGACGACGGCGGCCGTCGTGAGCAGGACAGCGGTGTCGAGGCAGCGTTTCACGCGCGCCAGGTTGCGGGCGCCCCAGTTGTAGCCGATGATCGGCGCGAAACCCTGCTGGATGCCCATCGACGGCATGAAGAAGAGGAACGAAACGGGCAAAAAGATGCCGAACGCGGCAATCTGGACCGTCCCCTCCGCCGGCGAATCGCTCCAGTGCGCGAACGCCTTGTTGAGCGAGAAGTTGATCGTCGAGCCGGCGAACTGCATGAGAAACGGCGAGAGGCCGATCGCGAGGACGCGCGGCGCGAGGTCGCGGAAGACGCGGACGTTGCGCAGGCGCAGCGCCACGACGGAGCGCCCGCCCGTGTAGTGGCGCAGGGCGGCGAGGCACGCGAGGGCCATCGCGATGTTGGTCGCCCACGCGGCGCCGGCGACGCCGAGGCCGAGACCGGGCAGCGAGAAGAGGCGCACGCCGAAGAGGTGCGGCTCCACGCGTTCGAAGATGAAGAGCGGGTCGAGCACGAGGTTCGCGAGGGCGCCGACGACCATGCAGCGCATCGCGGCGACGGGCGAACCTTCCGAGCGCATGCAGGCCGAGAGGCCGAAGGCCAGGTGCGCGAGGAAGTGGAAGAGAATGTTGATGCGCAGGTAGAGGCGGGCGGCGGCGAGGGCGCCCTCCGTGACGCCGCCGCCGGCCATGGCGTGGAGGATCGGGTCGAGGAAGACGAAGAGCGCGGGGGCGACGGTGGCGCCGAGCAGGAGCTTGAGGGCCACGCACTGGCCGAGCGCGCGCTCGGCGCGGGCGGGGTTTTTCTCGCCCAGGGAGATCGAGATGACGGTGCCGGAGCCGACGCCGATGAGCGGCCCGAAGGCGCCCATCACCATCATGACCGGGAACGTCATCGCGAGGCCCGCGATGGCGTCGCGCCCGCAGCCGTTGCCGATGTAGACGCGGTCGATGACGTTGTAGAGCGTGTTGAGCGTCATCGTGACGAGCGCCGGCCACGCGAACTTCCAGAGCAGCGGGAGGATCCTCCCGCCGCCCATCTCGCGCAGCCGCGCGTCGTCCGTGCCGTCCGCCTGCATGGGCGCGGGATTCTAGCACACGCCGCGGCGGCCTTGCAAATCCGCGGGGGCGCCGGTATAATCGCGCCGCCATGGACGACACCCCCCGCTTCTCCCTCGCCGACGCGCTCGCCTGGACCGGCGCCGCGCCCGAAGGCCCCCTGCCCTCTTCTTTCCCCGGCGTCTACACCGACACGCGCGAGGCGCCCGGCGGGCGGCTCTTCGTCGCGCTCCGCGGCGAGCGCTTCGACGGGCACCGCTTCGCGGCGGACGCGGTCGCGGCCGGTGCGGCGGGCGTCCTCGCCGCCGCG
>CADBEF010000246.1 GCA_902793555.1 uncultured bacterium | reverse complement strand
CACCGCGGCGGGCGAAGTCGCGCCGCTCGCGGACCCGGCCGGCCACGGCGACTGGCACCGCTCGTTCCACGACTTCCCGTTCTTCGGCGCCGACGCCCGCGCAGCCGCCGCCGCGCGGCGGCAGTTGCGGCTTCGCCTGAAACTCGGCGCCGACCGGCTCCCGTGCGATCCCCTCCTGGCCGCCTTCCGCAAGCGGTGCGTCGAGCGCGGCGGCGAACGGGACGGACTGGGCGCGCTTCTCCCGGAAGATTCCCTTGCCGCCGTGATCCTCCTGCTCCCGGACCTCCGATTCGAGGAGACGCTTTGTGCCCTGGCCGACGACTTCGGCCCGATTCCCGAAAATCTCTTCGCCCGCAACCGCACCGTCGGCGACCTGCTCTCCGGCCTCGGCTCACGTGCGCGCGCGAAGGCGGATGATCGCACGGCGGTCGCGGAGTCCGCGGAGAACTCCGCCCCGGCCGACCATCCCGTCCGGCGACTTGTCGCTCTCTTGCTCGGCATCGTCCTCGGCGGCGGATTGTTCGCTTTTCTCCTCTGGAGCATCCTCGTCGTCTTCTTCTGGCGCCGTTGACCGGCTGGGCGTTGCCGGCCGACGCGTGCCGCAGATCGAAGACCGGCGAACCGTCGATTCCACCGTGCGTGATTTTGATTGAAATCACCGCTTCTAGAGCGGATGATTGCACAAGTTTTGTCTATGGTGGAATTGAAACGACCGCGGCTCCCCGCGACCCGACCAATCCCGCCCGCGCGGCTCCATTCGCACCCTGCCGTAAAAAATCCGCCGCGGACGACTATTGCAGGGTGAAAGCGAACTCCGAAGATTCCTTTTCAACCCTTTCAACCGCTTCAACCGCTTCAACCCCTTCAACCCCTTCAACCGAAGAACAACCATGAAACGACTCCTCCTCCTGCTCTCCATCGTTCTCCTTTCCGCCGGCTGCGGACGCGCGAAGCGCGCCGCGGGCGACGCCGCGAGCGCCGCGGCGGACGCCACGAAGGCCGTCGCCGGAAAGGCCGGCCACGCCGTCGGCGAGCACGTCGGCACGTTCTTCGCCGCCGTCGGCGAGGGCGTCGAGCAGAGCGTCTGCGACTACGAGACGCGCGTCGACGACCCCGCGCTCGAAGCAGCGGGCGTCTCCGTCACGCTCGTGCGGCGTGTCACCGGCGACGACCGCGCGCCCGCGCTGAGCCTCTACCTGCTCAACGGACGTTCCGTGGCCGGCACGCTGCGCGCGCGCCTCCTCGCGGCGGACGGACGCGAGATCGGCCGCGGCGAAGCCGCGCTCGACCGCGCCGCCGACGGCGCCGGCTACGTCCGCGTCCCAGTCCCCGCCGACACCCCCTCCGAACTCGTCCGCACCGTCTCGCTCTCGCTCGTCCCGTCCGAATCGCACGCAGAGAACGCAGAGAGCGCAGAGCCTTGACAATGTCCACCAACTCCCATTGCCACCAATGTCCACCAACGCAAATGACAATCCCAATTCAAGTCCTGCCCAGCTTCCGGTTTCATTGACATTGTCATTGATGTCATTGCCGATTGATGGACATTGAGAGTTGGTGGACAATCCCGAACACCCCGCCACGCCATGAGAAGACCCGTCCGCAACCTCCTTCGGTTCTGCGCCGCATCGCTCGCCGTTCTCGCCGCGGACATGGCCGTGTTCATCGCAACGCGGCCCGAACCGGCGCCTCCAACGCTTCGTCTTGGCTTCGCGGAAACCGTCGCACGGGGGCTCGAGGTGTTTGGCCTGTTCGCCGCTCTCAGCCTTGCTGGCGCGGCCGTTCTCGGGGGTGCGGTCTTCCTGTCCGTCCAAGCCGTCCATCTCGTCTGCCGCCGCCGCAACCGGCGCAAGGCCGAATGGTTCCTCGCCCCGGCCGCCGCGGTTCTCGCGCTCTGCGTCGCGTTTTTCGTTCTCTGCACCATCTCCGTCGACGCGAACGACCGGGGCGTTCGCAGAATCGAGGAAACCTGCCGGGTCGAACGGCCGCAAACGGCGGACGACCTCGTCCGGCTCTTCGGCGAGCCGGACGTCAAGGTCGACGACCACGACGGCGAGCTCTGGTTCTACTACACATCTCCTTGGCCCTGCAATCCCTTCAACGAACCTTTCCGGTTCCGGGTCTTTCCCGACGGCCGCATCGCCGTCCTCGGCATCCGCAAATCCTGACCCGGCATCCCTCCCCCAGTGCTCGCATCGCCCGCCATGAAACGCCCCGCCATCCTCGCCCTCGCTCTGTACGCGGCGTTCCTGCTCGGCATCGCCGTGTGGCGGCCGTGGGCAACGCCGGCGGCGCCGTTTTCGGGACGGTGGGAGCTCGTTCCGTTCACGGGGACCGCGGACCTCTGGCGCGCGGGAATCGTGCCGTTCGCCTTCCTCTTCGTCGGGAACGTCGCGTGCTTCGTGCCGTTCGGCTTCGGCCTTCCCGCGCTGACGCCCCTGCGCCGCGCGGTCGTCCCGTTCTGCCTCCTCGGCTCCCTGCTCATCGAAGCCCTGCAGTGGGCCTTCGGCACGGGCATCCCCCAGGTCGAGGACATCCTCCTCAACACCCTCGGCGCCGCGCTCGGCTACGCGCTCTTCCACGCCAAATTCACCTCGCCGTAAAAAATCCGCCGCGGACGACTATTGCAGAGTGAAGCACCGTTTCAACTGTTGAAACCGCTTCAACCAGCTTGCACTCCATGGAGCGTTTTCTTCCGCTACTTGCCCTCGTTTGCGAAACCGCGCTTCCCGTCGCGACGGTCCTGTCGCTTTGTCTTCCGAAACGACTGCCCGAACCGCCATCGTGGTGGAAGCGCCTCCTGCTCGCCTCATCCCTGTATGCCGCCATGACGACGATGGCGTGGTTCGGCCTGCTTGCGTACGACCAGACCTACCGGGTCTGGGACTGGCGCGACCTTGTCTTCTTCCCGTTCGGTCCAATCGCGGACTTCTGCCAGGAAGGCATCTTTGGAGTCCTGTTCCTGGCCTTCTGCGTCCTGCTCGCGGCCCTGCCGTTCGTTTTGGCCGAATGGCAGCCCGGAAAGCGGATTCCCCGCTGGCTGCCCTGGGGCCTCCTGGTCTTCTTCTTCTTCTCCCTGCCGTTCGCCCTGATCGGATGGGGACTCCGGAAGCACGTCCGGCGTTGGCTTCCGTGGATCCTGTTCGGCGTTTTCCTTCTGCACCTGGACGGCTGCGCCTGGACCGTGCGGAGCATGTGAACACCCAGAAGCCCCCGCCACGTCGCCGTCGCAAACCACGGAACACACCGAACACACCGAAACGAAACTCCGATGAGTCGAATCCCTCCGCTAACGTTCCGGGGCGAATAGCCGCTTCCCTTCGGGCTACCTCTCGTCGTCCGTTTCGACGAAAAGGACCAAATCGTCCACGCCCTCTGGAAACGCTTCGGCCTTCCCCCGCGCGCCATCCGGACCGGACCACCGCCCGCCGCGCCCGAACCCCACACAGAGAGCGCAGAGCCAAAACCTCACGAGGAGTCCGCGGAGGACGCGGAGTAGAAAACTCACGCAGAGAACGCAGAGAGCGCAGAGTCTGAATCTCACGCGGAGTCCGCGGAGTCGACTATGTTGTGATTTTGTGGCAAAACCTCCATTTTGCGGTAATATTTTGTGCAATCTATCCGTTTTATCATCGATTTTTATGTTGATCTCTTCGCCCCGACGCATTCAAACGCTCGTCTTCCGCCAACTGAAATGGACAATCCCCTCGTTTCCACGACGCTGTTTACCGTCTGCTCAGCCGGCGGCCTCGTGATTTGAACGGAACAACCCGCCGTAAATAATCCGCCACGGATGACTATTGCAGGGTGAAGACCCGTCCAACCGTCCATCCAATGAAACGATTCCTGCTTCCCTTCGTCGCCTCCTGGTGGCTTTCGCCGCTCTGCATGCTCCTCTTCGCCGGGCTCTGGTGCGTCGGCGGCCTGATTGCGGCCGAAGCGTCGAGCAGGACGATTCTTTCCGGAGCCGGCATTCTCGGCCGAAGCGGGCTCGTCGGCTTCGCCGTCTTCCTGTCGCTCGGCCTGGCGGCCGTCGTCCGCGCGCTCGTCCTCCGTCGCTGGGGCCGGGCCGTCGCGGCGTTCCTCGCCACGGGCGCGTGCTTTCTCGTTTCGTTCGTCGCCGCGGGGATGGTGACCTTCATGCTCCTCTTCGCAGACAACGACCACTTCGCCGACGATCTCTCCGTGCCCGAAGGCATCGCGATTGCCGAGCCGGAGGAAACGAGCTCGTGGCCCGCGCAGTCGAGCCGCACCGGCGAGGACGCCTATTCCGCCGCCGTGACGAACGCCCTCGCCCGGCCCGGCACGGCGGACGCGACGGTCGCGGCGGCCGTGCCGTCGTTCGAGCGTCTCGCCCGCGGCCACCGGGACCTGTTGCTCGCGTACTTCTCCGCGCACCCCGGCTGGCGCGTGTTCGAGGAGAGGGGATCTCTCTATGCGACGCGCGCGATGAGGGCGGGCGGCGAATGGTTCTACCCTCTT
>CADBEF010000245.1 GCA_902793555.1 uncultured bacterium | reverse complement strand
CGCCCTCGGCGGAGATGCGTTCGTCAAGCGCGCGGCACGACGGTTGCCGAAGCGCGTGCGGCGGCGTGCCGAGTCGTTGTTCGACCGCTGTCCCTTCCTCAAACTCAAATCGGCCGCCGGCGTGCGGGAGGGAGCGTAAGTCCATGAACCCCGCTCTGCGCAACATCAAGGTCGTTCTCGTCGGCACGCTCTACGGCGGAAACGTCGGCAGCGCGTGCCGAGCGATGGCCAACTGCGGTCTCTCCGAGCTCCGCCTCGTTGCGCCGTCGCCGGACCTGACGTGGGCGTTCGCCGAGCAGATGGCCGTTCACGCGACCGACATCCTCGCGGCTCGCAAGACGTTCGCCGCGCTCGACGAGGCGGTCGCCGACTGCGCGGCCGTCGTCGGCACATCGCGCCGCGGCGGGCTCTACCGGCAGCATTCGACGGATTCCCGCGAAGCCGTACCCGGTCTGCTCGAAACTGCCGTGAACGCGCCGATCGCGCTCGTCTTCGGCCGCGAGGACAAGGGACTCACGAACGAGGAGCTACTTCTCTGCACGCATATCGTCAAGATTCCGTCCTCGCCGAAGTGCCCGTCGTTCAACCTCGCGCAGTCGGTCGTGCTTCTCTGCCACGAGTTCTACCGCGCCTCGCTCGGCGAACGTCCGTTGCCCAGCCCGGAAGAAGAGGTCTCGCCGCCCGCGTCCTCGAAAATGCGCCAGACGATGCTGGCGCATTGGCGCGAAATGCTGCTCGCGACAGGATTCACGGACGAGGCGCGCGCCACCCACATGATGGAGGGCTTCGGCCGCATCTTCGCCCGTGGCGCGAAGACCGAGGCCGACATGCGCATCCTCATGGGTCTGGCGCGCCAGGCCGGCTGGGCAGCCGGCCACCGCCCAGGAGCGGTCACAGGACAACCATAGCCGGGTGTCCGGCAACGGCGCGCGTGGACGCGCGCCCTCTCCGGATGAGGAATTCTTGGAACCGCCCTAACCGGGGCCATCCGGCGCAAGCGCCCGGAACAGGTCCGTTTCGCGCGGATCGTAGGGGAACCCGTTGAAGCGGTAGAGGAAGTCAAGCGAAACCGTGCCCGGTCGCATAAATTAGCGTCGACTAATTTTTCCCTTGACTTGTTTCGCCGAAAAGGGTAGAGTCCCGCGCCGTTAGCCAATCCTAACTTTTTTAGCCAAACCTAAAACCAAGCAAACCATGAAGACAATCCTCGCCACGACCGCGCTCTGCGCTGCCTCCCTCGCAACCTTTGCGGAAGACCCCGCCGCCACAGAGCTCGAGAAAGAAGACAATCTCCCCGGCGTCACGCTCGGCGCCGACTACTGCTCGCGCCAGATCACGCGCGGCCTCCCGGACAACACCGAGGGGATCGTCACGCTCTCCGCCGCCCTTGAATGGTTCGGCTTCACGGCCGAGGTCGACGGAATCTTCAACACGACCGACATCGCGGAGGAGGACGGCTTCGACGCCGGCGACAACACCGAGATCGACTATATCCTCGGCTACGGCTACACCCTCGACACGGATTCGCTCGGCGCGATCGAGCTCGGCGCCGACTACACTTACGAGTACGACCAGGGCGGCAACGAGGACGACGACCACTGCCAGTACCTGCACGCGTCCGTCGGTCTCGCCGACGTCTTCCTCTCGCCGACGCTCGAGGCGGAGTGGATGCTCGACTCGATCCACGGGCAGGCCTACACGTTCTCGCTCTCGCACACGTTCGCCCTCGTCGGCGACGAGGAGGAGCCGGAACTCGCGCTTACGCTCTCGGTCGCGCAGACGCTCGCCAACGACAAGTACAACGAGGACGACCTCGGCTGCGACTCCTGGGGCTTCCGCGACACGACGCTCACGGCCGAGCTCGAGTGGGCCGCGTCCGAGTACCTCTCGGTGAAGCCCTACGTTTCCTACTCCGACCACCTCAACGGCCACTTCCGCCACCCCGCGCACTACGTCGTGGACGAGGAGGCCAGCCACCACGTGGCGCAGCTCTACGGCGGCGTCGCGGTCGAGCTCGCGTTCTAGCTCGCTTCGCTCGCCAGCCCGCGCGAGCGCGATGGTCGTCCACTTCCATTGATCGGCCGAATTTCGTACTTTACGAAACGTAATTTATGAAATAGAATACCCGGCCATGAAAACGATCAATCCATTTCCGACCGCCGGATACGCCGGCCCCGAAACGTTCTGCGACCGACAGGAGGAAACGAAGAATCTCCTCGATGCCATCCAAAACGGACGCAATGTCACGCTCGTCGCCCCGCGACGCCTCGGCAAGACGGGACTGGTCAAGCACGTCTTCGGCAAGCTGGAAAGGGAGAAAAGGACCCCGACCGTCTACGCGGACGTCCTTGCGGCGCAGAACCTGGCCGATTTCACGAGGATCTTCGCCGGAGCCGTTTTCGGGGCACTCGACACGAGCCTTGAAAAGGCCGTCGCGAAGGTGGCGCGGCTGTTCCGCTCCTGCCGTCCGACCATCACCTACGATGGCGTGAGCGGCGTTCCGACGCTATCGGTGGACTTTGCGCCGGACCGGGCCGACGCAACGCTCCGCGAAGTGTTCTCCTACCTCGGGCGCAAGGACCGTCCGTGCGCCGTCGCGATCGACGAATTCCAGCAGGTATCCCTTTTTCCGGAGAAAGGGACGGAGGCGCTGCTCCGCTCCTACGTCCAGTCCGTTCCGCAGGTCCGGTTCGTGTTCGCCGGCAGCCGCGAACATCTGATGCGGGACATGTTCCTCTCGTCCAAGCGGCCGTTCTACCAGAGTACGCAGATGCTGTCCATCGGTCCGATCGCCCGCGATGCCTACCGGACGTTCGCGTCACGATTGTTCCGGGAGGACGGCCGCCCGCTGGCCCCGGAGGCGTTCGACTGGATCTACGACACCTTCGATGGCGTGACCTGGTACGTGCAGGCCTCGCTCAACCGGATGTTCGGCCGCCGTGCCATGCCGTGCGATCTCGAGGGCGCCCGGCGGGCCGTCGTCGAGCTCGTCCGCGAAAACACCTACAACTTTTCGCGGCTCCTCGAGGAGTATCCGTCGGGCGCGGTCCGGCTCCTTCGTGCCATTGCCCGCGAGGGGCACGCCAGACAGCCTACGTCCGGGGCGTTCCTTGCGGCCCATTCCCTCCGGGCGCCCAGCAGCGTCGCCGTCTCGCTCCGGAAGCTCCTCGACAAAGAGGTCGTCCGCAAGGACGAACGCGGATACTTCGTCGACGATCGCCTTCTCGCCCTTTGGCTCCGGGACAATCCCTGACTCGCTAGTTCGTCTTTTGAAGCGCGGCGCTACGGGGCCTTGCGTCCGACGATGCAGTGCAGACCGCACGGCGCGGAGTGATCCGTCCGTTCCCCGAAGAGCGTGACATCGGCGAAGCCGGCCTTGCGGAAGGCCTCCGCGATCTGCTTCGGGGTCCGCACCTCCATCCGACCGACAAGGTCCACCCACCCCTGGGAGGCGACGGGGTCGGCGCACTCGACGGCGACCGCCGCGGCCCCGCCGGGCTTGAGGACGCGGAGCATCTCCCGAAGGCCGGCGACCAGGTCGGGCCAGAAGTAGACCGCAAAAATTTTAGACTCGTCTAAATTTTCGCTTGACTTCGCGGGGCGCGGGGCGTAGACTCCCGCCTCGTTAGCCACCACTAACTTTTCTAGCGGCCGCTAGAACCCGCCCAACCTCTCTCCTTCCCATGCTTCCCCTCGCGCTCGCCGCAGCCGGCGAAAAACAGAAGATCAAGAAGATCACGGGCAACGACAAGGTCCGCCAGCACCTCCAGGAGCTCGGCCTCGTGATTGGCGCCGTCGTCACCATCGTCTCCGCCGAGGGCGGCGACGTCATCCTCGGCATCGGCGATTCCCGCGTTGCCATCGGCTCCGACCTCGCGGGCCGGATCATGGTGTAGGCCGCCTGCCAACGATCGGGGAGGGGCGGTCCCCTCCCCGAACCCCACCCGAGAACCTTTCAACCACCCAACCAACGAACCAATGAAGACTCTCCGAGACTGCAAGGTCGGCGACACCGTCACCGTCGTCAAGCTCCACGGCACAGGCGCGCTCAAGCGCCGCGTAATGGACATGGGCATCACCAAGGGCACCGAGCTCTACATCCGCAAGGTCGCGCCCCTGGGCGACCCGATCGAGATCACCGTGCGCGGCTACGAGCTCTCGCTGCGCAGGGACGACATCGACATCGTCGAAATCGCCTAGCGATTTCGACGATGTCGATGGTCGAGGAAGGGCGGCCGAACGGCCGCCCGGGCGCGCGGGGTCGCGCGCCCGCCCGATCGAAGGACGACAAGACGACAAGATGACGTGAGACACGAGACGAGAGACGAAACTCTCTTCCAACCTCCAACCACGAACCACTAACTTCAAACCAAAAGGGATCAATCCATGTCCGAAGACCTTAAAACAGAAGCGGCCGCGCCGTCCGCGGCGGCGTCCGCCGCCGCGGACGAGGGCGGCCGCACCCTGCGCCTCGCTCTCGCGGGGAACCCGAACTGCGGCAAGACGACGCTGTTCAACGCGCTCACCGGCTCGAACCAGTACGTCGGCAACTGGCCCGGCGTGACGGTCGAGAAGAAGGACGGCCGCCTGAAGGGATACAAGGACGTCATCGTCCAGGACCTGCCCGGCATCTACTCGCTCTCGCCGTATTCGCTGGAGGAGGTCGTCGCGCGCGAATACCTCGTGGAGGAGAAGCCGGACGCGATCCTCAACATCGTCGACGGCACGAACATCGAGCGCAACCTCTACCTCACCACCCAGCTGGTCTCGCTCGGCATCCCGGTCGTCGTGGCGGTGAACATGATCGACGTCGTCCGCAAGAACGGCGACCGGATCGACCTGCGCAAGCTCGCGCAGGAGCTCGGCTGCAAGGTCGTCGAGATCTCCGCGCTCAAGGGCGAGGGCATCCGCGAGGCGGCCGACGCCGCGGTCGAGGCGGCGCGCGCGCACAAGCCCGGCGAGGCGCCGCACGTCTTCACGGGCAGCGTCGAGCACGCGCTCGCGCACATCGAGGAGTCGATCGAGAAGCTCGTCCCGAAGGCGCAGATCCGCTGGTACGCGATCAAGGTGTTCGAGCGCGACGAGAAGGTCCTCGCGAAGCTCGCGCTCGACGCGGACACGCTCGCGCACATGGACGAGCACGTGAAGGACTGCGAGAAGGAGCTGGACGACGACGCCGAGTCGATCATCACCAACCAGCGCTACGCCTACGTGAAGCACGTGACGGACCTCGCGGTCGTCAAGAAGCCGCGCAAGGGCAACCTCTCGCTCTCGGACCGCGTCGACAAGATCGTCACGAACCGCATCCTCGCGCTGCCGATCTTCGTCGTCGCGCTCTGCGCGATGTGGTGGCTCGCGGTGTCCGAGAACGGCCCCGGCACGATCCTTACGGACTGGGCCAACGACCAGTTCCTCGGCGAGGACGGCTGGCACGTGCCGCTCACGACCCACGCCAGCGCCAAGGACGGCCCCTACAAGGGAATGGACTACGAGGCGGCGCAGGACTTCTACGCCCCGCACGCCAAGAACGTCGAGGCGTGGGAGGGCGCCTACGTCGAGGCGTTCAACGCCGCTCACGAGGGCGAGGAGGGATTCGTGCCGCTCAAGGAGCTCGGCGAGGACGCGGAGATCGACGAGGCGCTCGCCGCGACCGTCGTCGCCGAGGGCGTGAAGCTCGACGACGACGAGGAGACGGGCGAGCCCGTCGCGGGCGTCGCGACCGTCGGCGAAAACGGCGCGCTCGAAGTCGCCCGCTGCGAGCACGCGCCCGCCGCGTGCGGCCTCGCCCGCCGCCTCGACCCGAAGCACCGCTGCGACGACTGCACGGACGAGGACGGCGAGCCGATCGAAGCGTGCGAGGACTGCGCCGCGAAGGCGGCCTGGGAGGCCGCCTATGTTGCGGCCTACGATGCGAAGCACGGCGCCGGCGCCTACGAAAAGGCGCTCGCCGCGTTCAACGCCGACGCCGCCAAGGCGTGGCGCGCCGCGTCCGCGGAAGCCCGCGCCGCGGCCCGCAGGGAGGGGAAGACCTACGTCCCGTCCGAGCTGTTCGAGGAGTCCGGCTTCGAGGTCCTCGACGAGGCGCTCCTGCCGGACGTCGTCGCGAAGGCCGGCGAGCGGCCCGCCGACTGCGGCTGCTGCGACGGCGAGATGACGTGGGACTGCGATTACGCGATGTACAAGGCGTCGAAGGACGTTCCCGAGGTCGATCCGTCGGACTTCGGCGTCTTCGTGCCGGGCCTCACCGACCTGTTCGGCCGCGCGCTCGACGGAATCGGCGTCGGCGGGGCCGTGAAGTCCCTCGTCCTCGACGGCGCATGGGGCGGCGTTGCGACGGTGCTCGGGTTCGTCCCGGTCATCGCGATCGTGTTCCTCTTCCTCGCGTTCCTCGAGGACTGCGGCTACATGGCGCGCGTGGCGTTCATCATGGACCGCCTCTTCCGCAAGTTCGGCCTCAGCGGCAAGAGCTTCATCCCGATGCTCGTCGGCAAGGGCTGCGGCGTGCCGGCCGTGATGGCGGCGCGCACGATCGAGAGCGAGCGCGACCGCCGGATGACGATCATCCTGGCGACCTTCATCCCGTGCGGCGCGAAGACCGTGATCATCGCGATGTTCTCGGCGCTCTTCTTCCGCCAAATGTGGTACGTCGCGCCGATGATGGACGTGATCGGCATCGCGATCATCGTCCTCGGCGGCATCGCCCTCAAGAAGACGCGCGCCTTCGCGGGCGACGCGGCGCCGTTCGTGATGGAGCTGCCGGCCTACCACATGCCGACGGTCTCGGGCGTCTGGCGGCACACGTGGACGCGCGTCAAGGCCTACGTCTGGAAGGCCGGCTGCATCATCTTCCCGGCGTGCGTGTTCCTGTGGTTCGTGATGAACTTCGACTTCTCCCTCTCGCTTGTCGGCGAAGAGGGGGTCGACGGCTCCATCCTCGCCAAGGTCGGCGGGTGGTTCGCGTGGCTCCTCGCCCCGCTCGGGTTCGGGACATGGCAGGGCGCCGCGGCGTCCGTCTCCGCCGAAATCGCCAAGGAGCAGGCCACCGCGACGCTCGGGCTCGTCTCCGCGAACATGCCCGGCGCCTCCACGGCGACGCACATCCGCTGGCTCTTCGCCTCGTTCAGCGACTTCCCGCAGCTCGCGGCGATGTCGTTCATGCTCTTCAACCTGTTCGTGCCGCCTCGTTCATGCTCTTCAACCTGTTCGTGCCGCCGTGCATGGTCGCGATCGCGGTCACGTTCCGCGAGATGGGCTCGCGCAAGTGGGGCTGGTTCGCCATCGCCTTCCAGCTCTTCGTCGGCTACGTGCTCGCGATGTCCGTCTACCGGATCGGCGTGCTGGTCGCCGGCGGCGGCTTCGGAATCTGGACCGCGCTCGCGCTGCTCCTCGACGCGTGGTGCCTGTGGATGATCCTGCGGCGCGCTCCGCGCCCCGCAGGAGGTTGAAAGGTTGAAAGGTTGAAAGGTTGGAAAGAATTCATGTTTGAAAAGCAGGTTGCAACCCTTCAACCCTTCAACTCTTCAACTCTTCAACCCTTCAACCGCGCATTCCAATGAATACCTCCGAAATCATCGTCCTCCTGCTCCTCGCCGCCGCGATCGTGGCGGTGATCCGGCGCAACCGCCGCAAGGGCGTCCCGTGCGAATGCGGCGGCTCGTGCGGCGGCTCGTGCCACGGCGCGTGCGCCTCGTGCCGCCGCGGGCGCGAGGGTCGCTGCGCCGTCGCGCGGGCGGCGGGGATACTAGCGAAGGGGGATGGTCCGGCGGGCGCGCCGCACGACCGGCTCTGACGGGTTGTTCCGGGGGCCTAGCGCCCCGGCGCCCAGAACTTCCACTGGCAGTTCCTGCCTTCGTCGGATTCGCGGAAGGCGTCGGCGTTGGCGGCGGAAATCACCGTGTAGTGCCACGTCGCCTTGCCCTGGTTGTCGCCGGGCTGCGGGTCGTTGATGCGGAGCCGGAACGTCGACGGGGAGATGACGCGGAAGGCGAAGGGCTTCTGCTTCGTCCCCGAGGGCAGCGTGCCGACGCCGCGCCGCTGCTTCTGGTCCCAGATCAGGGCCATCCGGTGGTCGGGGCCGTCGAACGGGTCGTCTGGAATCCGCATCCGGGCCGCGCTGCGCGAGTCGGACCACGAGCCCTCCGTGAACCGGAACACGGCGATGTCTCCCGCGTTGAGGTCGCCGAGGACGACTCCCTGGCCGTTGCTCGCCCAGACCGTGATGTCGCGCCCGAGCGGCATGCGGAAGCCGCCCTCCTCCGCCTTCGCGGCGGGCTTCGCGCCCTCGTCCTTCGCGGCGGCGGGCGCGTCGGGGATCCCGGCCTCGGCGCGGCAGGCGGCGAGCGCCGCGTTCACGGCGCCCTCGTAGGCGTTGACCTCCTTGGCGACGGCGAGCTTTCCTTCGCGGACGAGTTCCTTCTTCCACTCCGCGAGTTCGGCCGAGAACTCCGCGGCCGCCTTGGCCTGGGCTTCGGCGCGTTCCTTGCGGATGGCGGCGAGCTGCGCGCGCTTCCAGTCGTAGAAGGTCTTGATTTCCGCGACGGACGACTCGATCTCCCCGTCGGGTTTCGCGAGCGCCTCCGAGAAGGCGGTCGTGCGGTCGAAGTCGCCCGCCGCCTGGTACTTGGCCAGTTCGCGCTTGAGGATCTCGGCGCCGCGCTTCGCGAGCGCCGCCTCCTTGTCCGAGGCGATCCGGCCGGCGCCGAGCAGCTTCAGGCGGAAGGCCGCCGCCTTCTCCTCGAGCGGCTTGGCGTCCGGCGTCGGGGCCGAATAGGCGAGCGAGGATTCGTCGAGCGCGGCGTGCGCGCCGGCGGCGAAGAGGAGGAGGAAGGCGAGGATGGCGAGTCGTTTCACGGCGGGCCTCATTCTTTGGGGGGAGGGGAGGAGGCGGCGCGGACGAGCCGCGCCGTCACGGTCGCGACGACGTCAGCGAGGACAGTCGAGGCGTCGAACGTCGCGCCCGCGGCGGCGACGTGTCCGCCGCCGCCCCATTCGCCGCAGATCGCGGAGACGTCATGCGGCGGGAGGCCGCGGAGGCTCACGTTCACCTTGCCGCGCGGCTCGACGCGCCGCACGAACGCCGCCAGTTCGCACCCGCGGACGGAGCGCGCGAAGTCGACAAAGTTCTCGGAGTCCGTGGAGTCGCAGCCCTCGGCGGCGTAGTCCTCCGGCGAGAGCCAGCCGACGACGACGCGCCCGCCGGCCGACACGGCGAGGTTCGAAAGGAAGCGGCTTTGCAGACGCAGGCGCGCGAGGGGGACGCGCCCGTAGACGCATTCCGCGATCGTCTGCGTGCGGACGCCGAGCGCGACGAGCGCCGCGCCGGCGCGCAGCGTGTCGGGCGAGGTCGAGTCGTAGGAGAAGCGCCCGGTGTCCGTCACGACGCCCGTCCAGAACGCCTCCGCGGCGGACCGGTCGATCGGGAGCCCCGCGAGGCGCGCGACGCGGAAGACGACCTCCGAGGCGGCGCCGGCGCGCGGCTCGACGAGCATCGCGGCGCCGGGGAAGCCGGGGCCGGGCTCGTGATGGTCGATGCAGAGCACCGGCATCCGCGAAGCGAGGGGCTGGGCGCAATCGCGCAGGCGCGTGGCGACGCCGCAGTCGACGACGACGAGGACGTCGCCCGGGGCGGGCTCGAACGCCTCGGCCGGGACGATCTCGCCCGCGGCGGGATCGAGCAGGAAGTCGTAGACGTCGGAGATCGGGCCGAGCGCGACGCAGAGCGCCTTGCGCCCCGCGGCGCGCAGCGCTCGGCAGAGGCCGAGGGAGGAGCCGATCGCGTCGCCGTCCGGGCGGACGTGCGAGACGATGGCGAACCGCCCGCGGACGGCGAGCAGCTCGCGCGCCATCGCGCGCTCCCCGACGGCTCGGGGCGCGGCGGGGTCCCTCCTCCGGCGCGGGCTCACGCGTGGTCGTGGCCGCAGTCGCAGCCGGTGGCGTGCTTCACGCGGTCGTGCTCCTCGGCGCGCTTGGCGTCGTTGAAGCGGTCGAGCGTGCCGACGAGGTAGCCGGTGATGCGGCGGATGCGGTCGAAGTGCTCCGACGCGAGGTGGTACTGCAGCTCGACCTCCTCGCCGTCGACCTTGATGTCGATCTGGCGGGGCATCTCGCCGAACTTCTCGACGGCGCGCTTCTTGTAGGCTTCGATCTCCTTGGCGGAGAGCTCTCCGCCGGTGACGTTGACGATGCAGTCGCTCATGGCAATGGAAGGATTGTGTGTCGGGAGGAAGGGGAACGGGCGGCGGGAGCGCCGCGCACGTGCCGCCATTCTACCGCACCCGTTCCCGTCCCGCAAGCGTCCTTGCCGGGCGGCGCTCCGTCTGCTAGAATCCGCCCCGTTCCGACGGGGAGTCCGCGCCAAGGCGGGCTGAGAGGGGGCCGACGGGCGGCCCCGACCCTTCGAACCTGATCCGGGTCATTCCGGCGTAGGAAACGGAAACATGAAGGAAGACGAAAAGGGAATGTCCGTCCTCGGGTGCGGACTGGTGTGGTTCGGGGCGGCGGTTTCGATCGCCGAAATCGAGGCGGGCGCCGCGCTCGCGCCGGCGGCCGTCGGCGGGCGCGGCTGGTCCGTGCTCGGCGCGATCCTGCTCGGGCATCTGTTCGGCGGCGCGATGCTCTTCCTCGCGATGCTCCTGGGCGCGCGGACGCGCCGCGGCGGGATGGACTGCGCGAAGACGCCGTTCGGGCGCGCGGGCGGCGGCTTCTTCGCGGCGCTCAACCTCCTGCAGCTCGTC
>CADBEF010000244.1 GCA_902793555.1 uncultured bacterium | reverse complement strand
GGGAGCCGGCGCGGCGGGAGCCGGCGCGGGGGCGGGCGCCACCGGCGTCTGCGCCGGGAGCGTGGGCGGGACGACGATCGGCGCGAGCTTCCGGGCGACGAACTGGCCGTCCGGTCCGGAGAGCAGCAGCGTCGTGCCGCCGATGGCGATCGTGTCGCCGGGGGAGAGGCGCGTGTCCGCGGCGATCGGCGTGCCGTTCACGATCGTGCCGTTCACGGTCGCGAGGTCGGAGACGACCGGGACGTCGCCGTCGAAGTAGATGCGGCAGTGGTGGCGCGAGAGCATCTGGTCGTGGAACACGAGGTCGTTCTGGGACGACCGGCCGAGCGAGGCGCCGCCGGGCGGGACGGCGGCGACGAGGCCGGCGTCGGGTCCTTTTTCGACGCGGATCATGTACATCGGTTGCGGCATGGCTGTGCGGTCCTTTCGGGAACGGGGGGAGACGTCCGGGGCGGGCGTTCGGGGCGTATTCTACCACATCGGCGCACGCGGGTCCAGCCCGTCCGCCGGGCGGACGGGACCGAACGCGCGCGCCGCGCCCCCGCGGCCCGGACGCCGCGCTTCAGCGGATCTCGGAGATGCCGCCCAGATAGGGGCGGAGGACTTCGGGAATCGCCACCGAGCCGTCCGCGCGCTGGAACTGCTCGACGATGGCGGGCAGCAGGCGGGAGGTCGCGAGGCCCGAGCCGTTGAGCGTGTGCATGTACTCGATCTTCTTGTCCGCGGTGCGGCGGAAGCGCATGTTGCCGCGGCGCGCCTGGTAGTCCATCGCGTTGGACACCGACGAGCACTCCTTGTAGACGCCCATCGACGGGATCCAGAGCTCGACGTCGTAGGTCGTGGCCATCGACGCGGAACAGTCGCCCGCGGCCAGCTTCGAGAGCCGGTAGTGCAGGCCGAGGCCTTCGACGAGCTTGCACGCCTTGCGGATCAGCAGCTGCAGCATCGCCTCCGATTCCTCCGGCTTCGTGTAGGCGAACATTTCGACCTTGTCGAACTGGTGGCCGCGGATCATGCCGCGCTCCTCCTTGCGGTAGGAGCCGGCCTCGCGCCGGTAGCACGGCGTGTAGGCGAACATCTTCTGGGGCAGGTCCTTCTCCTCGACGATTTCGCCGCGGTGGAGGTTCACGAGCGCCGTCTCGGCCGTCGGGAGCAGGAACTGGAAGCCCTCTTCCTTGAGACGGAAGACGTCCTCCTCGAACTTCGGGAACTGCCCGGCCGTGAGCCCGCACTCGTAGGTGAGCAGGTGGGGCGGGAGGATGAATTCGAAGCCGTCCTTGACGTGCTCCTGGACGAAGTAGTTCAGGAGCGCCCACTCGATGCGCGCGCCCATGCCACGGTAGAGCCAGAAGCCGTTCCCGCCGAGGCGCACGCCGCGGTCGTAGTCGATCAGGCCCAGCTTGGTGCAGAGCTCGACGTGGTCCTTCGGCTCGAAGTCGAAGACGGGCTTTTCGCCCCAGACGGAGACGACCTCGTTGGCCTCCTTGCCGCCGGGGACGACGCCGGGGGCGGGGAGGTTCGGCAGCGAGAGCAGGAGGGAGCGCTGGTCCTCGTCGTACTTGGCGGCCTGGGCGTCGAGCTCCGCGATCTTCTCGCCGAGCTTGCGCGTTTCGGCCTGGATTTCGGTCGTGTCTTCGCCGGCCTTGCGCAGCGCGCCGATCTTCTTGGAGGTCGCGTTGCGCTCGGCCTTGAGAGCCTCGACGGCGCCGACGGCCTCGCGGCGCTTCGCGTCGAGGTCGAGGATGGTGTCGACGGCGGCCGGGTCGGCCCCGCGGGCGGCGAGGCCGGCGCGGACTTCGTCCGGCGTCTCGCGGAATTTCTTGATATCGAGCATGGTGTCGTCCTTGTGGTTCGAACGGCGGACAAGTCTACCCGCCCGGACGCGAACTTGCAAGCGAAAAGCGCCGCGCCGCGGATTTTTCGCTGGATTCGCCGCGGGGTTGCGCGTATACTGCCGTCCCGTCATGAACACGTCGCGCACATTGGTCGTCCCCCCCGAACGGGCGGGCGGCGGCATGCGGATCCGCAAGGCCTCCCTTTTCGTCGTCAAGGGCGCCGGCCGCGGCCAGCGGCTCCCGATCCCCGGCGATTCGTTTTCGATCGGAAGCGCGGTCGGAAACGACTTGCGCCTCGCGGACGACGGCGCCGTTTCCCGCCGCCACTGCCGCATCCTCGCGGACGAACGCGACGGCTACCGCATCGAAGACCTCGGCAGCACCAACGGGACGTTCGTGAACGGCGTCCGCGTCGCGCACGCGTTCCTCGACGAAGGGGCGCGCATCCAGCTCGGCGGCACGGTCCTGGAGTTCTCCCCGCAGGAGGAGGCGCGCGACCTGGAGCGCAGCGCGAGCGAGTCCTTCGGCGCCGCGGTCGGCCGCTCGTCCGCCATGCGGCGCGTCTTCCACCTCGCCGAATCCTACGCCCCGACCGAAGCCACGGTGATGCTGACGGGCGAAACGGGCACCGGCAAGGAGATCCTCGCCCGCGAGATCCACCTGCACAGCCCGCGCGCGAAGGCCCCGTTTCTCGTCATCGACTGCGCGGCGCTCTCGCCCGACCTCGTGGAGAGCGAACTGTTCGGCCACGTGAAGGGCGCGTTCACCGGCGCCGCGGGTGACCGCCCCGGCGTGTTCGAGGCGGCGGACGGCGGGACGGTCTTCCTCGACGAAATCGGCGACCTCCCGCCCGCCCTCCAGCCCAAGTTGCTGCGGGTCCTGGAGAACCGCGAAATCCGCCGCGTCGGCTCCAACGAGGTTCGGAAGGTCGACGTCCGCATCCTCTGCGCGACCAACAAGCCGCTCGACGAGGAGGTGAACGCCGGGCGGTTCCGCGAGGACCTCTTCTACCGCCTTTCCGTCGTCTCCATCGAGCTGCCGCCGTTGCGCGAGCGCGCCGAGGACATCCCGCTCCTGGCCGCCGCGTTCGCGCGCCGGCTCCACGGGCCGGACGCGGAAAAGGAGCTCGGCGACCTCGCGGACGCCCTGCCCGCGTTGCGCCGGCACGCGTGGCCGGGCAACGTGCGCGAGTTGCGGAACCTCGTCGATCGCGCGTTCTACGCCCCGAAGCGTCCCGTCGACCTGGCCGCAGCGCTCGCGATGGGGCGCATCGGCGTCCGCGGAGCGGACGGTCTCGGCTCTTCGCCGATGTCGCCGGATTATTCGATTCCCTTCAAGGAGGGCAAGGCGCTCCTGCTCGACGAATACGCGCGGCGCTACTTCTCCGACCTCCTGCGCCGCAACGGCGGAAACGTCTCCGCGTCCGCCCGCGAAGCCGGTATCGAACGCGCCTACCTGCAGCGCCTCATCAAGCGTTTCGGTCTCAAGGACGCCCCGCCAGGCGCCTGACGGGGCGTCGTCCCGCCCGGCAGTTCCCCCGTCGCGTACGCGCGCGCAAAAGTTGTATTGCTTTCCGTCCGGGTTTTTGGTAGCCTCTGCCGCCCTCCCTCCGACCCACACTGGAACTGGACATGAACTTCACCGAAACCGCCGCCTGGTCCGCCCTGCAGAAGGACGTCGCCGTCAACAAGGACTTCAACCTCCGCGCCGCCTTCGCGGCCGACCCCGACCGCGCCCGCAAGATGACGATCTCGGCCGCCGGCTGGACGCTCGATTTCTCCAAGAACCTCGTCGACGACATGACGATGGCCGACCTCTACGCCATGGCGCGCGAGTGCGGCCTCAAGAACAAGATCGAGGCGATGTTCCGCGGCGAGCACATCAACGAGACCGAGGACCGTGCGGTGCTCCACACCGCGCTGCGCGCGCTTTCCGGCGGAGCCGTCATCGACCAGGGCGACGGCACGGACGTCATGCCCGGCGTCCGCGAGGTCCTCGACAAGATGGCCGCCTTCGCGGAGCAGGTCCGCTCCGGCGCGTGGCGGGGTCTGAGCGGCAAGCCCGTCCGCAACGTCGTCAACATCGGCATCGGCGGCTCCGACCTCGGGCCCTGCATGGCCGCGATCGC
>CADBEF010000243.1 GCA_902793555.1 uncultured bacterium | reverse complement strand
GCGGTCTTGATCTGGAGGCTCATCTCCCAGAACGGGCCCTTGAGCGGGGCGCCGTCCTTCGACTCGACGGAGATGTCGAACGTGCGGTCGTCGACCGGGGAGAACGCGAAGGCGACTTTGTCGGACGCGGCGGCGAGGCCGGCCTCGCACGCGGACTGCGCGAGCCAGTCGGCCGGGACGGGCGGCGGGCCCTTCGGCGCGCCGGCGGGATGCGCCGGGAGGAACTCGGGCGGCTTCTTCGCGACGCGATCGATCGCGGGGACGAGGGCGCCCTGCGAGGGCTTGAGGAGGTTGTAGGTGTTCTTGTGGTCCCAGCGGCGGCCGCCGGAATCGATGCCGAGGAACGCGAGGCGCGCGTCGCGGCGGCGGAAGGTGATGGCGAAGTAGGGGGACTCGTAGGCCGCCCAGGCGTGCCTGTCGTGGAATTTCATGGGAGGTGTCGGGTTGAAGGGTTGAAACGGTCGAGCGGAGACGGCGGCGATTCTACCACACCTGCCCCGTCGCGGCAACGGCGACGGGCTGGCGCAAGAAAACGGTTGCCCCGGGGCGGCGTGTTCGGGTAGAATCGGGGACGTCCCCTACCGAAGGAACCACCGCCATGCACATCGGACTTCCGGAAATCCTGCTCATCGTCTTCGTCGCCCTTCTCCTGTTCGGCGCAAAGCGCATCCCCGAGCTCGCGCGGGCGTTCGGCCGCGCGTCCAACGAGTACAAAAAGGCCAAGGACGCCATCGCGAACGAGGGCAAGGAGCTCGCGGCCGAGGCCGAGAAGGCGGCGGAACGGGAGGAGAAAGCCGCCGAAAAGGCCGGCGCGGCGGACCCCGCGGCCAAGGCCTGATGGACGACACGCTCTTCGGGCACCTGGCCGCCATGCGCCGCGCGCTGCTCCGCGCGGCGGCCGGCGTGGCCCTGCTGCTCGTTCCGGGCTTCTTCGCGGCGCCGGCGGCGATCCGGCTGCTGGTGCGGTGGGCGGTTCCGGAGGAGCTCGGCGCGTTGCACTACTTCGCGCCGCTGGAGGCGTTCCGCGCGCAGCTGCACGTCGGGTTCGTGCTCGCCTTCGCGGCGGCTTGGCCCTGGGTCGCGGCGCAGACGTGGGGCTTCGTGCGGCCGGGGCTGCGCGACGGCGAAGCGCGCGCCCTGCGGACGTGGATTCCGCTTTCGTCGCTGCTCTTCCTCGGCGGCGCGCTTTTCGCGTGCGCGGCGGTGATGCCGCTCGTGATGGCGTTCGCCGCGTCGTTCGCGGAACCCGGTCTCGCGCCCGTCATCGGTCTCGGCGCCTTCCTGCACCTCTCGGGAAGCCTGGCGCTCGGATTCGGGCTGATGGCGCAGACGCCGCTCGTCCTCGCGCTCGCCGCGCGGATCGGGTTCGCGACGGCGGCCGGGCTGCGGCGCGCGCGGCCGTGGGCGGTCGTGGCGATCCTGACGCTCTCCGCGCTGCTGACGCCGCCGGACGTCGCGAGCCAGGTCCTGCTCGCGGTCCCGACGCTGCTGCTCTACGAACTCGGGGTCCTGCTGGCCGCGCGGGCGGAGCGTCAGGCCGGCGCCTCGGCGTAGGCCGCGATCTTCGCGAGCTCGTCCGGAACGGCGATGTGCTGCGGGCAGTGCTTCGTGCACTGCATGCAGCGGACGCACGCCGAGGCGCGCGACTTTTCCGGAATCTTCGCGTAGCGCGCGAGGAAGCGGTCGCGGTCGCCGTCCGCCTTGAAGACGTTCCAGAGGTGGAAAATGTCCGGAATGGAAACGCCGACGGGGCACGGCATGCAGTAGCGGCAGGCCGTGCAGGGGACGGCCTGCCCCTTCTGGAACGCGGCGAGGGCGGCTGCGATCGCGGCGCGGTCCGCTTCGGAGAGTTCGCGGACGGGCGAGAACGTCTTGAGATTGTCTTCGAGGTCGGATTCGCGCGACATGCCGGAGTTGACCAGTTTGACGCCGGGCAGCGACGCCACCCAGCGGAACGCCCACGAGGCGGTCGAGGCGTCCGGATCCGCCTCGCGCAGGATCGCGGCCGCGGTCGGGTTTAGCCGCGCGAGCGCGCCGCCGCGCAACGGCTCCATCACCGCGACGTCGATCCCCTTCGCGACGAGCTTTTCGTACTGCTCCTTGGAGCGGTAGCGCGTCCAGTCCTGGTAGTTGAGCTGGATCATCGCGAACTCCCAGTCGTACGCTTCGAGGATCGGATCGAGAGCCTCCGGCGCGTCGTGGAAGGAGAACCCGAGGTGGCGGATGCGGCCCTCCTTCTTCTTCTCCAGCAGGAACTCGAGCGCGTGGATCTTCTTGGCGAGGTCCCAGTTTCCCCAGCCGAGCGAGTGCACGAGGTAAAAGTCGAAATATTCCGCCTTCGTGCGTTCGAGCTGTTCCGCGAAGACGCGCTTGAGGCCCTCTTCCGTTCGCGCCATCCACACCGGCATCTTGTCGGTCAGGAAGTAGGAGGAGCGCGGGCGCTTCGACAGGAATTCGCCGAGCGCCGCCTCGCTCTCGCCGTCGTGGTACATGTAGGCCGTGTCGAAATAGTTCCCGCCGGCTTCGAGGTAGCGCGACCAGAGCCGGTTCGCGAGCGGACGGTCGATCTTTCCGTTTCCGCCCCGGGGCAGGCGCATGCAGCCGTAGCCGAGGAGCGGCACGCTTTCGCCCGCCATCGTGCGGCGGTCGAGCGGCCCGGCGGCGGGTTTTTCGTCCGTGGCGGCGGCGGGCGCGGCATCCTGCGCCCGGAGGCGGGCGAACGGGGCGAGGGCCGCGAGGAGGGCGGCGGACTTGAGGAATTCGCGTCGGGTCATGTTCATGGCGTTTCTCGATCGTGACGGGGCAATCATGCCACGTCCCCTCCGGCCGTGTCAAGACCGGAGCGACTGGCGCGCGGCGAACCGCGGGACGGCGTCGAGGAGCTCGCGGGTGAACGGCGTGCGCGGCGCGGAGAAGAGCGTCTCGGCCGGCCCTTCCTCGACGATGCGGCCGGCGTCCATGACGAGCGCCCGCGAGCAGAGGCAGCGCACCACCGCCAGGTCGTGCGAGACGAACAGCATCGCGAGACCGGTCGCGTCGAGCAGGCGGCGCAGCGTCCGCAGCATCTGCGCCTGCACCGCCACGTCGAGCGCGGAGACCGGCTCGTCCGCGAGCAGCACGCGCGGCTCGACGGCGAGCGCGCGGGCGATGCCGACGCGCTGGCGCTGCCCGCCGCTGAGCTCGTGCGGGTAGCGGTCGGCCGCCTCGGCGGGCAGCTCCACGAGGTCGAAGAGCTCGAGCACGCGCGCCCGGCGCGCCTCGCGCGTCGGATACGCCGCCGCACGGTGCACCTTGAGCGCCTCCGCGACCGCGGCGCCGGTCCGCATGCGCGGTTGCAGCGCGCCGAGCGTGTCCTGGAAGACGAGCTGGACGCCGCGCCGCCACTCGAGGCGCTCCGCGCGGCCGAACGCGGCGGTGTCGCGGCCCCGCCAAAGGACGCGCCCGGCGGCGGGCCGCTCGAGCCCGACGAGCGCCCGCGCGACGGTGCTCTTGCCGCAGCCGCTCCCGCCGACCAGGCCGACGCACTCGCCGGGCGCGATCGAAAGCGACACGTCCGCGGCCGCCGGGCGCGACGCGCCGCGGTAGCGCACGGTCAGGTTTTCGGCCGCCAGGAGCGGGGCTGTCGCTACGTCCGTCATGGGCGGCCATTCTACCGAATCCGCCGAGCCGCCGCAACCTTGATTTGCGCGCCTCGATGGTGTAGAATGGGCTGGCGCAAACGCGAATCCGAAAGGCTCCACCATGGAAATGCAGACGCTCGACGACATCTACCGCAAGAACCGCTCCCCCGCCCTCCCCGTCTTCCTCGTCGCCGCCCTCGTCGTGGCGGCCGCCGCCGTGTTCGCCGTCCGCGGTTGCGGCGGCTCCAAGGAGGCGGCGGCGGAAGAGCCTCCCGCCGCCACCAACGACGCGCCCGCCCAGGCCGCCGCGGACGTGCCCGCGGCGGCGGCCGCCGTCCCGGCCGAGGCCGCCCCGGTCCCCGCGACGGAC
>CADBEF010000242.1 GCA_902793555.1 uncultured bacterium | reverse complement strand
CTCCGGCGCGTGGCGGGGTCTGAGCGGCAAGCCCGTCCGCAACGTCGTCAACATCGGCATCGGCGGCTCCGACCTCGGGCCCTGCATGGCCGCGATCGCGCTCGCGCCGTTCTCGCAGCGCAACCTGCGCCTCGGGTTCGTCTCGAACGTCGACGCCACGCACTTCGCCGAGACCGTGCGCGACATGGACCCGGAGGAGACGCTTTTCCTCGTCGCGTCCAAGACCTTCACGACGCTCGAGACGATGGACAACGCGAACACCGCGCGCGAGTGGGTGCTGAGGCACTACAAGGGCGACGCGGCCGCGGTCGCGAAGCACTTCGTCGCGATCTCCACGGCGGCGGACGAGGTCGCGAAGTTCGGCATCGACACGGCGAACATGTTCGGCTTCTGGAACTGGGTCGGCGGCCGCTACTCGCTGCCGTCCGCGATCGGCCTCTCGCTCATGATCGCGATCGGCCCGGACCGCTTCCGCGAGATGCTCGGCGGCTACGAGGCGATGGACCGGCACTTCCGCACGGCGCCGTTCGAGGAGAACCTGCCCGTCACGATGGGCCTCCTGGGCATCCTCTACAACAACCTCCTCGGCGCGCAGTCGCACGCGGTGCTGCCCTACGACCAATACCTCGCGCGCTTCCCGGCGTATCTCCAGCAGCTCGACATGGAGAGCAACGGCAAGAGCGTCGACAAGCAGGGTCGCCGTGTCGCGTGGCAGACCGGCCCGATCGTCTGGGGCGAGCCCGGCACGTCGCGTGGCAGACCGGCCCGATCGTCTGGGGCGAGCCCGGCACCAACGGCCAGCACGCCTTCTACCAGCTCCTGCACCAGGGAACGAAGCTGGTGCCGGCCGACTTCATCGGCTTCCTTCGCTCGCACAACCCGATCGGGCCGCACCACGTGCACCTCATGGCGAACTTCTTCGCGCAGACCGAGGCGCTCGCGTTCGGCAAGACGGCGGACGAGGTCCGCGCCGAAGGGACGCCCGAGGCGCTCGTCCCGCACAAGACCTTCGAGGGCAACCGGCCGACGAACACGCTCGTCGCCGACGAGCTCACGCCCGCGACGTTCGGCGCGCTCATCGCACTCTACGAGCACAAGGTGTTCACGCAGGGCGCGCTCTGGGACGTCTTCTCCTTCGACCAGTGGGGCGTGCAGCTGGGGAAGGTCCTCGCCAAGAAGATCATCCCGGAGCTCACGTCCGCGTCCGAGCTCAAACACGACGCCTCGACCAACGCGCTCATCGAACGTTTCCGCAAGGCCAACGCATGAACGAAAACGAACAGCCGGTCGACCTCTCGGTCGCCGTCGCCCTCTACAACGAGGAGGAGTCCGTCCCGCCGCTGTGCAAGGCGCTGGACGACGTCCTCTCGAAGCTCGGCCGGAGCTACGAGGTCGTCCTCGTCGACGACGGGTCGACCGACGGCACGTGGGCGGCGCTCACGGCGGCCGCCGGGAAGTACCGCGGGCTGCGCCTCGTGCGCTTCCGCCGCAACTTCGGCCAGACGGCCGCGCTCGCGGCCGGCTTCGACTACGCGCGCGGCAAGGTCGTCGTCACGATGGACGGCGACCTGCAGAACGACCCCGCGGACATCCCGGCGATGCTCGAGAAGCTCGAGGCCGAGGGCGCGGACGTCGTGAGCGGCTGGCGCAAGGACCGCAAGGACTCGAAGATCCGGACGCTGCCCTCGCAGATCTTCAACAACTTCATCCAGTCCTACCTCAAGCTCCCGATCCACGACAACGGCTGCTCGCTCAAGGCCTACCGCAGCGAGGTCGTGAAGGGCTTCCACCTCTACGGCGAGATGCACCGATTCGTGGTCGCGCACGCCAAGTGGGTCGGCGCGAAGATCGTCGAAATGCCCGTCCGCCACCACGCCCGCGAGCACGGCGAATCGAAGTACGGCGCGCTCTTCGGGCTGGCGAAGATCCCGCGCGTGGTGCTGGACTGCATCACGATGCGCTTCATGCTCAAGTACAGCGCCAAGCCCATGCACCTGTTCGGCAAGATCGGCGGCTGGTGCCTGCTGGCGGGCTTCCTGATGCTCGGCCTGGTCGGCCTGGAGTGGCTCACGTCGCTTGCCGGCGCCCGGGCGTGGTTCGGCGGGACGCTCCTCGTGAAGCGCCCGTTCTGGGTCATCGCGCCGTTCATGTTCCTGGGCTTCTCGGTCCAGTTCTTCGTGATGGGCCTCAACGCCGAGCTCAACACGCGCACTTGGTTCGAGTCCCAGAAGAAGCCCGTCTACACCGTCCGCGAAACCGCGGAATCGAAGAAAGACTGACACGACGCCCCGACGCCCGCGATGGACCGACTCTTCCACCTGACCCCTCCCGCGTTCGCGGCCCTCGGCGACGACGCCGGCGGCGCCGCCGCGGCCGCGCCGCACGGCGGCACGCGCGGGTTCCTGGACGAGACGGTCCGGTCGCTGGCGCGCGAGTTCGGCGCGGAGCGCGCGTCGCTGTTCCTCTACGACGACGCGGCCGGGACCGCGACGTTGCGCGCGTGCGTCGGCTACCCGATGTTCGGCAAGGCTACGATCGTGCTGCGTCTCGGCGAGGGGCTCGTCGGCCGCGTGCTGGCGGAGCGCCGCCCGATCTATTCGGAGATGGCCTCGTCCATGCGCGGCTACGTGCCGCACCCGAACTTCCCGGACGAGGACGTGCAGACGTTCCTCGGCATCCCGCTGCTGCGCGGCCGAGACCGCGTGGGCGCCGTGTCGCTGCGGCGCCGCACGGGGCGGCCGTTCCTCGCCGACGAGATCTCCGCCGCCCGCGCGAAAGTTGCCGAGCTCACGGACGCGGTCCAGAGCGCCGGTGCGCTGCTGCTCGCCGAATCGCGCCCCGCGGCCGCCGCCGCGCGCAAGGGCGAGCTGCGCCCGACCGAGCAGCTGGTCTTCCGCGGGACCGCCGTCTCGAACGGCTGGGCGATGGGCCCGGCGCACGTCGCCACGCCGGCGGCCCACGCGCGCCTGCTCGGCCGCCCGGAGCCCGGCGCGCCGCCGATCTCGTTCCCGCCCGCCGTGCGCTCGCTCGAAGAGGCGTCCGCCATCGTCGAGGCCTCGCTGCGCAAGCTCGGCTCGGAGCTCGACAAGAAGCTGCCCGAGGCCGCCTCGATGATCCTCGAGGCGGACGTGATGATGCTCCACGACGAGGCGTTCACCGGGCAGATCGCCAAGGCCGTCGCGGGCGGCGCTTCGCTGCCGGAGGCCGTCGCGCGGACGGCGTCCGACTACATCGCGATCTTCGAGGCGTCCGACAACGACTACATGCGCGAGAAGGCGCGCGACGTGGAGGATCTCGCGGTCCGCCTGCTCGACGCGCTCGTCTCGGACAATCCCGGCGCGTCGGAACGGTCGCGCGAAGCCACGGTCGTCGTGGCCGAAAAGATGCTGCCCTCCGACGTGCTGCGCGTCGCGCGCGACGGCGTCGCCGGCATCGTGCTGTGCGCGGGCGGCGCCACGGCGCACGTCTCGCTCCTGGTGCGCTCGCTGCGCATCCCGATGCTCGTCGTCAAGTCGCGCGACCTGTTGCGCCTGGCGGAGGGCGAGACCGTCATCCTCGACTGCGCCAACGACACGGTCTACGTCCATCCGGACGCCCCGCTCGCGGCCAAGTTCCGCAACCGCGCGGGCGAGGAAGCCGCCGAGGCGCACCGCCTGCGCGACGTGAAGCCGGAGACGCGCACGCTCGACGGCGAGCGCATCGTGCTCGAGGCGAACGTGAACATCCTGGCGGACCTCGACGCGGCGGTCGCCGCGAAGGCCGAGGGCGTGGGGCTGTACCGCACCGAGTTTCCGTTTCTCATGCGCCCCTCGATGCCGACCGAGGCCGACCAGTTCGCGATCTACTCGCGCGTGCTGGAGCGCATGGGCGGCGCGCCGGTCGTCTTCCGGACGCTCGACGCCGGCGGCGACAAGGCGATCCCGTACCTCTACCGCGGCCAGGAGGAGAACCCCGCGCTCGGCCTGCGCTCGATCCGCTTCTCGCTCAAGTACCCCTACATCCTCGACCAGCAGCTGCGCGCGATCCTGCGCGCCGTCCAGAAGAGCGGCAACGAGCACGTCGGGATCATGTTCCCGATGATTTCGTCCGTCGAGGAGTTCCGCGCCGCGCGCGAGCACGTCGAGACGTGCCTCGCCGCGCTCCAGACCGAAGTCGGCGACAAGGACCTTCTGGCGCCCGCGGTCGGCGCGATGGTCGAAGTCCCGGCGGTGGTCGGCGTGCTGGACGCGATCGCCGAGGAGAGCGACTTCCTCTCGATCGGGACGAACGACCTGATCCAGTACACGCTCGCGGTGGACCGCACGAACGCGGCCGTCGCCGCGAACTACGTTCCCCACCATCCCACGGTGCTGCGGCTGCTGCGCGCGATTTCGACGATTTCCGCCCGCCACGGCACGCCCGTCTCGGTCTGCGGCGAAATGGGCCGCGACCCGCGCTACATGCCGTTCCTGATCGGCGTCGGCGTCCGGACGTTCTCGCTGGAGCCGGCGCAGATCCCGCACTGCCAGGAGCTCGTCTCGCGCTGCACGCTTCCGGCTTGCGAAGCCTACGCGCGCGACCTACTCTCCATGTCGACGATCGCCGACATCGAGGCGCGGATCGACGAATTCTCGCGCGCGACGTTCGGCTAGCGCAACGCCGCTTCGAGCGCGGCGCGCGGGATCGCGGCCTCGCGGAAGACCGCGAGCGAGCCGTCCGCGGCGACGCGCGCTACGGTGCTCGCGACGCCGCCCGGCGCCGGGCCGCCGTCCAC
>CADBEF010000241.1 GCA_902793555.1 uncultured bacterium | reverse complement strand
GCCCCCGCGCCCGGCGACGCCATCGCCGCGGTCGGCGCGGCGTGGGTCGCCGTGGCGCTCTTCGGCGCCGTGCCGCTGTGGGCGAGCGGCGCGTTCGCGTCGGTCACGGACGCCGTCTTCGAGAGCGTGAGCGGCTTCACGACGACGGGCGCGACGGTTCTCGCGGACGTCGAGGCCGTCCCTCGCGCGGTGAACGTCTGGCGCTGCGAGACGCACTGGCTCGGCGGCATGGGCGTGATCGCGCTCGTGGTGGCGCTCGTGCCGCTCCTGGGCATCGGCGGTTTCCGGCTCCTCAGCGCTGAGTCGACCGGTCCCGAGAAGGGCCGCCTCACGGCGCGCATCGCCGACACGGCGAAGGTGCTCTGGCTGCTCTACGTCGCGCTCACGGCGCTGCAGGCCGCGCTGCTGCGGCTCTGCGGGATGGGGTGGGTCGACGCCGTCTGCCACGCGTTCTCGACGCTCGGGACGGGCGGCTTCTCGACGCGCAACGCGAGCCTTGCCGCGTTCGCGAGCCCCGCCGCCGAATGGGTCTGCACCGCGTTCATGCTCGCCGCGTCGCTCCCGTTCGCACTCTACTACCGCCTCCTCGCGCGCCGCGGCGAAGGCGTGCGCCGCGCGACCGAGCCCAAGGTCTTCCTCGCCGTCGCGGCGGCCGCCGCGGCGCTCGTCGCGCTCGCCCTCGCCCGCGCCGGCGAACCGGCCGGCCGCGCGGTCCGGCTCGCGTCCTTCCAGGTCGCCTCGATCCTCTCGACGACGGGCTTCGCCTCGGCCGACTACGCGCTCTGGACGCCCGCCGCGCAGGCCGTCCTGCTCGCGCTGCTCCTCGTCGGCGGCTGCTCGGGCTCCACCGCGGGCGGCGTGAAGGTCGTCCGCTGGACCGTCCTCGCGCGGCAGGCCGCCGCCGAGACGCGCCGGCTGCTGCACCCGCGCGAGGTCTCCGCCGTCCGCATCGACGGGCGCCCGGTGCACGACGGCCTCGTCGCCGCCGTGGCGGGGTTCGTCCTGGCCTATTTCGCCCTCGTGGGCGCCACGGCGCTCGCGGGCGCGGCGGCGGGGCTGCCGCCGCTGGAGGCGTTCACGGCGGCGCTGAGCATGGTCGGCAACGTCGGCCCGGCGCTCGGCTCGCTCGGGCCCTCCGCGAACTACGGCGCGCTGCCCGCGGCGCTCAAGTGGTGGTACTGCTTCGCGATGCTCGCCGGGCGCCTCGAGATCTACACGATGCTGATCCTCGTCGGCCGCCTGTTCGTCCGCCGCGCGCGGTAGCGGCGCGTCGCTAGCCGATCTCGTTGCGTCCGGGTGCGAGCGGGCGGTCCCGGCCGGCCCAGCGGAAGGTGCCGGGCAGGCCGGGCGGGAGCTCGACGGAGCCGGCGACGCGCGGGCCGTCGAAACGCAGGTCGAGCGCCACCGGGCCGCGCGGCGTGGGCGTGACGGAGCGGACGAACCGCAGGGGGCCGGGCTGCGGATCGACGAGCGCCCGCGCGTAGAAGGGCGCGTCGGGGCGGACGCCCGCGACGCCGGCGTGCAGGTGCCAGAGCGGGTGCGAGCCCCAGGCGTGGCAGTCGCTGCGCGAGGCGGCGGGGTCCGGGATCTCCAGGACGGTCGGGCAGTGCAGGTCGAGGCAGTCGCGCCAGAAGTCGAGCCCCGCGAGGAAGAGGTCGGGGCGGCGGCGCTTGAAGAACGTCGCGAAGAGGTAGTGCCGGAAGTAGATCGACTCGCGGTCGAGGCCGGGCGCCGAGACGAGCGCCTCGAAGCAGCGGTCCGCGTCGCCGCCCTCGGGCACGTCCGCGAGCAGGGCGAGCGCCTGCGCGTGGCGCGAGAAGCGCGTGCGGGCCGCGTCGGACGCGAACAGCGCGCGGTCCGCGTGCCAGAAGGCGCGGCGGATCGCGGCGCGGAGGGCGTCCGCGCGTTCGCGCCAGCGCTGGGCGAGGCGCGTCTCGCCGAGCGCCTCGGCGGCGCGGACGCCCGACAGGACGGCGTGGAGGAACTGGAGGTTGATCTCCGCGTTCGGGCGGTCGGTGCCGCCGTCGGGCGGGACGCCGTCGGGCCAGTCCGGGACCCAGTCGACGAAGTTCCATCCGGGCGTGCGGACGAGGAGCCCGTCGGGGCCGAGGAACGCCTCCGCGCCGAGGAGCGTCTGGCAGAGGCCCGGCAGCAGCGCGCGGAGCGCGGCGGGGTCCGCCCGGTTCCACGCGAAGTCGCCGGCCATCGCCGCCTGGCAGCACGTGAACGTGAACGACTCCTGCGTCCCGCGCGTGGGGGCGTTCATCGGCATCTGGCCGTTCTCGCGGCGGTCGGCGTCGTAGAGCGCCAGCGCGTTGCGCACGGCGCGGCCGCCGTTCCGGAAGAGGCCCGCGACGAGCATCTGCACGCGGGTGTCGCCGGGATACATCTGCTGCTCGTAGTAGGGGCAGTCGAAGAACATCTCGTGCAGGCACATCTGCAGCGTGCGCACGCAGAGCGGCTGCACGGCGGCGACGAGCGGGTCGTCGCACGCGAAGGACGCCTCCGGCTCGGCCGGGAGGCGCGTCTCGAGCAGCGCGACGCCCTCGACCGCGAGCGGCTCGTCGGCCGTCTCGACCACGAGCCGGCACCAGCGCCCGCAGCGCCACCACGGCGTCGTGAAGCGCGCGCCCGCGCGGCCGTCGGGGAGGAACGAGTCGCCGAACGGCCGCCGCATCCCGAGCCCCTCCCACGCGGCGCGGTCGCCCTTGCGGCCGTCCGGTTCGACGAGGCACTCGGCCCAGTCCCAGCGGACGCGCGCGCCGCGCCCGCCCGAGACGCGCAGCTCCGGATAGGCGCAGTAGTAGTCGCCGAGGTCCCAGAGCGCCTCGACGCGCGAGCGGGCGGGGACGACGCCCGGAAGCGGGCCCGGACGGAACGCCCCCGGCGTCGCGCGGCGGAGCATCATGTCCGGGAGCGGCGTCGGGAAGAGGAGCCAGCCCGGCCGGCGGATCCCGTAGCGCCCGCCCACGGGGACGCGCACGACCGCGGCCGGCTCCCAGGCGCCGGCGGGCGGCTCCTCGTCGAGGACCGACGCGCCGCGCACCTCGCACTCGGACCCGGCGCCGAACGTCTCCGACTCGCCCTTGTCCGTCATGCGCGTGCCGGCGAGCGGCGCCACGAGCCACGGCGCGCGGCCAGTCGTGAGCGCCCCGTCGTAGGCGCCGGACGCCTTCAGGAGGAACCCGCCGCGCACGGAGAGCTGCGCGAGCGGCGCGTGGGCGCCGATCTGCCAGCAGACCGCCTCGAGGCGGTGCGCGCCCGGCGCGAGGCCCTCGACGCGGTAGGCGTGGAGGTGCCAGCGCGCGGGCAGCCCGCGGTTCGGGCCGCGACCGATCTCGGCGCCGTCGAGCAGCAGGACGAAGCGCTCGTCGGCGGAGACGTCGAGCTCGAGCGCCTCCCCGCCGGGCGCGGCCTCGAAGTCGCGGCGGAAGCGGAGGAACGCCTGCGGCTCGCGCGCGAGCGACCCGGGCGTCGGCGCCGTGTCGCAGAAGCGCGACGCGAAGACGTCGCACCCCGCGCGCCAGATCCACGCGGCCTCGTCCGCGGGCTGCACGGGCGCGACGTTCTCGTTCCCGCGCGACGGCCGCTCGGGCCGGAAGATGCGCTGGACGGTCATCGAACGGACGCTCCCGGGAGGGGTCGAAAGAGGCGGAATCCGGACGCTCGGCCTATCTCGCCGGCGCGGTCATTCGCCCTTGACGACGGCCAGGAGGCCGCTGCGGGCGAGGTTCACGATCGTGTAGGGGCGCAGGAGGCGCAGGAGGTCGTCCACCTGGTCCTCGCGGCCGACGTACTGCATCGTGAGCGTCGTCTCGCGCACGCCGACGACCTCCGCGCCGAATATCTCGGCGATGCCGAGGACCTCCGGGCGCTTCTGGCGCGGCGCGCCGACCTCGACGAGGACGAGCTCCCGCGCGATGTGCTTCTCGGTCGTGAGGTCCACCACGACCTTCACGACGTCGACGAGCTTGTTGAGCTGCTTGGTGACCTGCTCCAGCACGTGCTCGTCGCCGGGCACGGTGATCGTCATGCGCGAGAAGCGCGGGTCGGCGCACGGCCCGACGTTGAGCGTCTCGATGTTGTAGCCGCGGCCCGAGAAGAGCCCCACGATCCGCGAGAGGACGGCGGGCTGGTTCTCGACCGTGGCGTTGATGATGTGCTTCTGGTCCATGGCGCGCCTCCTACTTAAACTTTCTTATCAAGTCTTTCAGCGTCTTTCCCGGCGGGATCATCGGCGTGATGTCCGCCTCGGGCTCGACGATGAACTCCAGCACCCAGACGTGCGGGTCGGCGAACGCTTCCTTGAGCGCGGGCTCGACATCCTTCGGGTCGGCGATGCGGCGCGCCTTCGCGCCGTGCGCTTCGGCGAGCTTCACGAAGTCCGGGAGGTATGCGGGCAGCTCCGGGTCCGGCTCGATGCGCTCCTGCTTCATGCGGCCGGCCTGCGCGAGGTGCGTCATCGAATGGACGCCCTTGTACATCATGTCCTGCCACTGGCGGACGTTCCCGAGGTACGTGTTGTTGAGGATCACG
>CADBEF010000240.1 GCA_902793555.1 uncultured bacterium | reverse complement strand
CCGGCCCCCGCCCGCCGGCGCGGCGCCGGCCGGCGCCGCCGGCGAGGTCTTGGCGGCCGTCCGGCGCTACGTCGAGGCCCGAGCGGAACGCGAGGAGCTCGGCCGCGACCTCGACCGCTTCGCGCCGTGGGGCGACTTCGATCCCGCCGCGGCCCGCGCGCTCGCGGACAAGGGCGTCCCGTTCGCGCTCTTCTCCGTCCCCGCGGATTTCGACTTCTCCGCGTTCCCCGCGGAGGGCGCGCTGCGCGTCACGATGCGCACCAAGGACCGCGTCTGCGGCGCGCTCGCCGGCGCGCCGCTTCCGGAGGGCGTCGAGGCCGCGCCGCTCCCGCCCGGAAGCCTCTCTTCCCTGCGCGCGCGCCGCGACGCGGCCGAAGCGCGGATGCGCGGAGAGGCCGCCGCCCTGCGGGCCCTCGCCCCGCGCGCCGGCGAAGTCGCGGACTCGATCCGCGCCGCGGCGGACGCCCGGGCGGTCGCCCTCGCGGCGGCCAACCTGCTCGACGCGGGTCCCGTCGCGCATTTGCAGGGGTGGATTCCCGCCGAAGGCGCGGACGCGCTCGCGGAGGCGGCCCGCCGCGAAGGCTGGGGCTTCGCGCTGCGCGACCCGGCCGACGGCGAAACGCCGCCCGTCCTCCTGCGCACGCCGCGTCTCTTCCGCCCGATCGTCGCGCTCTTCCAGATCCTCGGCATCCTGCCCGGCTACCGCGAAAACGACGTGAGCGTCGTCTTCTACTCGTTCTTCACGCTGTTCTTCGCGATGCTGATCGGCGACGCCGGCTACGGCGCGCTGCTGCTGCTCGCCGCCTTCCTCGTGCGCCGCGCGATGAAGCGCCGCCCGGAACCGCCGTCCGAAATCGCGTCCTCCTCGCTCGCGCTCATGTTCGTCTTCGGCGGCGCGACGCTGCTCTGGGGGGTGCTTTCCGGCACGTGGTTCGGAATGCCCGCCGAATGGCTCCCCGCCTTCATGAACCGCGACCTGCCGACCGCGCGCTGGCTCGGGAACCAGGGCAACGTCATGCACCTGTGCTTCGCGATCGGCCTGGCGCACCTGCTGATCGCGCGCGGCTGGAACGTCGTGCAGCTCTGGCCCGACTCCCGGGCCCTCTCGGAGCTCGGCTGGATCGGCGTGCTCTACGGGATGTACAACATCGTCTGCTCGATCGTCGTCGAGGGCTTCGCCTACCCGGCGCACGTCACGTGGGTCATGGCCGCGGCCGTCGTGCTGATCCTGTGCTTCACCTACAAGCGCAGCGAGCTCAAGGCCAACGTCGTGTCGCTCTGCATGACGCCGCTCAACGTGGTTTCGTCCATGGGCGACATCATCTCCTACGTCCGCCTCTTCGCCGTCGGCCTCGCCTCGGTGAAGATCGCTGAGACGTTCGACACGATGGCCGCGGGCCTCTCGCTCCCGCTCTGGGCGAAGGTGCCGTGCATGGTCCTGATCCTCCTGCTCGGCCACGCGCTCAACATCGCGATGGGCGGCCTCTCGATCCTCGTCCACGCCGTCCGCCTCAACACGCTGGAATTCTCCAACGCCAAGGGCATCACGTGGTCGGGCTTCGAGTACGCGCCCTTCCGCGCCCGCGCGGCCTCGGCCGCGCCCGCCGCCGCCCCGGCCGCGCGCTGATTCCGTCCCGGATTGCCGGATTCCCGGATTCTCGCTGTCCATTGCCTCCCACCTCTCACCTCTCACCTCTCACCTCTCACCTCTCACCTCTCACCTCTCACCTCTCACCTCTCACCTCTCACCTCCAACCTTTCACCATGTCCCTCGCCAACCCCACCCTGTCATTGAACGTCTTCGAGTTCGAAGCGAAGACGTCCGCCGAAGAAGCGCTCGAAGCCCTCGCCGGCCAGGCGATTCCGCCGATCGAAACGCTCAACGTCGAGCCGATCTCCGGCTGGTCGACGCCCCGCTTCCTGCTCGACCGCGAAATTTCGGACGACACCTGCCGCGCGGACAAGTACCTGCACGTCAACTTCGCCCGCGCCGAGCGCAAGATCCCCAAGTCGCTCCTCACGGCCTACTGCCGCATGGAGGAGCTCGCCGTCATGAAGGAGCGCGGCCTGCAGTCCCTCTCCCGCAAGGAGAAGGCCGCGATCAAGGACGAGATGAAGAAGCGCATGCTCCCGAAGATGCCGCCGCAGCTCACCGGCTCGGACGTCGCGCTCGACCTGCCCGCCCGCCGCCTCTACACGGACGCCACTTCGAAGGGCCGCATCGAGAAGCTCGAGCTGCTGCTCGCGCAGACGCTCCACACCGCGATGGTCCCGCTCGACCCCGCCGGCGCCGCGGTCCGCCTCTTCAACGTCCAGGCCGAGGACCTCGCCCCCGTCGTCTTCTCCCCGAAGCCCAACGGCGACTTCGTCGTGAACAACGTCGGCTTCGACTTCCTCACGTGGCTGCTCTTCTGCAACGAGACGAACCGCGTTTCGTTCGACCTCGGCGGCGGCCTGCGCGACGTGCGCGTCGCGCTCGACGGCCCCGTCGGCCTGCGCCTCGAGGCGCAGGGCGCGCACCGCGTCGCCCTGCGCGACGGCGCGCCGCTCGGCGGCGTCGAGTGCCAGGCCGCGCTCCTCTCCGGCAAGAAGATCTCCTCGATCAAGATGGCGCTGCAGCTCGGCCCGGAGGAGGTCTACTCCGCCGTCGTCGACGGCGGCGCGTTCTCGTTCCACTCGCTCAAGCCGCCGGCGCTGGACGCCAACCGCGACGCCCGCGAGATCTTCGTGGACCGCATGCGCCAGTTGCAGGTCTTCGCGGACGCCTTCTACGCGCTCTTCGGCCTGTTCCTGCGCGAACGCACGGACGGCGACGTCTGGAACCGCACGATGCGAGACGTCCACGCGTGGCTCCCCAAGCGCCGCGCCCAGGCCTAGCGCACGCCCCGCCCCACGTGACCGCCCGTTTCGTCGCCTCCGGCGCCCTCGCGCGCGTCTTCCCGCCCGACCTTGTCGCCGCGCTGCGGGACGAGGCCGGACTCGACCCCGCCCCGCTCTCCGCGGACGATCTGCGCGCCGGCGCGGCGGCGGACTGCGAGACGCTCTTCGCCACGTGGGGCATGCCCGCCCTCACCGAGGCGGAGCTCGCCGCCGCCCTGCCGCGCCTGCGCGCCGTGTTCTACGCCGCCGGGAGCGTCCAGGCGTTCGCGCGGCCGCTTCTCGCGCGCGGCGTCGCCGTCTTCAGCGCGTGGGCCCAGAACGCCGTTCCCGTCGCCGAGATGGCCGTTTCGCAGATTCTCCTCGCGAACAAGGGGTTCTTCCGCTTCCGGTTCGGTCCCAAGGATCCCGCCGCGGGCGAGGCCGAGCGCCGCGCAGCCGCCGCGTATCCGGGCAACCTCGGCTGCCGTGTCGGCCTGCTCGGCGCGGGCGGCCGCATCGGCTCGCTCGTCGCCCGCGCCCTCCGCGCGCACCGCGTCGAGGTGCTCGGCTACGACCCGTTCCTCCCCGACGCGCGCGCCGCGGAGCTCGGCGTCCGCAAGGCGGGGCTCGATGAAATCTTCGGGACGTGCCAGACCGTCTCCAACCACCTCGCGGACAACCCCGCCACGCGCGGGCTGCTCGGCTACGCGCTCTTCTCGCGGATGCCCCCGACGGCCACGTTCCTCAACACCGGCCGCGGCGCACAGGTGGTCGAGACGGACCTCGCCCGCGCCCTGCGCGAGGAGCCGGGCCGCACCGCGGTGCTGGACGTCACCTTCCCCGAACCGCCCGCGGCGGACTCGCCGTTGCGCGCGCTCCCGAACGTCCTGCTCACGCCGCACTTCGCCGGCAGCTCCGGGGGCGAAGTGCGCCGCATGGGCGAAGCGATGCTCGCCGCCTTCCGCGACTGGCGCGCCGGCCGCCCCTCCCCGACCCGAGTCGACGCCGCCATGCTCGAGACAATGGCGTAGCGCTTGCGTCACGCGAGGATCTGTGCGAGAATCGGCACGCATGAACGGGATGTCGGACATCGTCCGCCTCGCGGAGACGGATTCGACGAACGAACGGTTGCTCGCGCTCGCGCGGGGCGGCGCGCCGGCGTGGACCGCCGTCGTCGCGGACGCGCAG
>CADBEF010000239.1 GCA_902793555.1 uncultured bacterium | reverse complement strand
CGTCGCCCTCGGGCGCCGGATCCGCCGCCGCGGGTTCCGCCGCCGCGGCCGGCCCTTCCGCCGGCGGTTCCGGGGGCGCCGCCGGGGCCGCGGGGGCCGTCCGGACGGGATGCGTCGCGCGGAACTGCTTTTCGCGGCGGGAGTCGTACTCGAGCAGGCGCCCGACTTCCTGGAGGCGCTTGAGCTTGGCCGGGATCTCCGGATGGTCCCGGTAGAGGACCGTTTCCGTCGCGTCGGAAAGGGCGGACGCCTTCGCCGTCACGTTCGTCCCGTCGCCGCCGAGTTTCGCCTCGGCCAGCGCGGCGCGGAGCGGCTCGAGTTCGTCGGACGCCGCCGCCTCGCGGCGGGCTGCGACGATTTCCTTCTGGAGTTTGGCCAACTCCAGGGACAGGACCCGGCGCTGGTAGGGCGTGAGCAGGTCCGGTTCGCGCGCGGCGGCGGCGGTCGGGATGTCGGGCCGCGGAATCGCCGCGGCCGGCCCGGCCGCGAGCGCGAACGCGAGGAACAGGAGGGGGAACGCGGTTTTCACGGTCAGGCGCCGGTGAGCTGGAATTGGATGACGAGCGGCTTGTTCGCCCGGATGAACCGCGGCGTGAGGCCGCGGAAGGTGCCGACGGCGCGCGCGGCGCGGACGGCGGAGTCGTCCAGCGCCGGGCTGCCGGAACTCCTGCGCAGCTCCACGCCGAGCACGGTCCCGCCTTCGGAGAGGCTGATCGCGATCGTCGGCGGGGTGCCGGTGACCGCGGAGGAATCCGGCCTCTTCCACGCGCGGTAGAGCTGGTCGCGGACGAGGGCCGCGCAGCGCGACGCTTCGTCCGCCGGGACCGACGTGTGGTCCGACACGGTCGCGCCGAGGTCGAGCAGTTTCTTGTACTCCTCTTCGGAGAGCGGCGAACCCTTCGTGCCGATCTTCCGCGTCTCGACCTTCGGCGGCGGCGCGACGGGGCGCGGCTGCGCGGGTTTGTCGAACGTGACGATCTTTTTGCTGACTTCGATCGGCTTCTTCTTCGGCGGTTCCGGCTTCGGGGGGACGGGCTTCGGCGGGTCGGGGACCGGAACGTCGTCCGGCTCCGGCTCCGGCTCCGGTTCGGGCTCTGGTTCGGGCGGGGGCGGCGGGGTTTCCGCCTCGGGGTCGCCCGGCGGTTCGACGACGAATTCGGCCAGGATTTCCGGGTCGTCGTCCCGCAGCCGGAACCACGACACGCACCCCGCCACGACGAGCGCGAGGACGGCCGTCGCGTGCAGGCCGACCGACCAGATCAGCGAACGCCGGTCGAGCGGCTGCATCAGTCGCCTCCGCCTTCGTCCTTGGTGGCGACGGCCATGGACCGGACGCCGGCCCGTTCCGCGATGCGCATCACTTCCGCGACGCCGCCGAACTTCGTCTCCACGTCGCCGCGCACGACGAGCTTGAGTTCGGGTTCCTCGGCCACGCGCGTTTCAAGCTCGCGCGCGAGTCCGTCGTAGTCCACGAGCCTGTCGCCGAGGTAGATCCGGCCTTCGTCGTCGACCGTCACGGAACTGGTCTTCTTCTGGGCGTCCATCTGCCGCGACTTGCCCTTCGGCAGCTTGACCGGAATGCCCTGCTCGATCATCGGGAACGTGATGATGAACGTGATCAGGAGCAGGAACGTCAGGTCCGACATGGCCGTGAGGTTCATGTCGGCCTTCTGCGGAAGGCTGCTGCGGTGTCTGCGTGACATGGCGGAAGGGGCGGAGCGGTGTTTCCGGAGCCGCAGTCTAGCGCGTCCGCGCGCGAGGGTCAAGCGGATTCGCCCGCCGCGCGCAAGGCGTCGGGCGGGAATCCGGGGGAACATGCGACGGCGGCGATTGTGCCCTTCGGGCGAGGGAGGCGCAGCCGAAAATCCCGGGGCCGTGCGGTCGGGGCGCCCGCGCGGGCGTCTCGCGGGCGCCGTTCGCTCGGCCGCGTGCAGGCGGCCGTCGCTCGCGTCGCCTCGCGATCCGCTCCGCGCGGACATCCCCTCCGCCCGGCCTCCGGTATTTTCGGCAACAAGCCATCAGCATGGCCTCCTCCGTCGGCCATGCGTTGTTTTCTCGTGCGGAGCGCGCGTCTCGGCTCCGCGGGCTGGGGCTGCGCGGCGTGTGCGCGGCGTCGCCTTGCGCTGCGGGCGCGGACGCGGGCCGTTGCGGGCCGGCCCGGCGGCTCCTTGCGTCGCCGCCTCATGCCGGCCCACACCGGCTCCGCGCCGCATCCCGCAGCGCTTCGGCATCGCCGTGCTCCCCGCGCGCCCACGCCCGCTACGCCTCGTCGCTTGCCCCGTGTGGGCGGCAGCGGACGGTTCCGGACGGCGCGTGGTCGCATGCTCACGCCGGGGCGGTGCACCTACAGGACCGCCCAGACGGGACGGAGGGCGGCGGAGACGAGGCCCGAGGGCGAGCGGCGCAGCGACGGCCGGGAGATGCGAGGCGGGATGCGGCGCGAGCGCGAGGCGGGCCGGGCAAAGGCGGCGAGGAAACGAGCCGCCGGACGGCCCGCATCGCGCCGCGTCCGCGCCCGCCGCGCGCTCCCGGCCCCAAGCGGAGGCCGCGCTGCCGCGAGGGCCGAGCCGCAGCCGTCCGACGGCCCGACTCCGATCGCGTAGCGGAGCGGAGCCCAGCCGAGCGGGATTGCGAAGCAAGACCGCGAGGGGCGAAACCGTTCCCGAATGTGGGGAGGAAGCGAGCGTGCGGCGCGTGCGGGATGGGATCGCGATGACGACGAGGCCGACGCGGGGGTCGACCCGCGAGGCCGAGGAGGCGCGCGAGACCGCCCGCACGCACCGTGTGGGAGCGACCCCACATTCGGGAACAGCTTCTCGAGAGCCGACGCCGCCGTCCGCCGCAGGAGCATCAGCGCATGAGTTCCCGATTCCAGACGCCGTACCGCCGCGCCGGCCGGCCGGGTCGCCGGGGCGCTAGGCGCCGACGGGCTTGAAGCGCACGCGGACGGGCTTGTCCGCGGCGTCGCCGAAGCGCTTGCGGCGGTCCTCGTGGTACTCCGACCAGGAGCCTTCGAACCACGTCACCTTCGAGTCGCCCTCGAAGGCGAGGATGTGCGTGGCCACGCGGTCGAGGAAGTAGCGGTCGTGCGAGACGACCATCACGCAGCCGCCGAAGTCCTGCAGGCCTTCCTCCAGCGAGCGCAGCGTCGCGACGTCGAGGTCGTTCGTGGGTTCGTCGAGGAGCAGCAGGTTGCCGCCCGTGCGCAGGAGCTTCGCCAGGTGCACGCGGTTGCGCTCGCCGCCGGAGAGCGTTCCGACCTTCTTCTGCTGGTCGGCGCCCTTGAAGTTGAAGCGAGAGCAGTAGGCGCGGCCGTTCATGAGCGACTTGGCCAGGGCGACGTATTCGTTGCCGCCGGTGATTTCCTCGTAGACGGTCTTGTCGGGGTCGAGCGCGTCGCGCAACTGGTCCACGTAGGAGATCTCGACCGTGGGTCCGACCTCGAGAGAGCCGCCGAGCGGCTTTTCCTTGCCGGTCATGAGCTTGAAGAGCGTGGTCTTGCCGGCGCCGTTGCCGCCGATGACGCCGACGATGCCGCCGCGCGGCAGGTCGAAGGACAGGTTCTCGAAGAGCAACTTGTCTCCGAAGCCCATCTTGAGGTCGCGCGCGCGGACGACGAGGTCGCCGAGACGGGGGCCGGCGGGGATGCGGATGCGCAGTTCCTCCTCGCGCGTGTCGACCTGCTGCGCGGCGAGCTCCTCGTAGCGCTTGAGGCGCGCCTGGCTCTTGGCGTGGCGGCCGGAGGGGTTCGTGCGGACCCACTGCAGCTCGTCCTCGAGAAGCTTGCGGCGCGAGTCGTTCTGCTTCTGCAGGCGAGCCATGAGCGCCTGCTTCTGCTCGAGCCACGCCTCGTAGTTGCCCTTCCACGGGTAGGTGTGCCCGCCGTCGAGCTCGAGGATCCACTCCGTGACGTTCGAGAGGCGTGCCCTTGAACTTCTTGAGGTAGGCCTCGAGCCACGCGACGCACTCCGCGTCGAGGTGGTTCGTGGGCTCGTCGAGGAGGAGGATGTCGGGGTTGGAGAGCAGCAGCCGCGCGAGCGCGACGCGGCGGCGCTCGCCGCCGGAGAGCGGGGCGACGTTCGCGTCGGCGGGCGGGAGCCGCAGCGACTCCATCGCGAGCTCGACGTTGTGGTCGAGGTCCCAGAGGTTCGCGGCGTCGATCTCGTCCTGGAGGCGGCCCATCTCGGCGTTGAGCTTGTCGAGCTCGGCGTCGTCCGTCACCTCGCCCAGGAGGCCGCAGATCTCGTCGTAGCGGTCGAGCTTCCGCTGCGCCTCGACGACGCCCTCGCGCACGCACTCCTCGACGGTCTTCGAGGGGTCGAGCCGGGGCTCCTGCGGGAGGTAGCCGACGCGGGTGGAGTCGGGGATGATGCACTGCCCCATGAACTCCTTGTCCTCGCGGGCGAGGATCCTGAGGAGCGACGACTTGCCGGAGCCGTTGACGCCGATGACGCCGATGTGGGCGCCGTGGAAGAAGGAGAGGTTGACGTCCTCCAGCACGGTCTTGGCGCCGTGCTGCTTGGTGACGCCCACGAGGGAGATCGCGTATTCGCCGGCCATGTCGCTAGCCCTGCGGTTCGAAGGCGGCGACGAGCTCCTCCCGGGTCGTGGCGGCGAGGACGCGGTCGCGGACGCGGCGGTTGGCGAGCTGGCGCGTGACCACGGCGAGGAAGCGGATGTGGGAGTTGGCGTCGGAGGGCGGGGAGAGCGTGGCGATGAAGATCTGCGCCGGCTCGCCGTCGAGCGAGTCGAACGGGATGCCGGAGGGGGCGAGGGCGATCATCGTGACGAGGCGGTCGACCACCTCGGTCTTGGC
>CADBEF010000238.1 GCA_902793555.1 uncultured bacterium | reverse complement strand
CGGCGGCGAGGCGCCCGCCGGCGCAGGACAAGTCGGCGGTTTCATCGCGCCCCGTGGCGGGGTCCAGCACACGGACGCCGCGGAGCGTCCAGTCGCGCAGGTCGGCGGACGGCAGTTCGTTCATGGCGCGGAGTCTACCACGCCTCCCGCGCCGCGCGCAAGCGCCGGACGGCGCGGGCGGGGCGTGCCCCGCACCCGCCACGGGCGCGCTAGTCGTCGCGCTTGCGGAGAACGAGCCGCACGTCGTGCTTCGAGACGTTCGCGCGGGCGCGTTCGGCCGCGCGGCGCTCCTCGGCGGTGAGATTCATCACCGGCGCGTCGGGCGAGATGCGGAACCGCGGGAACTCCTCCATCGCGCGGCGCTCCTCGGGCGAGAGGCGCGAGGTCGAGAACGGCGGCAGGATCTTGCGTCCGTCCGCGGCCGTCTCGTAGGCCTGCCCCTCCTCCTCGACGAGCAGCACGCCGCCCACGACGCCGCCCGGCTCCTCGCCGATCGTGAGGTCGATCCGCACGGACCGGCCCGCCTCCAGGTCGATCCAGTCGCCGTAGGTCAGGTTCTGCCCGGAGAAGGATGCGTGCCTCTCGAACTCGGGCGCGGACGTGTCCGGCCTCCAGCCCGTGATCGCCGAGACGCCGCCGTTCCTGTAGACGTCGTGCATCGGCCAGTAGGCGTCCAGGACGCACCGGCCGTCCACCTGCACGACGAGCAGGTCGTCGAAGTGCCCGACGAATCGGTAGCGCCCCGACCGCTGGGGGTTGAGCCGCCCCTCGTAGTGCGCGATCCAGCGCCGCGGCTCGACCTCGCCCTCGCACCGGAACGCCTTCGGCCCGTCCTCGGCCGGCTGCGCCGGCACGACGAGCTTGTTGAGGTAGAGCCGGTTCGTCGGGCAGTGGAACGCCGCGAGCGCCTCCGCCGAGAAGCCGGCGTCGAGCAGCCGCTTCACGTCCGCGCGGAAGTCCGCGTTCCGCGGGTTGCCCGCGCCGTCCTTCTTCAGGTCGATCATGCGCCCGACCATGTCGGAGACGAGCGCCGAGCCGTCCCCGACCCCGAAGGAGACGCCCATCATGCCGCCGGGGCCGGCGCGCACGCCGCGCAGGACGATCGGCGACCGGGTCATGAGCACCGTCGTCTCGGGCGCCGGCTGCACCGAGGCCTGCTCGACCGGCACGTCCGTCTCGACGGCGACGTCCTCCAGGCCGGGCAGCGCGACGTCGTTGTTCGGCGTATCGGCGTCGAAGTTCACGACCTCCGGCGGCTCGGGCGGGTCGAGGTCGCGGTCCACGACGTCCGGCTCGACGATCTCGACCGGGGCCGTCGCCGCCGGCGGCAGCGCGCGCGACGGGCGCAGCAGGAGCAGCAGCGCGACCGAGAGCAGCACGATCGCGGCGGCCGCGGCGGCCGAGGAGAACCGCGCGAGCTCGCGACGGGCGAGCTTGCGGTCGCGTTCGGACGCGCCGGGGCGCGATCCGTCCCGGACTGCGCGGAGGCGTCCGGCGAACGAGAGCTCCCCGTAGAGGCTCTCGATGTTTCCGAGCCCGGTGTCGAAGACCGGGATCGCGGGCAGTGCGGCGGTTGCGGCGTCCATGGCTTGTTCCTTTCCGCTTCGGGTCGAAGCGTTCGTTCACCCGTTAATACGAGCGGCGGACCCCGGAATTCCAGAAAAATCTTCGCGGGCGGAAAAAACGCACCAAACCGCCGCGGCGCGCGTTCACAGTGCGCCGCGCAGCCGCAGGAGGCGCTCGATCGAGGCGAGCAGCTCGTCCGGCGTGCGGCCGGCCGGGCGCGGCACGGCGCCGCGGTGGCGGAGCGGGACGCCGTCGCGGTAGAGGAACAGCGCGCCGTCGCGCATCGAGATGCGCGTCACGCCGCGCTCGGCCGCGAGGACGCGGATGCGCGCGACGCGGAACAGCCGCGAGAGCGGCGCCGGCACCGGGCCGAAGCGGTCGCGCGTCTCGGCGAGCAGCGCGTCCAGCTCCGCCTCCGACGAGCATTCCGCGAGGCGCCGGTGCAGCTCGATGCGGCGGGCGTCGTCCTCGACGTAGGAATACGGAAGGAACGCGCTCGCGCCGCCCTCCCCCGCGCTCGGACCGAGCGCGAGGAACGGCAGGTCCGTCTCGACGTTGACGAGCGTCGGCGGCGCCTCGCCGCGGAGCTGCGCCACCGCGCGCCGCAGCAGCTGGCAGTAGAGCTGGAAGCCCACGGCGGCGATGTGGCCGCTCTGCTCCGCGCCGAGGAGGTTCCCCGCGCCGCGGATCGAGAGGTCGCGCATCGCGAGCGAGACGCCGCTGCCGAGGCGCGAGGCGGCCGAGAGCGCCTCGAGGCGCTCCTTGGCGTCCGCGGAGATCGCGGCCTCCTTCGGGACGAGGAAATACGCCTGCGCCTTCACGGAGCCGCGCCCGACGCGGCCGCGCAGCTGGTAGAGGTCCGCGATGCCGAAGCGGTCCGCGCGGTCGACGAGGATCGTGTTCGCGCGCGGCACGTCGATGCCGTTCTCGACGATCGTCGTGCTGAGCAGGATGTCGTAGAGCCCCGCGGCAAAGTCGCGCACGACGCGCTCCGTCTCGCGCGGCCGCAGCCGCCCGTGCCCCACCGCGATCCGCAGGTGCGGGAAGAGCCGCTCCAGGCGCTGCCGCACGAGGTGGATCGTCATCACGCGGTTGTGCAGGAAGAAGACCTGCCCGCCGCGCCCGATCTCGGCGAGCACCGCGTCGCGAACGGTCTCGTCCGTGTCGGAGACGACGTGCGTCTCGGTCGCGACGCGCCCCGGTGGCGGCGTCCGCAGCAGCGAAAGGTCGCGCGCGCCGACGAGCCCGAGGTAGAGCGTGCGCGGGATGGGCGTCGCGCTGAGCGTGAGCACGTCGACCGTCTCGCAGACCGACTTGAGCTTCTCCTTGTCCTCCACGCCGAAGCGCTGCTCCTCGTCCACGACGACGAGCCCGAGGTCCTTGAAGCGGACGCCGTCCGCGAGGATGCCGTGCGTGCCGACGAGCACGTCGACCGTGCCGTCCGCCGCGCCGCGCAGCGCCGCCGCGCGCTCGCCGGGCGTCGCGAAGCGCGAGTGCAGCGCGACCTTGAGCGGATACGGCGCGAAGCGCTCGCGGAACGTCTCGTAGTGCTGCTGCGCCAGGACGGTCGTCGGCACGAGCACGGCGACCTGCTTGCCCTGCATGGCGGCGGTGAAGGCGGCGCGCAGCGCGACCTCGGTCTTGCCGTAGCCGGCGTCGCCGCACACGAGCCGGTCCATCGGGTGGGGGCTGCGCATGTCGGCGAGCACCGCGCGGATGCACTCGGCCTGGCCCGGCGTCTCCGCGTAGGGGAACGACGCCTCGAACTCGCCGTAGTACGGCGTCTCGGCCGCGAACGCGTGCCCGGGCGTCGTCTGCCGCCGCGCCTGCCGTTGCAGCATCCCGAACGCGAGGCGCTGCACGGCCTGCGCGGCCTGCGCCTTCTCCGCGCTCCAGCGCTTGCCCGAGAGCGAGTGCAGCTTCACAGGGATGTCGCCCACGCCCGTGTAGCGCGAAACGAGGTGCGCCTGCGAGAGCGGCACGTAGAGCTTCGAGCCGCCCGCGTACTCGAGCGCGAGCATCTCCACGCGCCCGTTCGAGGTCTGCACCTCCGAGAGGCCGAGATAGCGCCCGATGCCGCGCTCGAGGTGGACGACGACGTCCCCGGGCGAAATGTGGTTCACGATGCGCGCGGCGAGCGCCTCGGACGGCGCCTCGGCGCCGCGCTCCACGCGCCCGAGCGCCTCCTCCAGCGCGTCGCCCGCGTCCGCCCCCGGCGCGGCCGCCGCGCCTCCGGGGATCACGAACCGCGTGCAGAACGACCCGGCGCGCTTGGCGCGCCCGAAGAGGTCCGCCTGCGAGAGGAAGACCGCGCCCGGCATGCGGAAGCCGCCCGAGAGCCGCGCCACGCGCAGGTCGGCCGGATGGTCCGCGCCGAGCTCCTCGCTCACGCGCTCCAGCGTACCGGCCGTGTCGAGGCAGACGTGCACGTCCGGCGCGCGCCGCCGCCCGCGCCGCGCGAAAACCTCGCCGAGGAGCGCGTGGCGCGCCGCTTCCGCGGCCGCCGGGTCGAGCCCGTC
>CADBEF010000237.1:4555-5738 GCA_902793555.1 uncultured bacterium | reverse complement strand
GAGGCGGCCGAAGTCGAGGAGGTTGGAGACGAGGCGGTCGAGGCGGTCGGATTCGGCGAGGATGGAGCGCACCGCCTTGTCGCGGCGGGGGCCGTCGGGAAGGCGGCCCTCGGCGAGCAGCTCGGCGCTGAGACGGATGCCGGAGAGTGGGGTCTTGAGTTCGTGCGAGACGTTGTCGACGAAGTCCGTCTTGCGGAGAGCGTCGAGGCGTTCGCGCCGCGCGGCGCGCAGCAGGACGTAACCGCCGGCGACGAGGGAGAGCAGGACGAGCGCGAGTAGCGCGGCGCCGAGTGCCCGCCGGGTGGCGGGGGCGTCGAGGAGGCCGTCGAGGACGGTTACCGGCAGCCATCGGTCGAAGGGAAGGGATTTCGCCGTGGAGCGGATGCGGATCCGCCAGCGCGGGAAGAACGGGGCCAGGGCGACTTCGGCCGCCGGGTCGAGGTCGGACGCCTCGGCGAGCTCGTAGAAGGAGGGGACGAGGAGCGTGCCGGATTCGTCCAGGATTTCGCCGCTCTCGTGCGGCATGGCGGTCCGCTCCGAACGGAGCCATGTTTTCCTCAATCCGGCGCCGGCGAGGATGTGCCGCCAGTATTGGCTCGCCTCCGAGAGGAGACACATGGTCTCGAGCTCGAAACCGGCGATCTCGCCCGGCGCCACGCGCACCCACGCGAGCAGTTCCGAGCGGTCGCCCGACGCCCACGGGCGGAAGCCGCGGACCGGGGCGGCGGGCGGCGCGGAGCCGGACGGCGCGCCGGTCGCGGGGGCCGCCGGGGCGATCCACGGGACGGCGCCCGAGAAGAGGGGCTCGTACCGGTTGAGGAAGCGGCGCTCCTCCTCGGTGCAGCCGACGCGGCGCGGCCAGACGCAGCCTTCGCCCTCGCGCCAGAGGAACGCGGCGCGCACGGCCGGATCGGTCCGCGCGAGGTCGCGCAGGGCCGCGAGGAGGTCCTCGGGACCGGGCGCGGCGGCGAGGCGGTCGAGGCGGGGGTCGAGAAGTTCGCGGACGGATTCGTGGAAGTCCTCCGCGCAGCGCTCCGCCACGAGGCGGCGGTAGTCGGCGACGATCGCGGCGCGGTTGCGCGCATCGATGGCCAGCAGCCGCATTCCGCCCCACGCGACGGCGAGCGTCGGCAGGACGATGGCGAGCAGGTAGATGCGGAGGTAGCGCTTCACGGGGCGTGGC
>CADBEF010000237.1:0-4477 GCA_902793555.1 uncultured bacterium | reverse complement strand
CCGATGCCGAAGCGGTCGGCGACGGCGAGCAGGTCCGCGTCGGTGATGCCGGAATGCTTCCCGTTCACGGAGAGGGCGTGCGTGTCGGTCCACGTGCTCCACGGGCCGTCGGAGAAATGCGTGTCCGTGAGGTCGTAGGCCGGCGCGAGCTCCCAGCGCCCGCCCTCGCGGAGAAGGAACGAGAAGTTCTTGGCGTGGTCGTCGCCGTTGCGGATCGCGACGTTGAACGCCATCCGCCGGAAGATCTCCTCGCGCGCCGCGTATCCGAGGCCGAGCGCGTCCGCGTAGAGGAAGAGCTGCGCGTAGTCGCCCGTGCCGACGGGGACGGGACCGATCGCGGAGAGCGTCTGGACGTGGTGGCGGCGGTTGCCGTCGCGGTCGAAGCGCCGCGTGGCGAAGTGCTCGAGCCCGGCGGCGCGGACGAGCGCGCAATCGGCCATTTCGATCCCGGCGGCGCGGGCGCGCCGGAAGATGTCGTATTCGCGGCGGCCCGCCTCCGGATCCTCCTCGGGGCAGAACTTGAGCAGCCAGTGCTCGAAGCCCGGCGGCACGTCGAACTGCCCGCTCACGAACTGGTCCGTCGCGCGGTTCCAGCCGATCACGGCCTTCGCCTGCGCGCCGCCGGCCGAGGTACCGATCCGCAGCAGCTGCTGCAGCGAATCCTCGCGCAGGTCGAACGAGCCGCGGAGCGCGCGGCGCGCCGCCTCGACGAGACGTCCCATCTCGAGCGCGCTCGGCTCCGCTTCGCGCGGACCGCGTTCCGGCTCGAAGCAGAGCGCGCCGACGGCGCGCCGGCCCGTGTAGGCGAGCCGGTCCAGAGGCGTGATCTGCCCGGGCAGAATGCCCTCGTGCGAAATCCAGCCGTTGACGAGCGAGTTTCCGAACGAGTCCGGAAGCGCGTCCGCGAACACGGGCGGCAGCCCGAGGAACGCGCGGCGAGGCAGATCGCCGAACGTGAACGAACCCGGCTTCAGCGGCATCGCGAGCGGCGAGAGCTGGATGCCCGACGAAAGGAACGAGGGCTCGTATTCGAACGCGTAGACGCCGCGCTCGCGCGCCGGGGCGATCGCCCCGACGTCCCGGCCCCAGACCGAGACCCGGATGGCGGTCACGGGCCTATACACGGCGCGGCTCCTTTCTCCGCGGCGCCGCGCGCAGGCGCATCCGGCCGCGCCGCGCGATTTCGAGCGGGCTCGTCTCGGACGCCGGGGCGAGCGAGTCGATCCAGCCCACCGCCCCAAGCGTCCGGCACACCGATACGAGCGAATGCACGGACGCGCCCCGTCCGGATTCAAGGTTCTTCACCGCGTTGAGCGAAACACCGCTGCGAGCCGCCAGCGTCTGCTGCGAGAGGTTCTCCCGAAGGCGCCGAGCCTTCAGGTTTTCGCCGATGCGCTCCATCCATTCCTCGCAAGTCAGGAAAATCATTTCTGTCCTTTTTCGGTCCGTTGTCTGCCGGTATTCTAGCAAACGGCCTTGAAAAAGTCCATTGCGATTTTCACAATGGGAACTGCCCCCTCGCGGACGGCGGATCGCCGCCCGCGCGGAGGCCCGATGCGTTCTAGAACCGAACGAGGGTGGTGTAGCGGTAGGTCAGCTCCTTCGTTTCGCCGGGGGCGAGCTCGAAGGTCCAGGAGAGGACCTGGCTCGGATTGAGCGCGCCGCGGGCTTCGCGCGAGCCGTCGTTCCGGACGGACTCCGGCGCTTCGGACGCTTCCTGGAACTCGCCGAGGACGGTCGGGCGGACGCGCAGCGTCGCGGCTTCGGCGCGGTGGTTCGTCATGGCGAGCTTCGCCTCGATCATGATGCGGCGGTAGTGGCCGTCGAAGCGGTTCACCGTCGGGTAGTCCTCGAGGCGGCCGGGCATCGTCTCCTCGAACGACCCCGCCACGGTGAGCGCCTTGGTGACGCGCAGCGTCGCCTTCTGTCCGGGGTTGGTCCAGCGGACGGTGGTCTGGCCGAGGAGGCGGCCGTCGGCGAAGACCGCGATCGGGCCGGTGGTGAGCGGTGCGTCGAGCGGGTTGAGGAAGTTGACGGCCTCCCACGGGACGCGCTGGTCCTCGTCCCCGTCGCTCTCGCGGCGGCCCCACTCGTTGTACTTCCAGCCCGGCTCCCAGTCGACAAAGCGCGAGACGGGCGTTTCGCCCGCGCCGAGCGGGAGGCGCAGCGTCGCGCCCGCAGCGAGCGTGACGGGTCCCGCGGCGCGGTAGTGAATGTCGGTCGCGGCGCCTTCGCCGGGAATCTGCGGGAGCCCCGCGGCGCCGGGGGCGTCGGCAAATTCGGATGTATCGACGCAATTCATCGTCCACGCCAACTGCGATTCCCACGCGCGGTTCGAATGCCACCCGTGGCCGCCGCGCGCCGTGGCGCGCGGCGCGGCGAGCGAGTCGAGGAAGCGCGCGACGGAGTTGCCGGAGGCGAGCAGTCCGGGGATTTCGGCGGCTTCGACGTTCGGGAAGCCCGAGACGAGGAAGAGTTCCGCGCCGTCGAGGTCCTCCATCTCGTTGCGGATTTCGGCGGACATCTCGAGGCGCGCCTTGCCGTCCATGCCGAGCGCGAGGCGGTAGGAGGGCGCCCACGTCGCGCCGCGCGCGAGATACTGCATCTCGAAGGGCGCGGTCGCGCCGGCGATCTCCAGCACGGGGATCTCAGCCGAGTCGCCGCCTTCGGCGGAGACGGCGGCGATGGCGGCCTCGGGGAGGCGCACGACCGAGCCGTTCGCGAGGCGCAGGGCGAAGTCGCCGTCGCGCCCGGCGGGCGTCGTGCGCGACACCGTTTCGTAGCGCGACCAGCCGTACCACGCGAACGATTCGGTCCGCGTTTCGGGCTTCTCCGCCTTCTTCGGCGGCAGGACGGCGCCGCGCAGCGCGACCGTGGCGGCGGGCTCGTCGCCGACGGGGGCGGAGAGGGCGAGCGTCGCGGCGGCGTCGCCCGCCGCGAGCGCGCGGAGGGCGTCCGCGACGCCCTCGGGAACGCGCGCCCAGACCGTCGCCTCGCGTCCGGCGTAGGTCTCCGCGCGGGAGGCGCGCTCGGGGATGGATTCCGGCGGGAGCGCGACGCGGCGCACGGACGCCTTGACCGAAAGCGGCGCGGCGGAGTCGGTCCAGAACGTGCCGTGCGCGGGGGCGAGGCGGCCGTCGAGGAGGAGCGGAGCGCCGTCCGCGGGCGGGACGACGCGGCGCGTCACGACGGCGGTGCCGTTCTTGAAGAGCGCGAGCGAGACGATCGGCGCGGGCGTGAGCGCGGGCGCGGGATCGGCCGCGGCGGCGCTTGCCGCAAATGAGGGATCAGCCGCTGCGACGCTTGCCGCGGCAAGCGCCGCAGCGGCGAGGAGGGAAAGGAGGGGGATGGATTTCATGGTTGAAGAGGTTGAAGGGGTTGAAGGGGTTGAAGAGGTTGAAGGGCGCGTCTACAGCCCCTCCTGTACCGTGCTCTGCTGCGTCTCGATCTGGGACGAGCGGGTCTTGAACTTCTTGCGGCGTTCCGCGCCGAGGGAGCCGCCGAGCGAGGAGGCGTTGGACGTGTTCCACGAGCTTTCTTCGCGGAGTTCCTCGGCGGCGGCGGCGTCTTCGCTGAACGAAGCATCATAGCCGCCGAGAACCTCCCCCGCGAAAACGGCGTTGCTGTCCATAAGCCGTCTGGCCTCCTCGTAGCGGCCGGCCTTGTTGAGCTCGAGCGCGCGGCTGGTCCGGAGGGCGTTCTGGGTCTTCACGCTCTGCACAAGGACCTTGGCGTCGGCGCTGGCCTTGACCTTGGCGGCGTCGGCGCTGAAGGCGACCGAGCCGGTCGCGGCGGCGGAGCCGGCGGCGTCCGAGCCGGGGAGGACCCACGAGACCTCGGCGGCGGCGAATTCGCGCGTCTCGCCGTCCTTGCCGACCGGGAACTCGGTGCGGACGAGGACGTACTTCTCCTGGCGCGAGTAGATCTGGTTGAAGTCGACCGTGACGACGCCGTCCTCGATGCGGCCGTCGCGGGGAACGCGTCGCGGAAGCGGATGGAGAGCTTCACGTCGCGCGCGGCGACCTGGAACGCGTCGCCGAGCTCGGCGTCGAAGATGCGCGGGATGTCGTCGCCGTTTTCGATGAAGTAGGTGTTGCCGTCGCTGCGCGTGGCGAGCGCGGCCATGAGGTTCTCGTTGTAGCCGAGGCCGACGCCGAGCGTGGAGACGGAGACGCCCTCCTTGACGAGCGACGCGCCGAGGAGGCCGAGCTCCTCGGGCGAGGAGGGGCCGACGTTCGCCGCGCCGTCCGAGAGCAGGACGATGCGGTTCACGAGCTTGCGCGCGAGGTTCTTGCGGATCTCGGACGCGCCGGCGGAGACGCCGCCGAAGATCGCCGTCGCGCCGCGCGCCTCGACCGTGCGGAGCTTCTCGACGATCGCGGCCTTGTTCGCCTCGGAGGCGGTCTGCGCGCCGGCGAGCACGTCGATGCGGTCGTCGAACACGACGACGGAGACGTAGTCGCGCTCGTCGAGGCGC
>CADBEF010000236.1 GCA_902793555.1 uncultured bacterium | reverse complement strand
CATCAAGCCCTCCAACATCCTCTTCCGCGCGGACGGCTCCCCCGTCCTCGCCGACCTCGGGCTCGCGAAGCGCCGCGACGGAGCGGCGGCGCCCGCCGCGGCGGAGACCGCCGCCCCCGGGGCGCGGTCGGAGCTCTCCGTCGTCGACGGCCGCGCGGTCGCGGGCAGCGGCCGGCGCGCGGACGCCCCCGCGGCGGACGAACGCGAGCGCCGCGGCGACGAGCGCGAAGAGCGCGAGACCGACGGCCGGCGCGCCGAGATAGATCGAATGCTGGCGGAAGTTCGCGAAGCCCTGGTGCGTCTTCTCCCAGCCGTCGCTGCGGCCGATCCGCCCCCAGTAGGGGCCTTTCGGATTGCCCGAGTCGAGTCCGCGCAGCGACGGCGCGACGAACTCCGACACCTCGTCCGGCGGCAGGCTCCAGTTCGTCGCGAAGATCCACCGGCGGTGCCGTTCCGCTTCGTCGATCTCCGCGGTCTCCGCGTTTTCCGCGGGGGATTCCTTCGCTTCCGCGATCCCCATCTGCGACTTGCGTCCGGCGACGACGTCCCCGAACACGTGTTCCAGCGTGCCGAATCCGAAAACGCCGAACGACGCCGCGGCGAGCAGGACGCCGAGCGACCAGCCCTTCCACCGCGCGCGGAAACACGCGCCGGCGCCTTCGACCGCGGCGAGACGCACGACGCGGAAGAGCGCGTAGGCGATCGCGAGCATGAGAAAGAACGCCATCACGTCCGGCTGCATCGAAAGACCGGAAATCGCGCACGGTCCCATCAGGAGAAACGAAACGGCCCTCGGCTTCCGGACGGCCCGCTCGATCAAGGCGAACAGGAAGACCGCGTAGGGCATCATGTTGAAATATCCGCGGTGCCCGGCGTTGAAGAGCGTGAAGTTGTAGCCCGCGAAGGCAAGCGCGAGGCCGCCCGCGCAGCAGGGCAGGGCCGAGAGCCCGAGCGCGCGCAGGTAGGCGGCGAGAGCGAGCGCCGTCAGCGCGGTCGAGACCATGTAGGAGAGCTCGTGGTACGCGAGCGGCGGCAGCAGGATGCGGAGCAGTTCGTCGTGGTTCAGGGGGGACGTCTGCCCGCAACCCCAGTCGACGACGCGGCGCAGGAAGCCGGGCAGGGAGTAGTTCGCGGCGCCATCGGGCGAAATGAGGACCTGCATCGCGGGCAGCGCGTCCGCGAAGACGAACGCCGCGAGCGCGAGCGCGGCGAGGAAGAGCCAGAGCGGCCAGAACCGGCCGAGGACGGAGGGGAACCGTTTCATGGGCGCCATTCTAGCAGAACGCGCGCGGATGCGGAAGTCGAAAGTGCGCGAAAATCGCCGTTGACTTTCCGGCGGGAATTCGCTAGGATTCCGCGCCGTTGCTTCCACGCAACCCGGGGTGTAGCGCAGACTGGTAGCGCGTTTGGTTCGGGACCAAAAGGTCAAGAGTTCAAATCTCTTCACCCCGACCACTTCGAGGCGGGCGGATCCTTCGCGGGTCCGCCCGCCTCGTTCCGTCCGCCGGCGGAACCGCCGCGGCGGTGCGGACCGCCCCGAATCCGCGTAAATGTCCATACTATCACAAAAGGCGCGGAAAATGTCAATCCCCGTGAAACTTTTTCACGGGGCCGGTCTGGTAGTTTTGTCCTCGTCGCACGGGAACGATCCCGAGGCGGCATCCGAAAAACCAACGAAAAGAAAGGACAAACCCATGAACGAAACGACCACCCAGACGCCCTCCACCGCCGTCTTCGACGCGCCGAAGCCCGGCTACGGGACACGGCTCTCTCTCTACCATGCGAACGCGAAGAACACCGGTACGGCCCTGCAGTTCGAGGTCGAGCCCGCGACGCCCGACCGCGACGGCGCGGTCTTCTTCACGATCGCGAAGCAGAAGACGGTCGGCAACCTGAACGCCCAGGGGCTCGAGCGCTTCGCCTCGTTCGACTGGGCGAACAAGACGTCCGTGAAGCTCAACTTCATCGAGGTCGCCGAAATGCTGATGGTCTTCGGGGGCCAGGCCGCCTCCCTCGTCCACGCGGGGAAGGACGGGCTGTACCACAACTCCCCCTCGGCGACGACGTCGGTGACGCTCAAGCGCGCCGAGGACCCGAACCGGCCCGGCTTCCTCCTCGGCGTGGGTCGCACGCCGAAGGCCGACCCGAACGCGCGCCAGTACTGCACGTTCGCGTTCTGGCCGTCGGAGGCCTTCGCGCTGCGCGCCGCGCTCATGGCGGAGATGGGTCTTCTCGCCTTCGGCATTCCGCGCGAGCGCCGTTCCGGCGCGTCCGCGCCCGCTTCGGCCGGCGGCGCCTACGCTCCGCCGCCCGCCGCCCCCGCGCCGTTCCCCGCGGCTTCCGCCGCCGCACCGGCCGCCGCCGGTTTCGGCGACGATTTCTAGAAGCTTGTTTCCGTCCGGAAAAGGAGATCCCGACCATGAAAAACGCATCCGACCGTTTCGCGCTCGCCACCGCCGCGTTTCTCGCCGCTTTCGCGGTATCCGTCATCCTCGCCGCGCGGAGCGCGGCTTCGCCTCCGCCCGCGCGCACCCCCCGCGATGCCGCGCTCGCCGCCGAACTCCGCGCCCTCGCCGCGCGGAGTTCGCAGGGCGACGCCGCGGCGACGTTCGAGTTCGCGCGCAGGGTGGAGCTGGGGATCGGGACGACGCCCGACCCCGCCGAGGCCGCCTGGTGGTACGAGGTCGCCGAGGAGCAGGGCTACACGCTGCCGGACGACGTCGTCGACCGGCTGTTCCCGTAATGCCCTGGTCCCCGCCGCGACCTCCGCCGCCCCCGGGCCGCGTGTCGATGGCGTCCTGCTACGCCGACAAGCTCGCGCTCTTCCGCGCGCGCTTCGCGTGCCGGACGGACGCCTGGGCGAAGCGCTGGACGAGCCGGAACACGGGCCGCAGCGGCTTCGCCCCCGCGTGCGGCAACGAGTGGCGCCCCGGTTTCTGCGTCAAGCCCGCGAAGAGCTGCTCCGCGTGCCGCAACCGCGCGTGGATTTCGCTCTCGGACGAAATCGTCCGCTGGCACCTGCTCGGCGCGACGCCCTCCGGCAAGCCCTTCGCCCTCGGCGGGTATCCGATCCTAGTCGGGGACGACTGCCGGGTGGCGGCCTTGCAAGTCCCGGCGACCGCGCTTCCGCGCGGCTCGCCGGACTTGCGGCTCGAGATTCACGACGCGAGACGGGCGACGCGGGACGGGCCGGAGCAGGCGTCTCTGCGTTCTCTTCGTGAGATTATGCATGCCGCGACCGGGATCGGCGCGCCCGCGACCGTCACTTCGGCCCTCTCCGGCGACGGGTTCGTCCTCTGGTGGTTCTTCACATCCCCCGTTCCGGCGGGATTGGCGCGGTCGCTCGTCTCCGCGTGTCTCACGGCCGCACGCCGCGCGGGAGCGGAGATCCCGTTCTCCGCATGGGACGGAATCTTCCCCGAGCAGGCGACGCTGCCCGTCACGGGTCCCGGCGTGCCGGTTCCGCTTCCGCTCCAGGGCGAGGCGCGCCGCCGCGGCCTCGGCGTGCCGCTCGACCCCGCCACGCTCGCGCCCGCGCCGGATCCGTGGGTCGCACTCTCCGCCGCGACGGTCCTCGACCCTCCGCGTGTCGAGCGGATCGTCGCATCCGCGCGGGGGCGGATCCATCCGGTCGCGCCGGTCGATCGGGAACAATGCACAATGCAAAATGCACAATGCACAATGAACAATGCCGGGAGTCAGAACATTGTGCATTCCGCATTGTTCATTGTGCATTCCCGCGTCAGCGGGACCCTCTCGGACCGCCTCCGCATTCCGCTCGCGGAGCTGCCGTCCGGCGCGGCGGCGGCGCTGGAGGAGACGGCAGCGTTCCTCTCGCCGGTGTTCGAGGACGCCGAGCGCACGCGGCGTCCCGTCCGTGGCATCCCGCGCATCGAGTCCCATGCTCGCATCGAGGCGATGCCGATCGACCGCGGGCGTCGTCGGGTCGGTCCTCGCGGCGCAGATCGCGGACGGGACGATCGTTCCGGCGGACGAGGCGCAGCGCGACGCCATCCAGCGGGACGCGCTGGAGAAAGAAATAGAAACGTCTCGGCTGATGCCGCTCGCCGAGGCAGCAAAACGGGTGGTTCCCAATCGAGCGGCTGACGCCACCCCGCCTGCTTCGGGCATGAGTCAACCACAAACCGAAGGTGAAGTCAAGAAAGAAAAGGCTACGGGCGATGAGGAGCCATGTCTCTCCCTTCCCCGCGGATGCTTGGACGCCGCACGCACGGCACTGCGGCGGATGGGGGCGGAGTTACGGGTGAAGGACGCGCGGGAGGAGGGGGAAGCGCTGGAGGTTGCGTTCCAGGGCGAGCTGCGGCCGGAGCAGAAGGCCGCGGCGGAAGCGATGATGCGGCACGACGCCGGCGTGCTGGAGGCGGGGACGGCGTTCGGCAAGACGGTCCTCGCGGCGTGGATGGTCGCGGCGCGCGGGCGGAGCGCGCTCGTCGTCGTGAACCGCGTCACGCTCCAGCGCCAGTGGATCGCCCGGCTCGCGCAGTTCCTCGGTCTGCGCGAGCGAGACATCGGCCGGATCGGCGGCGGCGCGCGCCGCCGCACGACGGGCCGGATCGACGTGGCGATCCTGCAGAGTCTCCTGCGCCGGCCCGACGCCGAGCTGGGCGCGATGCGATACGGATTCGTGATCGTCGACGAATGCCACGGCCTCCCGGCGGCGACGTTCGAGCGCGTGGCGGACCGCTTCCGCGCGCGCTTCTTCCTCGGGCTCTCGGCGACGCCGGTGCGGCGCGACGGCCGCCACCCCGTCGTCGCGCAGCAGTGCGGCCCCGTGCGCCACCGCGTGCCGGCGCTCGACCTCGCGCGCGAGGCGCCGTTCCGCCACGTCGCGATCGTGCGCCCGACCGCCTA
>CADBEF010000235.1 GCA_902793555.1 uncultured bacterium | reverse complement strand
GCTGCGCGAGGCCGCGCGCGAAGGCGGCGTCGCGTTCTCGCCGGAGATCGCGGACGCGCTGCGCCGCGTCGAGGCGGGCGGGGACGCCGCGGCTCTCGGCGCCGCCGTGGACCGCGCGTTCGAGGAAGGCGCCGCCGCGCTCCGCGCGGAGGCCGGCGCCGAGCCGGCCGCGCCCTTCGCCGAGGACGAAACCCTGTACGACCTTCCGCTCCCGCCGCTGCCGCCGCGCAAACCGACGGCGTGGGACTGATTCGGCGCTTTCCCGCCGCAACCCGGACCGTTTCCGCCGATGAACGAACCCCGCCACGAACCGACCCGCCTCCGCACGGAGGAACGCGACCCCGCCACGAAGGATTTCGACAAGGCCGGAACGGACGGGATGCTCCGGCTGATGGACGAGGCGAACCGGCGCTCGGTCGACGCGGTGCGCGAGGCGCTGCCGCAGGTCGCGCGGGTCGTCGACGCCGCGGCCGCCGCGCTCGCCGCGGGCGGAAGGATCATCTATGTCGGAGCCGGCACCTCGGGCCGGCTCGCCGTCCTCGACGCCGCGGAGTGCCCGCCGACGTTCGGCGCCGATCCCGGCACCGTCGTCGCGCTCATGGCCGGCGGCGCGGGCGCGATGTTCCGCGCCGCGGAGGGCGTCGAGGACGACGCCGCGGCCGGCCGCCGCGACCTGCTCGCGCTCGTCCCGGGCCCGCGCGACCTCGTGCTCGGCGTCTCAGCCGCCGGCGGCGCGGCTTACGTCGTCGGCGCGCTCGAGGCGGCCCGCGAGCGCGGCGCGCGGACGGCGAGCCTCAGCTCCAACCCCGCCACGCCGATCGAGCGCGCGGCGGACCTGCCGATCGTCGTCGACACCGGCGCGGAGGTCGTGGCGGGGTCCACCCGCCTCAAGGCCGGCAACGCGCAGAAGATGGTCCTCAACATGGTTTCCACCTGCGCGATGGCGAAGACCGGCAAGGTCCTCGGGAACCTCATGGTGAACCTGCGGCCGTCGAACAAAAAGCTCCGCGCGCGCATGGTCGGCATCGTCGGGACGCTCGCCGGCGTCGCGCCCGAGCGCGCCGAGGAGATGCTCGAACAGGCGGGCTGGTCCATCCCCGCCGCGCTCGGCGCCGGGAGCGGAGCCGAGCAGATCGTGCTGCCGGACGCGCCCACCGCGGTCGAGCGCGCGGCGGCCGCGCGCCTCGCGGAGGGATTCCGCCGGATGTCGGGCGTCAACGTCCCGATCGCGGCGGAATCCGCCGCGACGGCGGACGCATACGGGTTCTTCGTCGGCGCGACGCGCGCGGCGGAGGCTGCGCGGGGCGGCGCCGATTGGGCGCCGGACGAAATCCTCGTGCGGCCCGTCGCGGGCGGGACGGTCCTCGCGGGCCATCCGGACCGCGGGCCGGTCTACGCCGTGGACACGCTCCTCGAGGAGGGCTACGGCGTGCGGCGCTGGACCGCGGAGGAGGCCGACTGGCCGAAGCGGCCGGTGCTCCCCGCGCCGCGGCTCGACCGCCGCCACGCGCCGCCGTTGCGCTACCGCGAGGTCTCCGCGCTCGGCGCCTACGACCCCGACTTCCGCGTCTGGCTCAAGGGCAACTTCGTCTCGCGCATCCGCTACGCGGCCTACGACGCGCCGTCCGTCCCGCCGGAGCTCGGCGGCTGCCACCGGCTCCACTTCTTCGAGGGGCGCGGCAGCGCCTACCACTCCTTCTTCGAGATCCTCCCGCCCGTGAAGCACTTCGACGCGCACCCCGAATGGTATTCGCTCGTCGGCGGCGAGCGATGCGCGAAGCAGCTGTGCCTGACGAACCCGGAGATGGAGGCGGCGTTCGTCGAGGAGACGCTGCGCGTCCTCCGCGCCGACCCGGACTGCGACTTCCTCTCCGTGAGCCAGAACGACTGGCAGGGCGCGTGCGAATGCCCTGCGTGCCGCGCCGCGGAGGCGGAGACGGGCGGCGTGCCCGCCGGGCCGCTGCTGCGCTTCGTGAACCGCGTCGCGGAGGCGGTGGAGCGCGAGTTCCCGCGCGTCACGGTCGAGACGTTCGCCTACCAGTACACGCGCCGCGCGCCAGCGGGCGTCGCGCCGCGCCGCAACGTCCTCGTGCGCCTCTGCGACATCGAGTGCCCGTTCTCCGTCCCGCTCGCCGACGCCGACCTGCCGGCCGCCGCGGACTTCCGCCGCGATCTGCGCGACTGGTGCGCGCTCGCGCCGGGGCGGGTCTTCGTCTGGGACTACGTGACGGACTTCCACGGCTACTTCGTCCCGCATCCCAACCTGCTTTCGCTCGGCCCGAACGTCCGTCTCTTCGCGGGCGCGGGGGCGGTCGGGCTCTTCGAGCAGGGCGACACCTGCTCCGGCGCGGGCGAGCTCGCGCCGCTGCGGACGTGGCTCCTCGGCCGTCTGCTCTGGGACCCCGCCGCGGACGACCGCGCCCTGATCCGCGAATTCGTGCGCGGCTACTGGGGGAGCGCCGCCGCGCCGCACGTCCTGCGCTACATCGCGCTCGTGAACGAGCCGCCCGCCGCGGGCGGCGTGCCGGTCGGGTGCTACCACCGCGACTGCTCCGGGTGGATGCCGCCCGCGACGCTCGTCGCCGCCGCGCGCGCGATGGAGCGAGCCGCCGGGGAGGCCGCCGAGCAGGGCGAGCCCTACGCGACGCGCGTGCGCCGCGAGCTGCTCGTGCCGCGCCACGCGATTCTGCTGCACTGGGACGACTGTCGCGCTTTTTGCGAAAAGGCGCGCGTCGACTGGCCGTGGGGAGAGAGCCGCGTCGACGCCGCGCACCGCTGGATCGCGGACGCCCGCGCGGCGGGCGTCCGCGTCCAGCGCGAGAAGGTCGCGGCCGAGGCGGCCGAGACCTTCGGGGAATACTGCGCCGCGTTGCCGCGAAACGGCGGCGGAGCCGCCGGATAGAGCAGCCGTTGTTGGCGGGCTAGGGGGCCGGCGCCGCGATTGCGGCGTCGTGCGCGGCGCGCAGGATCGCGAGCGCCGCGCGGAGGCCTTCCACGCGGTTCTCGGGCGGGGGAAGCCCGCCTTCGATCGAGACGCGGGCGTCGTAACCGGCGGCGGCGAGGGCGCGGAAGAACGGAACGAAATCGTAGGGTTCGATGCCGGGTGCCTTGCGGGACGGCATCGTGGCGAGGTGGGCGTGGAGGAGACTGTTTTTCGCGGCCAGGATCGTCTCCGCCGGCTCCTCGTTGCGAGCCCAGTGGTAGCAGTCCGCCAGGACGCCGACCGCGGGCGAGCCGGACGCGCGGGCGAGGTCGGCTCCTTCGTCGACCGTGTTCAAGTAGTTGCACTCCACGCGTGCGAGAGGTTCGACGGCGATCTTCACGCCGTGACGGGCCGCGATCGGCCCGAGACGGGAAAGGAGCGAGACGAACTGCTCGTCCGCCTTCTCCTTCGGCCAACCGTCGGGAAGCTTGCGCGCGCCACCGGAACCGAAGACGAGAATCGGAACGCCCGCGCGGGCGAGGCGGCGGCAAACCGTCTCGGCGTACTCGGCGATGCGGTCCTGCGGAACGGCGTCCGGTCCGGTGCAGCGAAGTTCTCGCGGGAGGAAGAGGTTGACGGATTCGATCGGAAGGCCGGCGGCGCGGAAAGTTTCGAGGGACGCCTCGAAAGCCTCTTCCGAATCGAAGGGTTTGACGAGGTTCGGGACGGAAGCTTCGACATAGTCGAAACCGGCTTCTCGGGAATCGGCGATGACGGCGGGATCGTTGGAGCAGACGGCGTAGCGCATGGGAACGACAGGTGATTGGGAGGGTTGTGGTTGACGGGCAACGGGGAATTGTGAATCAGGTCTTGGGCGAAACGGCACGCATGTCGGTCGGCATGTCTTTGGTACCGGGTTGGTTGGGATGGAAGACAACAAGATTGCGGCATATTCTACCGAACGTCAAAACGGAATGCAACGTTTCCGAATTTGGTTATTATGTCAGGCATCTAAAGTAAAGGGGTCTGTCCCTTAAAAAGTGCTTGCAACGGCAGGCAAGACGTGGTAGTATACCGGTCCATGAGACGACCGAGAGTCAAAGCCGAGGGGGAAGGGTTCTACCACGTGGTGAGCCGGATCGGGGGGAGGCGCTTTCTGATCGACGAGGCG